>NZ_JBYTBE010000012.1:38336-139159 GCF_058788955.1 Roseateles sp. FW301-B2
CCCCTTCGTCTAGAGGCCTAGGACACCACCCTTTCACGGTGACTACAGGGGTTCGAATCCCCTAGGGGACGCCAAGTTTTACAAGGCTTGGTAAACGGCAGCGCGCAAGCGCTGCGAGTTTACGAAACTTGTTGATGCGACGAGTTATATAATGCTCATCCATCTGGAGTGGTAGTTCAGTTGGTTAGAATACCGGCCTGTCACGCCGGGGGTCGCGGGTTCGAGTCCCGTCCACTCCGCCAACATTTTTGTCAAACCCCGATTGCGCAAGTAGTCGGGGTTTTTCTTTATGCGCTAGATACTGCCGTAGAGCGCCTTGCGCTGTGGCGTGTAATGCCACCAGGGCGCTGCGGCAGCACCGGCCATGAAGTCAACCGCCGCCATCAATGTATCGAGCACGCAGGGGTCGTGGCGCTGCTCGGTAATGGCGCAGAGCTGCTGGTAGAGCACGAAGGCATCACGCCCGCGCAACTCGCCTGGCACGCGTATGCCAAGCAGACGCAGATCCTCCACCATGGCGGGGCCGATATTCGGGATCTGCTCCAGCGCCACGCAGTCGTCGCGATGCGCCGCCTTGCTCGGTTTCACCATGGGCGCGCCGCCTCAGGAGAGAAACTGCGAGCGAATCAGGCCGACCGCCAGCCCTTCGAGCGCAAAGCTCTGGTCGCCTTCGGTTACGCGTATGGGCTCGAAATCGGGGTTCTCGGGCAGCAGTTCAATGCCTTGCTTGCCGCGTTTGAAACGCTTCACGGTGACCTCATCGCCGATGCGCGCCACCACGATCTGACCGTTCTTGGCCTCGCTGGCACGCTGCACGGCCAGCAGGTCGCCATCCATGATGCCGATGTCTTTCATGCTCATGCCACGTACGCGTAGCAAATAGTCCGGCTTGCGCGCAAACATGCCGGCCTCGACGCTATAGTTTTGCTCGATATGTTCTTGCGCCAATATGGGCGAGCCTGCCGCCACGCGCCCTACCAGGGGGAGGGTGAGTTGGTTCAAGCCCGGCATGGGCAGATTGAACTGCATGCCGCTGACGCCGGTGCGTGCCTCGCGCGCCAGGTTGAGGGCGCGCAGGGTGTCCGAGCGCAGCCGTATGCCGCGCGAGGTGCCACCCAGCAATTCGATCACGCCCTTGCGCGCCAGGGCCTGCAAATGCTCTTCGGCGGCGTTGGCGGAGCGAAATCCGAGCTCCTGTGCAATCTCGGCGCGCGTGGGTGGCGCACCGGTTTGCTCGATGCTGGTGCGTACCAGATCGAGGATTTGCTGCTGCCGGGCTGTGAGTTTGGGGCTATCGTCCACGCTGACCTCGCTGGAAATGGGCTGAAACTGGCAGACCGAGCCACTGCAGGCCTCTGATCATTTATCCAGCTACTGTATTTTCATCCAGGATTGAATAAATTGCAAAGCAACACCAATGACTTGATCGTGATCCTGGGCACCGGCGGCACGATCGCCGGTGCGGGTGATGACGTGGGCTACGTGGCCGGCCAGATCAGCGTGGCTGATCTGGTGACGGCAGTGCCGGCATTGGCTGCGCGGCAGCTCGAAGCCGAGCAGGTCGCGCAGCTGGACAGCAAGGACATGAGCCATGCCGTTTGGCGGCTGTTGGCGCAGCGGGTGGCCTATCACCTCGCCAGGCCCGAGGTGGCCGGCGTGGTCGTGACGCATGGCACCGACACGTTGGAGGAGACCGCCTACTTCCTGCATCGGGTGTTGGCACCAGGCAAGCCCGTGGTGTTGACGGCGGCGATGCGGCCGGTGACCTCCTTGCAGTCTGATGGCCCGCAAAACCTGCTCGATGCCGTGACGGTGGCCGCCCACCCGGGCGCGAGCGGGGTGCTGGCCGTACTGCAGGGGCGTGTGCATGGTCCGGTCGAGGTGCGCAAAGCCCAGCCCTTCGCGCTGGATGCGTTCAGCTCGGGTGAGGCTGGACCGTTGGCCTTGGTGCTGGAGGGGCAGGTTAGGGTGCTGCGCCACTGGCCAAGCTGCGCGCCCTTGGGCCTTGATGTCGTCGCGGCCGACCCCGAGCTCTGGCCGCGCGTCGACATCGTCGCCAGCCATGCTGGTGCGGATGGTGTGGTGATCGACGCGCTGGTCGCAGCGGGCGCCCGCGGCCTCGTGATCGAGGGTACGGGCAATGCGACCGTGCATGCTTCGCTGTTGGAGGCGCTGAAGCGCGCCCGTGCTGCGGGCCTGCCGGTGTTGCGTGCCACGCGCTGTACTGGCGCCGCCGTGGTGGGGGCGCCCGAAGGCGCGCTGCCGTCGGCCGGTGAGCTGTCGCCGGTCAAGGCGAGGGTCGAGTTGATGCTCGGCCTGCTTGCCTGACACTAGCCGGCCACCTGGTAGCCGGCATGTCCGGGCTTGCTGGAGCAGCTTAGACCAGGGTCAGCGTCACGTCGATATTGCCGCGTGTGGCGTTCGAGTAGGGGCAGACCTTGTGCGCAGCGTCGATCAGGGCCTGGGCGGCGGCGCGCTCCATGCCCGGCAGGCTGATGCGCATCGCCACCTGGATGCCGAAGCCGGCCGGGATCGGGCCGATGCCCACGTCCGAGGTGATGGAGACATCGGCCGGGATGGCGATCTTCTGTGCCGCGCCCACAGCCTTCATCGCGCCGATGAAGCAGGCAGAGTAGCCGGCGGCAAACAGCTGTTCGGGGTTGGTGCCCGGGCCGCCGGCGCCGCCCAGCTCGCGCGGCGTGCTGAGTTCGATCTTGAGCGCGCCGTCCGAAGACTTGGCCGAGCCCTGGCGGCCGCCGGTGGCGGTGGCGGTGGCGGTGTAGAGGACTTTGTCGAGAGCCATGGTGCTTTCCTTTGCGAACGAATCGTTCAGGTGGAGGCGGCGTTGCCGAGCTGCGCGCGCAGCTCATGCAGACGCCGGGTGAGGGAACTCAATTCATCGAGCGAACAGGCGCTCGCACAGGCCAGGGCCTTGGGAATGGGTTTGGCGCGCTGGCGCAGTGCAGCGCCGGCGTCGGTGAGGAGGATGTGGACACGCCGCTCATCGTCCAGTGCGCGCTGCCGCCGGATCAGGCCGTTGGCTTCCAGGCGCTTGAGCAGGGGGGTCAGGGTGCCGGAATCCAGCTGCAGCCGTTCGCCCAGGGCCGAAACGCTGAGGTCATCGCCCTCCCAGAGCACCAGCATCGCCAGATACTGCGGATAGGTCAGGCCCAGCGGCGCCAGCAGCGGCTTGTAGAGCTTGGTCATGGCCAACGAGCTGGCGTAGAGCGCAAAGCAGAGCTGCTGGTCCAGTGCCAGCCAGTCGGCGTGCGCGCGGGCCTCGGTCTGCTTGCGGTTTGTACGGATGGTGCGTGCGCTGTCCATGGGCGTTAATGTAGTTCGCAATTAAATTGCACACAATCTAAATGGGTATTGCTTCTGAGGAGCTGCGATGGGCATGGTGAGCAAGATCTTGGTGGGGCTGGTGGCGGCCCTGCACGTCTACATCCTGGTGCTGGAAATGTTTCTCTGGACCACGCCACGCGGGCGCCGCGCCTTCGGCCTGACGGCCGAATTCGCCGAAGCCAGCAAGGTGCTGGCCGCGAATCAGGGGCTTTACAACGGCTTCCTGGCCGCCGGCCTGGCCTGGGGCCTGCTGCTGGGCGACGCCGCCGGCCGTCCGGTGCAGTTCTTCTTCCTGGGCTGCGTGCTGGTGGCCGGCCTGTATGGCGCGGCCACCGCCAGCCGCAAGATCCTCTTCGTGCAGGCGCTGCCGGCCGCGCTCGGCATTGCGGCCTTGCTGCTGAGCTGAGCCGTCAGTCGGCCGCTGCGTGCAGCGCGTCGACCTCGGCGCTGAGCTCCAGCCAGCGCAGCTCGGCCGCCTCGAGTTCGTCGTGGATGGTCTTCAGGCGCTTGCCCAGATCGGCGATCTGGGCCGGCGTGACCGTGCCCGATGCCAGCTGTGCTTCCAGCGCCGTGCGCTCGTCCGCCAGCTTGTTGAGCTTGGCGTCGATCGCTTCCATCTCCTTGCGCATGGGCTTGGTCTGCTCGGCCAGTTTCTGGCGCGCCTGGCCGCTGGCCTTGCGGTCCTCGCGCTTGGGCGCAGGCGCGGGCGCCGCCACCGGTGCCGCAGCCACCACCACGGCGGGTTTCTTCGCGCCCGCCTTCGCGGCCTCCTTGGCCGCTTCCTTGGCCGCCTTGGCGGCCTCCTTGGACTGCTCCAGCAGCCAGCGCTGGTAGTCGTCCAGGTCGCCGTCGAAGGGCCCGACCACGCCCTTGCTCACCAGCCAGAACTCATCGCAGACCTCGCGCAGCAACGCACGGTCATGGCTCACCAGCATCACCGTGCCCTCGAACTCGTTCAGCGCCATCGAGAGCGCTTCGCGGGTGTTCAGGTCCAGGTGGTTGGTCGGTTCGTCCAGCAGCAGCAGGTTGGGGCGCTGCCACACCAGCATGGCCAGCACCAGGCGGGCCTTCTCGCCGCCGGAAAGGCTGCCGACCTGCTGGTTCACCATCTCGCCGACAAAGCGGAACTGGCCCAGGAAGTCGCGCAGCTCCTGCTCGCGCGCGCTCGGGCTGACCTCCTTGGCCAGCCGCACCATGTGCGAGAGCGGCCCCTCGTCGGGGCGCAGCACATCCATTTCCTGCTGGGCAAAGTAGCCAATCTGCAGGCCCTTGCCCTCGGTGATCTTGCCGCCCAGAGCCCGCTGCATGCGCGCGATGGTTTTCACCACGGTGGACTTGCCCTGGCCGTTGGCGCCCAGGATGCCGATGCGCTGGCCGGCCAGCACCGAGCGGTTGATGCCGCGCACGATGATCTTCTCGCCTTCGTCGGTCTCATAGCCGCAGGCCACCTCGTCGAACATCAGCATCGGATTCGGCAGGCTAACCGGCTCACGGAACTCGAAGGAGAAGTCCGAGGCGGTCAGCACCGGCGCCAGGCGCTCCATGCGCTCCAGCGCCTTCACGCGGCTCTGCGCCTGCTTGGCCTTGCTGGCCTTGGCCTTGAAGCGGTCGATGAATTTCTGCAGATGGGCCATGCGGTCCTGCTGCTTCTCGAATGCGGCCTGCTGCAGCACCATGCGCTCGGCGCGCATCGCCTCGAAGGCGGTGTAGTTGCCGCCATAGCGCATCAGCTTCATCTCATCCAGGTGCAGGGTCACGCGCGTGATCGCATCCAGGAACTCGCGATCATGGCTGATGATGATGAGCGTGCCCTCGTAGCGCTGCAGCCAGGCTTCCAGCCAGACCAGGGCGTCCAAGTCCAGGTGGTTGGTGGGCTCGTCCAGCAGCATCAGATCGGCCGGGCACATCAGTGCGCGCGCCAGCTGCAAGCGCATGCGCCAGCCGCCCGAGAAGCTGTTCACCGGGGCATCCACCTGGGCGCCGGTGAAGCCCAGACCCATCAGCAGGGCCTGCGCGCGCGGGCGGGCGTCGAACACGCCGGCGTCCATCAGCAGGGCGTGGGCATCGGCCATGGCGTGGCCGTCCTCGGCCGCCTCGGCCGCGGCCAGGGCCTGCTGCGCGGCCATCAGGCGGGTGTCGCCCTCCAGCACGAAGTCGGTGGCCGGCATCTCGGTCTCGGGCATGTTCTGCGCCACCTCGGCCATGGTCCATTGGCGCGGAATGTCGACGTCGCCCTTGTCGCTTTGCAGCTTGTCGGTGAGCAGCGCGAACAGGCTGGACTTGCCGGCGCCGTTGCGGCCCACCAGGCCGACCTTCTCGCCGGGCTGCAGCGTGACGCTGGCATCGTCCAGCACGACCTTGGTGCCGCGACGCAGCGTGATATTGCGCAGCGTGATCATGCGTGCAGGGCTTTCTTCAGGGACTCTTGAGTGACTAGCAAAACTTGATCTTCTCCGGCCGATGTTTCCATCCAGGCCACTTCCAGTTGCGGGAATGCCGCTTCAAAAAACGCGCGCTCGTTGCCGATCTCCAGCACCAGCACGCCATGCTCGCTGAGGTGCTGCGGGGCGTCCGCCAACAGGCGGCGCACAAAGTCCATGCCGTCGCTGCCGCCGGCCAGGGCCAGCTCGGGCTCGGCGCGGTACTCGGCGGGCAGGCGGGCCATGGACTGGCTGTTCACATAGGGCGGGTTGCACAGGATCAGGTCGTAAGGCCCCTGCGCCGGCGCCAGGCCGTCACCCTGCAGCAGGCGGATGCGCTGCTGCAAGGCATGCTTGGCCACATTGATCTCGGCCACTTCCAGCGCCTGGGGGCTGAGGTCGATGGCGTCCACCTGCACCTCGGGCCAGGCCAGCGCGGCCAGCACGGCCAGGCTGCCGTTGCCGGTGCACAGATCCAGCACGCGCCGCGTCTGGTCCGACAGCCAGGCGTCGATGCTCGCGTCGGCGATCAGTTCGGCGATGAAGCTGCGCGGCACGATGGCGCGTTCGTCCACATAGAAGGGCACGCCCTGCAGCCAGGCCTCGCGCGTGATGTAGGCGGCGGGCTTGCGGCTCAGGATGCGCTCATCCACCAGGGCGGCCAGGCGCGCCTGCTGCTCCGGGGTCAGGTCTTGCTCGGCATGCGCGTCGAGCGCATCCAGCGGCAGGTTGAGGCTCCACAGCGCCAGCCAGGCCGCCTCGTCAAAGGCATTGGTGGTGCCATGCCCAAAAGAAACGCCCGCCTCGGTCAGGCGGGCGGCGTGGGCCTCGATGCAGGCAATCAGGGTGGTCACAGCAACAGGTTCTCCAGGGTGCGCCGGTAGATGGCGGTGAGCGGCGCGATATTGTCGACCGGCACGTACTCGTCGATCTTGTGGATGCTGGCGTTGATGGGGCCGAACTCCAGCACCTGGGGGCAGATCTTGGCGATGAAGCGGCCGTCCGAGGTGCCACCGGTGGTGGAGAGCTCGGGCCGGCGGCCGGTCTCGGCCTCGATGGCGGCGCTCAGCGCGGCCGAGAGATTGCCCACCGGCGTCAGGAAGGGCTCGCCGCCCAGCACCCAGTCGAGGTTGTATTCGAGGCCATGGCGATCGAGCAGCGCATGCACGCGCGCCTTCAGGCCATCCGGCGTGGACTCGGTGGAAAAACGGAAGTTGAAATCCAGCTCCAGCTCGCCGGGGATCACATTGGTGGCGCCGGTGCCGGCCTTGATATTGGAGATCTGGAAGGTGGTGGGCGGGAAATACTCGTTGCCCTGGTCCCAGAGCTCGGCGGCCAGTTCGGCCAGCGCGGGCGCGGCCTGGTGCACCGGGTTGCGCGCCAGCTGCGGGTAGGCCACATGGCCCTGGATGCCCTGCACGCGCAGCTTGCCGCTGAGCGTGCCGCGGCGGCCGTTCTTGACCATGTCGCCGATCTGAGCCACCGAGGTCGGTTCGCCGACGATGGCGTAGTCCAGGCGCTGGCCGCGCGCCTTCAGGCGCTCGCAGCAGACCACCGTGCCATCGCGGGCCGGGCCTTCCTCGTCGCTGGTGAGCAGGAAGGCGATGCTGCCGGCATGCTGCGGATGCGCGGCCACAAAGGCCTCGCAGGCCACCACCATGGCCGCCAGCGAGCTCTTCATGTCGGCCGTGCCGCGGCCGTAGAGGCGGCCATCGCGGTAGCTGGGCACGAAGGGGTCGCTGGTCCAGGCCGCCAGCGAGCCGGTGGGCACCACGTCGGTATGGCCGGCAAACATCAGCACCGGACCGTCGGCGGCGCTGCCGCGCCTGATCGCCCAGAGATTGCTGACGCGGAAGTCCTCGGGCCCCGAGTCCATGCGCTCCAGCTCGAAGCCCAGGGCCTGCAGGCGCGCGCCCAGCAGCTCCAGGCAACCGGCATCGCGCGGCGTCACCGAGGGCAGGGCGATCAGCTGCTCGAGCAGCGCAAAAGTGCTGTCTGCCTGACTCATGCTTATTCGGGCCTCACGTCCAGGGTGATCTCGGTGAAGCTGGCCTCGTCCTGGGCCGGCTCTTCCTTCTTGGCGCTCGGCTTGGTCTGGCCGGGCATGTCGTTCTGCAGCCGCCACAGCAGGTTGGTGGGCGAGTCGGCAAACGCCAGGCCTTCCTCGCGCGTGATGGTGCCGTCCTTGATGAGCTTGGCGAAATGCTCCTCGAAGGTCAGCGAGCCCTCGGCAATCGACTTCTCCATCGCCTCCTTCACGCTGGTGAAATCGCCCTGCTCGATGAACTCGGCGATCAGCTTGGTGTTGAGCATGATCTCGGTCACCGGTACGCGGCCGCCCGCAGTGGCGCGCACCAGGCGCTGCGAGATCACCGCCTTCAGGCCCGCGGCCAGGTCGTTGAGCAGCGCGGGGCGCGATTCCGGCGTGTAGAAGGAGAGGATGCGGTTCAGCGCGTGGTAGCTGTTGTTGCCGTGCAGGGTGGCCACCACCAGATGGCCCGAGAGCGCATAGGAGATCGCCGCCGTCATGGTGTCGCGATCGCGGATCTCGCCGATCAGGATGCAGTCGGGCGACTGGCGCAGCGCGTTCTTCAAGGCCACCTGCAGCGAGGCGGTGTCGCGCCCCACCTCGCGCTGGTTCACCACCGAGCGCTTGTTGGTGAACAGGTATTCCAGCGGGTCCTCGATGGTGAGGATGTGGCCGGCCATGTTCTGGTTGCGCTGCTCCAGCATGGCGGCCAGCGTGGTGCTCTTGCCGGTGCCGGTGGCGCCCACCATCAGGATCAGGCCGCGCTTTTCCTGCACCAGCTTGCCCAGTATCGGCGGCAGGTTGAGGCTTTCCAGCGAGGGGATGGTGTGCGGGATATGGCGGAACACCGCGGCGATGCTGCCGCGCTGGCGAAAGCCCGAGAGCCGGAAGCTGCCCACCTTGGGGATCGACACCGCCATGTTCAGCTCGCCGGTCTGGTCCAGCTCGGCCAGCTGGGCCGGCTCGATCACCTCGCTGATGAGCTGGCGCGGTTGCGAGGGGCTCAGCAACTGGTCGGACAGCTGCAGGATCTGGCCGTTGATGCGTATCAGCACCGGCATATTGGCCGAGAGATAGGAGTCGGACGCCCCTTTCTCCGCCATCAGGCGCAGGATGCGCTCCATGTTTCCACTCATGCCGGTGCTCCCTCGCGTTGGCGTTGGCTGAAGATCAGGCGCGCAGCAGGTCGTTGATGCTGGTCTTGGCGCGCGTGCCGGCATCGACCTTCTTGACGATGATGGCGGCGTAGAGGCTGTACTTGCCATCGGCCTTGGGCAGGCTGCCGCTGATCACCACCGAGCCGGCGGGGATGCGGCCATAGCTCACGGTGTCGGTCTCGCGGTCGTAGATGGGCGTGCTCTGGCCCAGGTAGACGCCCATCGAGATCACCGAGTTCTCCTCCACGATCACGCCTTCCACCACCTCGGAGCGCGCGCCGATGAAGCAGTTGTCTTCGATGATGGTGGGGTTGGCCTGCAGGGGCTCCAGCACGCCGCCGATGCCCACGCCGCCGGAGAGGTGCACGTTCTTGCCGATCTGCGCGCAGGAGCCCACGGTGGCCCAGGTGTCCACCATCGCGCCCTCGTCCACATAGGCACCGATGTTCACGTAGGAAGGCATCAGCACCACGTTCTTGGCCTGGTAGCTGCCGCGGCGTGCCACCGCGGGCGGCACCACGCGCACGCCGGTGGCGCGCAGCTGCTCTTCGCTCATGCCGCCGAACTTGGTGGGCACCTTGTCGAAGAAGGTCAGCGGGCCTTCGCCCATGATGTGGTTGTCGTTCAGCCGGAAGGACAGCAGCACCGCCTTCTTGATCCATTGGTGCACCGTCCACTGGCCCACGGCCTGGCGCTCGGCCACGCGCAGGCGGCCGGCATCCAGCTCGGCGATCACATGCTCCACCGCCTCGCGCACCTCGGGGGCGTTGGTGGCGGTGATGTTGGCGCGGCCTTCCCAGGCGAGGTCGATGACGGATTGCAGTGCTTGGTGGCTCATGAGGAAACTCGTTCGAAGAGGGAGGGAAGAGGTTGGATGGATGAATACGGGTGCGGCTCAGGCCTGGTAGGTCTTCGCGAAGGCGCGGATGCGTTCGGCCGCTTCCATGCATTCGGCCACCTCGGCCACCAGGGCCAGGCGGATACGCCCGGCGCCCGGATTCGTGCCATGGGCGGTTCGCGCCAGCAGGCTGCCCGGCAGCACCGCGACATTGTATTGAGCCAGCAGTTCCAGGGCGAAACGTACATCGTCTCCGCCAGGTACCCCAGCCCATAGATAGAAGCTGGCATCCGGCAGCGCCACGTCCAGCACCTCGGCCAGCAGCGGCGTCACCTGGGCGAACTTGGCGCGGTACTGCTCGCGGTTCGCGATCACATGGGCCTCGTCGCCCCAGGCCGCGATGCTGGCCGCCTGCACCATCGGGCTCATGGCGCTGCCATGGTAGGTGCGGTAGAGCAGGAAGCGCTTGATGATCTGGGCATCGCCCGCCACGAAGCCAGAGCGCAGGCCCGGCACATTGGAGCGCTTGCTGAGGCTGGTGAAGGCGATCAGGTTCCTGAAATCGCTGCGCCCCAGCTTGACCGCGGCCTCCAGGCCCGACAGCGGCGCCTCGTCGCGGAAGTAGATCTCCGAGTAGCACTCGTCCGAGGCGATCACGAAGCCGTAGCGGTCGCTGAGCGCGAACAGTTGCTCCCACTCCGAAAGCGGCATCACCGCGCCGGTCGGGTTGCCGGGTGAGCAGACGTAGAGCAACTGCGTCCTGGCCCAGGTGGCGGCATCGATCTGCGACCAGTCGGCCGCAAAGTTGCGCGCCGGATCCGAGTTGGCGAAGGCCGTCTCGGCGCCGGCCAGCAGGGCCGCGCCCTCGTAGATCTGGTAGAAGGGATTGGGGCAGACCACGGTCGCGCCAGCACGCGTGGGGTCGATCACCGTCTGCGCGATGGCGAACAGCGCCTCGCGCGAACCGTTCACCGGCAGTACCTGGGTGGCCGCGTCCAGGCTCAGGCCATAGCGGCGCCGCAGCCAGCCCACGATGGCTTCGCGCAGGGCCGGTGCACCGGCGGTGGCGGGGTAGGCCGAGAGGCTCTTGAGGCTGGCCACCAGGGCGTCCTCGATCAGCTTGGGCGCGGGATGCTTGGGCTCGCCAATGCCCAGGCTGATGGGCTTGTAGGCCGGGTTGGGCGTCAGCCCTGCGGTGAGCGCGCGCAGGCGCTCGAAGGGGTAGGGGTGCAGCTTGTCCAGCAGCGGGTTGTGTGGTGCAGGCGGTGCAATGCTCATGGCGGCTTCAGAGTTGACCCTGGCAATTCTCGGCCCCGCAGCGGCAGGCCAGGCGCCCTTCGTGGTGGGTGCTGCCGTAGGACACGGTTATTTCTTCGCCAAGCGAGATATCGCGCAGCGCGAAGAAGGCAATTTCGCCGGCCTCCACCCGCAGGCGGGCATTCGGTGCGCAGCTGTGGTTGGTGAAGCGCATCGGGTCGCTGCTGCGGCTGGCATCGATGGCGCGGCTGGCGGAGAGCTCCACCAGCATCAGGCGCTGCCGGCCCTCGGCGCGGCGGCGCGCCTCGGCCACCGTGATGGCCTCGCCGGTCAGCTCACCCAGGCGCGCGCCCGCGCCAATCGCCTCGGCCGCGAACACGCCGAAGCCGTCGATGCGGCTGCGCCGCACCGTCACCTCGACCAGTTGATGCGCGGGGTGGGAGGCCAGGGCCACGCAGCGATCGATCAGCGCAGCAGACCGGATTCGAAACCATGCGCGGGCAGGTCCACGCGCGGCTGCGGCTTCCAGCCCTTCTTGCGGTGCTCCACCACCACATTGGTGTAGATGCCGCCGCGCACATACCACTTGGCGGTGATGCGGATGAAGCGTGGGTTGGTGACCTTGACGATGTCTTCCAGGATGGTGTTGGTGACCTTCTCGTGGAAGGCGCCCTCGTCGCGGTAGCTCCAGAAATACATCTTCAGGCTCTTCAGTTCGACGCAATACTGGTCCGCGATCATGTCGATGGTGAAGTGCGCGAAGTCGGGCTGGCCGGTGAGCGGGCAGTGGCAGGTGAACTCGGGCACCTGGAACTGGATCACATAGTCGCGCTCGGGGGCCGGGTTGGGGAAGACATGCAGCTCCTTGCTGGGACGCGAGGGCGGGTTGGGCGGCATCTCGCGCTGCTTGGGCGCGAGCTCCACGTCTTTGCGCATCTTGGGCGCGGGGGCTGCGGACTTGGCGGTTTTCTTCTGGGTGGCCATGGATGCTGCGGCCCGGGGCCATGGCCCTGGGCTTGTCTTAAATGGGGAGGCCCCGATGGTATCATCCGGCCCCGAGACGAGCCCCCTTGAAGGGGCTTTTCTGTAAATAAATCAAGGGCTTAGTACGCGTCCACTGAAATGCGCCTGAACTCGATCAAGCTCTCCGGCTTCAAGTCCTTTGCCGAGCCCACGAATTTCCAGCTGCCCGGGCAGCTGGTGGGCGTGGTGGGGCCCAATGGCTGCGGCAAGTCCAACATCATGGACGCCGTGCGCTGGGTGCTGGGCGAAAGCAAGGCCAGCGAGCTGCGCGGCGAGTCCATGCAGGACGTGATCTTCAATGGCTCGGGCAACCGCAAGCCGGCCAGCCGCGCCAGCGTGGAACTGGTGTTCAGCAATGAAGACGCGCGTGCCGGCGGCCAGTGGAACCAGTTCACCGAGATCGCCGTCAAGCGCGTGCTGACGCGCGACGGCAGCTCCAGCTACTTCATCAACAACCAGGTGGTGCGCCGCCGCGATGTGCAGGACGTGTTCCTGGGCACCGGCCTGGGGCCGCGCGCCTACGCCATCATCGGCCAGGGCACCATCAGCCGCATCATCGAGAGCAAGCCCGAAGAGCTGCGCATGTTTCTCGAGGAGGCGGCCGGCGTCTCCAAGTACAAGGAGCGCCGCCGCGAGACCGAGAACCGGCTCAAGGACACGCGCGAGAACCTCACCCGCGTGGACGACATCCTGCGCGAGCTCAACAACAACCTCGAGCGCCTGGAGAAGCAGGCCGTGGTGGCGGCCAGCTATCGCCAGCTGCAGGAGCAGGGCACGCTCAAGCTGCATCAGCTCTGGTTCCTCAAGCACCGCGACGCCACCGGCGAACAGGCGCGCGTGAAGGGCGAGCAGCTCGAAGCGGTGAACGCGCTGGAGGCCCGCATGGCCGAGCTGCGCGCCGTCGAGGCCGAGCTGGAAACGGTGCGCCAGGCCCACTATGCGGCGGGCGACGAGCTGCATGCCTCGCAGGGCCGCATGGCCGAGGCCCAGCTGGAAGTGAGCCGGCTGGAAGAGCGCATCCGCTATGTGGTGGAGGGGCGCCAGCGCGTTGAGCAACGCCTGCTGGAGCTGCACACCCAGAACCAGCAATGGGAAGAGCGCTCGGCCCAGGCGCGCGAGGAGCAGGAGCACATCGGCGCGCAGATCGCCACGGCCGAGGAGCAGAGCGAGATCCTCGCCGCCCAGGCCGAGGAGCAGGGCATGAACCTGCCCAATAGCGAGGACGCGGTGCGCGCCGCTCAAGGCCGGGCCAACGAGCAGCGCGGCCTGGTGACCCAGGTGCAGCAGCAGATCCAGGTGCTGGCCGCCGAGAGCCGCAATATCGACGAGCAAGCGCGCCAGTTGCGCGGTCGGCGCGAGCGCCTGGCCACCGAGCGGCAAGGCCTGACCCTGCCGGACCAGGATCGCCTGGCCGAATTGAAGCGCCAGAGCGAGGCCGCCGACGAGGCGCGCGAGCTGGCCGATGCGCGCCTGCACGAGCTCTCCGAGCAGGTGCCGGCGCTGGACGAGACGCGTCGCGCCGCACAGCAGGATGCCAACGCCCAGCTGGCGCGGCAATCGGAGCTCTCCGCCAAGCTCGATGCGCTGCGCGCCCTGCAAGAGAAGGTGCAGACCGAGGGCAAGCTCAAGCCCTGGCTGGCCAAGCATGGGCTGGAGGGCCTGGCCGGACTGTGGACCAGGCTGCACATCCAGCAGGGCTGGGAAAACGCCCTGGAGGCGGCCCTGCGCGAGCGCATGGGGGCGCTGGAGGTGGGCCGGCTGGAGACGGTGCGCGCCTTCGCCTGCGATGCGCCGCCCGCCCGGCTGGCGTTTTACTCGCCGCCCGCGGCCTCGATCGCCAACACCCACGAGACCCTGCCGCGCCTCACCGAGCTGTTGAGGCTGGACGATCAGCCCGGTTTGAAGGCCTTGCTGAACGACTGGCTGGAAGGCGTCTACACCGCCGCCAGCATCGACGAGGCTCTGGCGGGCCGTGCCAAGCTCACGCATGGCGAGGTCATCATGACCCGCGAGGGCCATGCGGTGAGTCAGTTCGCGGTGAGCTTCTATGCGCCCGATTCCGAGGCCGCCGGCCTGCTGGCGCGCGCCCAGGAGATCGAGAACCTGGGCCGCGAGTTGCGCGCCCAGCAGCTCATCGCCGAAGACGCCAAGACGCAATTGGTGCGCGCCGAGGCCGGCTATACCGAGGCCTCGCAGCGCCTGGGCCAGGTGCGCCGCGAAGCCACCGACACCCAGACCCGCGCCCACCAGCTGCATGTGGAGCTGCTGCGCCTCACCCAGCAGAGCGAGGCCGCCAGCACCCGGCGTGCCCAACTGGAAGAGGAGCTGTTCGAGATCGATGCCCAGTCCGAGGAGCTGCAGGAGCGCCGCATCACCGGCGAGGCCCGTTTCGAGGAGCTGGACATGCAGCTGGCCACCTGCCAGGAGAAGCATGCCGAGCTGGACGATGCGGTGATCAGCGCCGAGCGCCGCCTGGCCGAGGCGCGCGAGCAGCTGCGCTCGCTGGAGCGCCGCGCCCAGGAGGCTACCTTCAGCGCCCGCACGCTGGCGGCGCGCCGCGGCGAGCTGCAGCGTTCCATCGAGACCGCCCAGCAGCAGATGGCGCTGAACGTGCAGTCGGCCGAGACCCTGGGCAAGGAGCTGGACACGCTCAACGACGCGGCCGCCCAGGCCGGCCTGCAGGACGCGCTGGCGCTGAAGGTCGAGCGCGAGCGCGAGCTCGCCGCCGTGCGCGCCGGTTATGACGACCTGAGCCTGCGCCTGCGCAAGGCCGAGGAGCAGCGCCTGGCCTTCGAGCGCAGCCTGGACCCGCTGCGCGAACGCATCACCAAGCTGCAGCTGGACGAGCAGGCCGCCTCGCTGGGCGGCGCCCAGTACATGGAGCAGCTGCTCGCCGCCGCGGTGGACCTGGAGGCGCTCGCCAGGACAGTAGAAGAGGGCCAGGTCAAGCTCTACGGCCTGCAGGGCGAGATCGACCGCATCAACCGCGAGATCGCGGCCCTGGGCGCGGTGAACCTGGCTGCGCTGGACGAGCTGAGCGCGGCGCGCGAGCGTAAGACCTTCCTCGACTCGCAGTACACCGACCTCAGCACCGCGATGAAGACCCTGGAAGATGCGATCCACAAGATCGACCTCGAGACGCGCGACCTGCTCTCCGGCACCTTCAACCAGGTGAACGAGCATTTCGGCCGCATGTTCCCCACGCTCTTCGGCGGCGGCAATGCCAAGCTGGTGATCACCGGCGACGAGATCCTCGATTCCGGCGTGCAGGTGATGGCCCAGCCGCCCGGCAAGAAGAACAGCACCATCCACCTGCTCTCGGGCGGCGAGAAGGCGCTCACCGCGATCGCCCTGGTGTTCGCCATCTTCATGCTCAACCCCGCGCCCTTCTGCCTGCTGGACGAGGTGGATGCGCCGCTGGACGACGCCAACACCGAGCGTTACGCGAAACTGGTTTCTGAGATGAGCAGCAAGGGCACGCAGTTCCTCTTCATCTCGCACAACAAGATTGCAATGGAAATGGCAGAACAACTGATTGGCGTGACCATGCAGGAGCAGGGCGTGTCGCGCATCGTGGCCGTCGACATGGAAGCCGCGCTGGGCATGGCGGAGGCCGCATGACCTTGACTGCCATGCTCGCCATCCTCGGTGGCCTGATCCTCGCCGCCGTCATCGCCCATGGCGCCTGGACCGCCCGCAAGGCCGGCCCGCGCCGTGCCGACCCGCCGATCGAGCCGCAGCTGGGCGAGCGGCAAGACCCGACCCTGGGCGAGGCCAAGGACGCGGTGGGCGAGCCCTTCCAGCCCGCCATGCCGGGCGACGAGACCGTGCCCCTGGTGGCGCGCCAGCTGCCGCGCAAGCCCTCGGCCCGCATCGATGCGCTGATCGACGCCATCGCCACCGTCACGCTGGAAGCGCCGGTGACCGGCGACCTGGCGATCTCGCACCTGCCGGGCAGCCGCCGCGCCGGCACCAAGCCCTTCCACATCGAGGGGCTGAATGCCGAATCGGGCGAGTGGGAGCTGCCCCTGCCGGGCCAGCGCTACAGCGAGTTCCAGGCCGGTGTGCAGATGGCCAACCGCAGCGGCGCGATGAACGAGATCGAGTACTCGGAGTTCGTGCAGAAGGTGCAGGGCTTCGCCGATGGCCTGAGCGCCTTCGTGCAGTTCCCCGACATGCTGGACGTGGTGGCGCGTGCCCGCGAGCTCGATCAGTTCGCCAGCGAGCATGACGCCCAGCTGGCCGTGGTGCTGCGCGCGCGCAGCGCCGCCTGGACCCTGGGCTATGTGCAGCAGATGGCGCTGCGCCACGGCTTCGTGCCCGGTGCCATCCCCGGCCGCCTGGTGCTGGCCGCCGAAGAGGAGGGCGCGCCGCCGATCCTGAGCCTGCAGTTCGATGCCCAGGCGGCCCTGGCCGAAGACCCGCAGGCCTCGGCGCTGCGCGAGCTGACGCTGGCGCTGGACGTGCCGCAGACCCCCGAGGCGCTGGAGCCCTTTGCCGCCTGGCAGGAAGCCGCGCGGGCGCTCTCGCGCGACATCGAGGCCGATGTCTGCGACGACCGCGCCCAGGTCCTCAATCTGCATGCCTTCGCCGCCATCGGCCAGGAGCTGTCCACGCTCTACAAGGCCCTGGCCTCGCGCGATCTGGCGGCCGGCAGCCTGGCCGCGCGGCGCCTGTTCAGCTGACTACACTGGGGCTCTGAGCAGCCCCTGGAGTCCCCTTGAGCACCAGCCTCTTGCTGATTGCCCTCTTGATCGCCGCCAGTGCCTTCTTCTCGATGGCCGAGATGTCGGTGGCGGCCTCGCGTCGGCTCAAGCTGCGCCAGCTGGCCGACGAGGGCGATGGCCGTGCCGAGCGCGTGTTGGAGGTGCAGGAGCAGCCCGGCCATTACTTCACCGTGGTGCAGATCGGCGTCAACACCGTGGCCATCCTGGGCGGCATCGTCGGCGAGGGCGCGTTCACGCCGCATTTCTCCGCCGCCCTGGGCCTGCTGCTGGCGCCCGAGCAGGCGCAAAGCCTGGGCTTCGCGCTTTCCTTCGCGGCCATCACCGCACTCTTCATCGTGCTGGCCGACCTGGTGCCCAAGCGCCTCTCGATGAACGAACCCGAGCGCGTGGCGCTGATCCTGATCGCGCCCATGCTGGCGCTGTGCACCCTGCTGCGGCCCTTGTCCTGGGCCTTCAGCCGGATCAGCGAGGCCTTGATACGGCTGATGGGCCTGCCTGCCGCGCGCGACAACAGCATCACCCATGCCGACATCCTGGCCCTGGCCGAGGCCGGCAACCTTGCCGGCGTGGTGGCCGATGCCGAGCAGCAGATCATCGAGAACGTGTTCGAGCTCGACACGCGCACGGTGGAAAGCGTGATGACCACGCGCGAGCGCATCGTCTTCTTCGGCCTCGACGACGAAGACGCGCTGGTGCGCAACCGCATCGCCGAGGAACCGCATTCCACCTACCTGGTCTGCGAGGGCGAGATCGACCAGGTGGTGGGCTATGTGGACGCCACCGACCTGTTCCAGCGCGTGCTGCGCGAGGAGGCGCTGCGCCTGCGCGGCAGCGAGGGCCTGATCAAGAAGGTGCTGATCGTGCCGGACCGCATCACCCTCTCCGAGGTGCTGCTGCAGTTCCGCGAGAAGCATGAAGACTTCGCCGTGGTGGTGAACGAATACAGCCTGGTGGTGGGCGTGATCACCCTCAACGACGTGATGAGCACGGTGATGGGCAGCCTGGTGGCCAGCCACGACGAGGAGCAGATCGTGCGCCGCGAGGACGGCTCCTTCCTGGCCGACGGCATCACCCCCATCCCCGATGTGCAGCGCGCGCTGGAGGTGGAGGCCTGGCCCCATGCCGGCCAGTACGACACCCTAGCCGGCTTCCTGATGGTGATGCTGCGCCGCATCCCGCGCCGCACCGATCAGGTCGTCTGGGAGGGCTGGCGCTTCGAGGTGGTGGACGTGGACAGCCACCGCGTCGACCAGGTGATGATCACGCGCCTGCCGGCGCCACCGTAAGCCCCTGGCGCCCAGGCATCAAGTCAAGGGACGTGGGCCAGCTGCGCGCTGGCCCGCACGCCCTGGCCACCGAGCACGGTGGACCAGTTGCCGGTGGCCTGGTTGTCGTAGCCGCCGACCACCGCCGAGTAATAGCCCCCCGAGACATTGCCGGTGCCGCCCAGCACCGAGGCGAAATGGTTGCTGCTGCTGTTGACCGCCCCCAGCAAGAGCGCCCCGGCGTGGCTGTAGTTCTGGTTGAAGCCCAGTATCAGATTGTGCGAGCCGCTGCGCGTATTGACCGCGCCGCTGCCGCCGCGCAACTCGTTGTAGCCGATGGTCAGATTGCCCAGGCCGTTGAGGGTTTGGTAGGTGAGGCCCGTGCCATTGCGAAGATTCAGGTTGGCGCCGGTGATGTAGATCTCGTTGCCATTGCGGCTGAAGTGCGCCAGCTTGTTGTTCAGCGGACTCACCAGGCCGTCGCCATAGCTCTTTGCGCTGGCCAGCGCGTTGGCGGCCGCGGCGTCGGCATAGGCCTTGCGATCGGCAACCTCCGTGCTCAACGCCGTCTGCAGCGCGGCGATCGTGCTCGCCTGTGCCGTGTTGGCGGCCTGCAAGCTGGCGACCGTCTGGCTCAGGGCGGCGACCGTCGTCTCCAAGTTGGCCAGGCGCTGGGCGGAACTGACGACCGGCTGCGCCTGCGCCGCGCCAGCCAGACACAAGGCGACCGTGAGGACGGCTGACAGGCCAAGGGTTCTGAAGAGCTGCATCTGAATCTCCTGTTGGCGAGCCGTTGATTGTGATGAGCGCGCCGGCCCTTGACCAGCGCCTGCAGCCGCCGGGCAGCGATCAGACGGGCCCACACCCCTATGTTGATGAGGCTCGACGCCGATGGGCCCGCATAGACTGAAACCTCACTCTGGCGAGGCTCGGATGAAACACTCTGCAAACCTGCTGGCTCCGCTCGTCGCCGGCCTGATGGCGCTGGCAGCCCCGGAGGTCGGTGCGGCCACGCCGGCCCTGACCCTGGACAGCGTCGGCGCCACCTTCCCGACCGACGGCAAGTTCACGCTGGGCTTCGAGTTCATGGTGTCCGAGGCGGTCGAGGTGGTCTCGCTGGGCGTCTTTGACGGCGGAGCGCCCGGGCTCGCTGCGCCGGCACAGGTCTCGCTGTGGCTGGACGACCAGGTTGGCACCCTGCTGGCCACGACCGAGGTGGCCGCCGGGACCGTTGCGACCCTGGTGGGCCAGTTCCGGCATGCGGCGATCAGCCCACTGACGCTGCTGCCGGGCCATATCTACGTCATCGGGGCCTATCTGCCGGTCGGCGAGGCCACCGCCTTCAATATGGGCGGCGACAGCAGCGTGGGCAGCTTCGACGGGCGCCTGACCCAGGTGGTGGACCGCTACTGGGACGACGGCCAGGACTTCCCGCTGGGCTCGTCCGGTGTGGCCGGCTCGGCCTGGCTCGGTGCGAACTTCCAGATCGCCGCGGTGCCCGAACCGGGCCAGGCCGGCTTGCTGACCCTGGGCCTGCTGGGCCTGGCGCTGCGGCGCCGGCAACTGATGAGCGCCGGCACATCGGCGGTTCAGAGCAGCTCGGGCAGCATCGTGCAGCGTTAGTTGGCTCCCGGTCGGGCCCTGGTGCCAGCGCGGCGCGCCGAGGCACGCGCGCAGCCGGGGCTAGGCCCGAGGTGTGGGCACAATCGGGGCCATGAGCCAGACCGATACCCTCGCCGCCGCGGATCGCGCCGCCGCCCTGCGTGCCCAACTTCATCACCACGCCCATCTCTACTACGTGCTCGATGCCCCGGTGCTGCCGGATGCCGAGTACGACAAGCTGTTCCAGGAGTTGCAGGCGCTGGAGGCCGCCCACCCCGAGCTGCTGAGCCCCGACTCGCCCACCCAGCGCGTGATCGGCCAGGTGCTGGACGGCTTTGCGCCGGTGCGCCATGCCGTGCCGATGCTGAGCATACGCACCGAGACCGACACCGAGGCCAGCGGCGCCCGCGCCTTTGACGAGCGCGTGCGCCGCCAGCTCGAGCTGGGCGAGGACGCGCCACCGGTGGAATATGCCGCCGAGCTCAAGTTCGATGGCCTGGCCATCAATCTGCGCTACGAGCAGGGCGTGCTGGTGCAGGCCGCCACCCGCGGCGATGGCGAGACCGGCGAGGACGTGACGCAGAACATCCGCACCGTGGGCCAGATCCCCTTGCGCCTCCAGGGCGTGGACGCGCCGGTGCTGGAGGTGCGCGGCGAGGTCTATATGCGGCGTGACGATTTCGAGGCCCTCAACGAGCGCCAGCGCGAGGCCGGTGAGAAAACCTTTGTGAACCCGCGCAACACCGCGGCCGGCGCGGTGCGCCAGCTCGACCCGGCGCTGGCCGCCAAGAAGCCGCTGAGCTTCTTCGCCTATGGCCTGGGCGAGGTACAGGGCTGGGTTGTGCCCGAGACGCACAGCGCCCTGCTGGACGCGCTGCAGGCGATGGGCATGCCGGTGTGCGAGCACCGCGTCGTCACCCAGGGGGCCGCGGGCCTGATCGCCTTTCACCAAGCCATGGGCGCGCAGCGCGATGGCCTGCCCTTCGACATCGACGGCATCGTCTACAAGGTCAACAGCCGTGCCCTGCAGCAGCGCCTGGGCTTTGTGACGCGCGAGCCGCGCTGGGCGGTGGCGCACAAATACCCGGCGCAGGAGCAGCTGACGCGCCTGCTGGCGATCGACATCCAGGTCGGCCGCACCGGCAAGCTCACGCCGGTGGCAAGGCTTGAGCCGGTGTTCGTGGGCGGCACCACGGTCAGCAATGCCACCCTGCACAACCTCTTCGAGCTGCGCCGCAAGGGCGTGCGCGTGGGCGACCAGGTGATCGTGCGGCGCGCCGGCGACGTGATCCCCGAAGTGGTGGGCGTGCTGAAGGCCGAACGCGCCGCCTACGTGCCCAATTTCCGCATGCCGCGCAGCTGCCCGGTGTGCGACAGCGCCACCGTGCGCGAGAAGGGCGGCATGGACTACCGCTGCTCGGGCGGCATCTTCTGCCCGGCCCAGCGCAAGCAGGCGCTGCTGCACTTTGCCGGCCGCCGCGCCATGGACATCGAGGGCCTGGGCGACAAGCTGGTCGAGCAGCTGGTGGACGCCGGCATCGTCGACAGCCTGCCCAGCCTCTACAAACTGGGCGTGGCCAAGCTGGCGGCGCTGGAGCGCATGGCCGAGAAGAGCGCGCAGAACATCGTCGATGCACTGGAGAAGAGCAAGACGACCACGCTGGCGCGCTTTCTGTTCGGGCTGGGGATTCGCCAGATCGGCGAGACCACCGCCAAGGATCTGGCGCGACATTTCGGCTCGCTCGACGCCTTGATGGACGCCAGCGTCGAGCAGCTGCTGCAGGTGCGCGATGTCGGCCCCATCGTGGCGCAGAGCATCCACATGTTCTTCGCCCAGCCGCACAACCGCGAGGTGGTGGCGCAGCTGCGCGCCGCCGGCGTGCATTGGCCCGAGGGCGAGGGCGCTGCCGCCGAGCAGGGCCCCAAGCCGCTGCTGGGCAAGACCCTGGTGCTCACCGGCACGCTTCCCACGCTCTCGCGCGACGCCGCCAAGGACTTGATCGAAGCGGCGGGCGGCAAGGTCAGCGGCTCGGTCTCCAAGAAGACTCACTATGTGGTGGCGGGCGAGGAGGCCGGCTCCAAGCTCGACAAGGCGCGCGAGCTGGGCGTCACGGTGCTGGACGAGGCTGGCCTGCAGGCCCTGCTGCTTAGCGCTTCGTCAACTCAAAGCGCTTGATCTCACCCACCACGAAGAGGTAGCAGCACACCGCCACCAGCGCATTCGCGGCCACGAAGACCAGGGCCGCGTTGAAGGAGCCCGTGCCCTTGATGAGGTAGCCGATCACGATCGGCGTGGTGACGCCGGCGGTGTTGCCGAAAGTGTTGAAGAGCGCGCCGCTCAGGCCCGAGATCTCCTTGGGCGAGGTGTCGGACACGACCGCCCACCCCAGCGCGCCCAGGCCCTTGCCGAAGAAGGCCAGCGCCATGATGGCCACCACCAGGGTCGAGCCCTCCACGTAGTTGCAGGCAATCATGCAGGTGGAGAGCAGCATGCCGATCACGATGGGCGTCTTGCGCGCCACGGTGAGCGAATGGCCGCGGCGCAGCAGGCCGTCGGAGATCAGGCCGCCCAGCACGCCGCCGGCAAAACCGCAGATCGCCGGCAGCGCCGCGACGAAGCCGGCGTTGAGGATGGACATGCCGCGTTCTTTCACCAGATAGACCGGGAACCAGGTGAGGAAGAAATAGGTCAGGGTGGTGATGCAGTACTGGCCGATGTAGACCCCCAGCAGCATGCGGTTGCCGAGCAGCTGCTTGATGTAAGCCCACTTGGGTGCGTCGGCCTGGCTGGCCCGGGCGGCCGGCTGATCCATATCCACCAGGGCGCCGCCCTGGGCGATGGTGTCCAGCTCGGCGCGGTTGATGCCCGGGTGGGTCTTGGGGCTGTGCACCGTCTTGAGCCAGATCGCGCTCACCACCATGCCGATCGCGCCCATCACATAGAACACCGCCGGCCAGCCATAGGCATGGGTGATCCAGCCCATCAGCGGCGCGAACAGCACGGTGGCAAAGTACTGGGCCGAGTTGAAGATGGCCGAGGCGGTGCCGCGTTCCTTGGCCGGGAACCAGGAGGCGACGATGCGGCCGTTGGCGGGGAAGGATGGCGCCTCGGCGGCGCCGACCAGGAAGCGCAGGGCGAACAGCACCACCACCGCCGTGCCCGCGGTGGCGCTGATGAAGCTGATGCCGCCCTGCAGCAGGGTGAACAGCGACCAGATGAAGATGCTGGCGGCGTAGACCTTCTTGGAGCCATAGCGGTCCAGCAGCCAGCCACCGGGCAGCTGCGCCAGCACATAGGACCAGCCGAAGGCCGAGAAGATATAGCCCATCGTGACCGTGTCTATGCCCAGTTCCTTGGACAGGGCCGGCCCGGCGATGGAGAGCGTGGCGCGGTCGGCATAGTTGATGGTGGTCACCAGGAACAGCATGGCCAGCACCTGGTAGCGCTTGCGCGTGGCCTGGGCGCTGCTGGGCTGGGCGGCGGGGGCGGACAACGGGTCCGCGGTGGTGGCAGTGTGCATGTCTCGCTCCGGTCGATGTGGGCATGGCGCTGCCCCGCCGTCCGTCTTGAGGCGGACTGCTGTCGGGGCTTGCGCCGGTGTTCAGGCCTGCATTTAGGCCTGTGTATAGGCCGTCTTCACGGTGGTGTAGAACTCGGCGGCATGGCGGCCCTGCTCGCGTGGCCCATAGCTGGAGCCCTTGCGGCCGCCGAAGGGCACGTGGTAGTCCACGCCCGCGGTGGGCAGGTTCACCATCACCATGCCGGCCTGGGCATGACGCTTGAAGTGCGTGGCATGCTTGAGCGAGCTGGTGGCGATGCCGGCGGCCAGGCCGAAGGGCGTGTCGTTCGCCAGCGCCAGGGCCTCCTCGTAGTCGCGTGCGCGCAGCACGCTCACCACCGGGCCGAACACTTCCTCGCGGTTGATGCGCATGGCCGTCGTGGTGTCGGTGATGAGGGCCGGGCGCAGATAGAAGCCGGGCTGGCCCTCGGGGTTGTGGGCCAGGGCCTCGCCGCCGCAGGCCAGGCGCGCGCCCTCGGCCTGGGCGATGGCGATGTATTCCAGGTCCTGGCCCAGCTGGCTCTGGTCCACCACCGGCCCGATGTCGGTGCCAGGCTTGCGTGCGTCGTCCACCTTCAGGCTCTGCATGCGCGCCACCATGGCGGCCACGAAGCGCTCGTGGATGCCCGCGGTGACGATCAGGCGCGAGGAGGCGGTGCAGCGCTGGCCGGTGGAGAAGAAGCCGCTCTGCACCGCGCAGTTCACCGCCAGGTCCAGGTCGGCATCGTCCAGCACGACCATGGGGTTCTTGCCGCCCATCTCGAGCTGGAACTTGGCCATGCGTGCGACGCAGGCGGCCGCCACCTTCTGCCCCGTGCCCACCGAGCCGGTGAAGCTGATGGCGGCGACGCGGCGGTCATCCAGCAGGGTGGCCCCCACCTCCGAGCCGCGCCCCATCACCAGATTGAACACCCCCTGCGGCAGGCCGCTGCGCGAGAGGATCTCGGCCAGCGCCCAGGCCGAGCCGGGCACCAGATCGGCCGGCTTGAAGACCACGCAGTTGCCATAGGCCAGGGCCGGCGCGATCTTCCAGGCCGGGATCGCGATCGGAAAATTCCAGGGCGTGATGATGCCCACCACGCCGATCGGCTCGCGCGTGATTTCCACGCCCACGCCGGGCCGCACCGAGGGCATCAGCTCGCCGCCGGGGCGCAGCGCCTCGCCGGCAAAGAACTTGAAGATATTGCCGGCGCGCGCCACCTCGCCGACGGCCTCGGGCAGGGTCTTGCCTTCCTCGCGGGCCAGCAGCTCGCCCAGCTCGGCGCGGCGCGCCAGGATTTCACTGCCCACCGCGTCGAGGATGTCGAAGCGCTGCTGCGGCGTGGAGAGGCTCCAGGTCGGGAAGGCGGCCTCGGCGGCGGCGATCGCCAGGCGCGCCTGGGCGGCATCGGCCTGGGCGTATTCGCCGATCAGGTCGCGCGTGTCCGAGGGGTTGATATTGCGTGAGACGCGCTGGCCTTCCAGCCACTCGCCGGCGATCAGATTCTTGAACATCGTCATGTTTGCTTTCTAGCGGTCCAGCGCGGGGCGCTTGGGGTCGAAGCGCCAGCCGGGGATCAGGTCTTGCATGGCGATGGCGTCGTCGCGCGCGCCCAGCCCATGCTGCAGATAGAGCTGGTGGGCCTTCTCGACCTCGACCATGTCGAGCTCGACGCCCAGGCCCGGTTTTTTGGGCACCTGCACATGGCCGCCGACGATCTGCAGCGGCTCCTTGCTGAGGCGCTGGCCGTCCTGCCAGATCCAGTGCGTGTCGATGGCGGTGACCTTGCCGGGCGCGGCCGCGCCCACATGGGTGAACATGGCCAGCGAGACGTCGAAATGGTTGTTGGAATGCGAGCCCCAGGTGAGGCCCCAGTCGCGGCAGGTCTGGGCCACACGCACCGAGCCGGCCATGGTCCAGAAATGCGGGTCGGCCAGCGGGATGTCCACGCTCTGCAGGGCCAGGGCATGGCTGAGCTGGCGCCAGTCGGTGGCGATCATGTTCGTGGCCGTGGGCAGGCCGGTGGCGCGGCGGAACTCGGCCATCACCTCGCGGCCGGAGAAGCCGTCCTCGGCGCCGCAGGGGTCTTCGGCATAGGCGATCACGCCGCGCATATCGCGCATCAGGCGGATCGCGTCCTTGAGCAGCCAGCCGCCGTTGGGGTCCAGCGTCACGCGTGCGCTGGGGAAGCGCTCGTGCAGCGCGCGGATCGCCTCCACTTCCTCGTCGCCGCGCAGCACGCCGCCCTTGAGCTTGAAGTCGTTGAAGCCGTAGCGCTCGCGCGCGGCCTCGGCCAGGCGCACGATGGCCTCGGGGGTGAGCGCCTGTTCGTGACGCAGGCGGCACCAGTCGTTGTCGGCGCCGGGTTCGCTGGCGTAGGGCAGCGCGCTGCGCGTGCGGTCGCCCACATAGAAGAGATAGCCCAGCATCTCCACCGCGTCGCGCTGCTGGCCTTCGCCCAGCAGCGCCGCCACCGGCACGTTGAGGTGCTGGCCCAGCAGGTCCAGCAAGGCGGATTCAATCGCCGTCACCGCATGGATGGTGGTGCGCAGGTCGAAGGTCTGCTGGCCGCGGCCGCCGGCATCGCGGTCGGCGAACTGCGCCTGCACCGTCTGCAGCACGCGCTGCTGCGAGCCCAGGGGCTGGCCCAGCACGAGGGCGCGCGCATCCTCCAGGGTCTGGCGTATCTTCTCGCCGCCCGGCACCTCGCCCACACCGGTGCGGCCGGCGCTGTCGGTGAGTATCAGCAGATTGCGTGTGAAGAAGGGGGCGTGGGCGCCGCTGAGGTTGAGCAGCATGCTGTCGCGGCCGGCGACGGGGATCACGCGCAGCGCGCTGATCACGGGGGTGGCGGAGAGGCTCATGCGGGGTGGTCTCTTTGCATCAGTCGGCGGTGATCTTGCCCAGCTCGATCACCTTTTTCCAGCGTGCGAACTCGCTCGCCTGGTAGGCGCTGAACTGCTCGGGCGTGTTGGCCACGATCTCGAAGCCCAGCTCCAGCAGCTTGGCCTTGACCTGGGGCTCGTTGAGGGCGGCCACCAGTGCGCCATGCAGCTTGCCCTTGATGTCGGCCGGCAGACCCTTGGGCGCGGCCACGGCCTGCCAGGAATAGACCGTCACGCCCTTGATGCCCAGCTCTTCCAGCGTCGGCACCTCGGGCAGCTGCGGCGAGCGCTTGCTGCCGGTGACGGCCAGGGCCTTGAGCTTGCCGGCCTTGATATTGCTGAGGCCGGTGTTGATGTTCATGAAGGTGGCATCCACCTGGCCGCCCAACAGGTCTGACAGCGCCGGGGCGCCGCCCTTGTAGGGGATGTGCAGGCCCATGGTGCCGGTCTGCTGCCAGAACAGCTCGGCGGTGAGGTGGTCGCTGGAGCCATTGCCCGAGGAGGCGAAGCTCATCTTGTCGGGATTCGCCTTCATGAAGGCCACCACCTCGGCCAGGCTCTTGTGCGGCGAGCTCGCCGGCACGGCCAGCACATTGGGCGCCTGTACCGCAAGGGTGATGTAGTCGAAATCCTTGAGCGGGTCGTAGCCCACGTTCTTCATCAGGTGCGGGCCGATCACGAAGGGCCCGAGCGAGGACACCAGCAGGGTGTAGCCATCGGGCGCGGCGCGCTTCACCAGGGCCGAGCCCACGGTGCCGCCGGCGCCGCCCTTGTTGTCGACGATGAAGCTGCCGCCCAGCTTCTCCTGCAGGCGCGGGCCCACGGCGCGGGCGATGGCGTCCGACGAGCCGCCGGCCGGGAAGGGCACCAGCAGGGTCACCGGCTTGCTGGGCCAGGGTTGGGCCTGCGCCAGCGTCGCCAGGCCGAGCAACAGGGTCGTTAGCAGTTTTTTATTCATCGTCATCATCATCATGGTTTGTCTCCGTTCTGACTTGTTGGTTTACTGCGGGCCGAGCTTGGAAATCAGGGCGCCCAGCTGGTCCACCTCGGCGGGCAGCAGGTCCGACAGCGGCGGCCGCACCGGGCCGGCGCTGTGGCCCACCAGGGTGGCGCCGGCCTTCACGATGGACACCGCATAACCCTCGCCCTTGTTGCGCAGCGCGATATAGGGCAGGAAGAAGTCGCGGATCAGGCGGTCGCAGGTGATGGTGTCACCAGCTGCGTGGGCGTTGTAGAACTCCATCGCCGTCTTCGGGATGAAGTTGAACACCGCCGAGGAATAGACCGGGCAGCCCATGGCCTTGTAGGCGCCGGCAAAGAGCTCGGCGGTGGGCAGGCCGCCCAGATAGGCGAAGCGCTCACCCAAGGTCTGGCGGATCGCGACGAACTTCTCGATATCGCCCAGGCCGTCCTTGAAACCGATCAGGTTGGGGCAGCGCTCGGCCAGCACCAGCAGGCTTTCCGGCGTGAGCTTGCAGGCGCCGCGGTTGTAGACGGTGACGCCGAACTTGACGCTCTTGCACACCGCCTCGACATGGGCGATCAGGCCGGCCTGGCTGGCCTCGGTGAGGTAGTGCGGCAGCAGCAGGATGCCTTGCGCGCCCAGGCGCTCGGCCTCCTGCGCGTACTTGATGGCCAGGCTGGTGCCGCCACCGGCGCCGGCGATGATGGGGGTACGGCCGCGGCAGGTGTCCAGCGCCACCTTGATGACCTCGCTGTACTCGCCCGGCTCCAGCGAGAAGAACTCGCCCGTGCCGCCGGCCGCGAACAGCGCCGAAGCGCCATAGGGTTGCAGCCACTCCAGCCGCTCGGCATAGGGCTTGGGCGCGAAGCGCAGCTGGCTGTCGAAATCGGTCAGCGGGAAGGACAGCAGGCCGGCTTGCAGCACGCTCTTGAGTTCTTGGGGCGACATGGATCAGGCTCCTGCGATGGTGTGGTGTGAAAGGCGGAGGCCAGCGTGCCGGCCTGTTGATGTTGTATGTCATCGTACAACTAAGTTCAAGCGAGGCGAAGTGAGGGGAATTACGCATCAGCCCAGATCGGCCTGGGCGCGGCGCCGGCGCTCGCGGCTGTTGGTGAGGTGGGTGCGCATGGCGGCGCGCGCGGCATCGGGGTCCTGGGCGGCGATGGCGTCGAAGATGTTCTCGTGCTCGCTGTTGACGCGCCGCAGATAGGCCTGGCGCTCGGCGCTGAGCTCGCCCGCCGGCTCGAGCCGGGCGCGCGGGATGATCTGGCTGCCCAGGGTGTTCATCAGCTCGGTGAAGTGGCTGTTCTGGGTGGCGCGGGCAATCTCCAGATGAAACTGGAAGTCCGCCGCCACCGCGTCCTGGCCGGCTTCCACCGCCGCCACCACCGCACCCAGCGCGGCGCGCATCTGCGTCAGATTGGCCTCGCTGCGACGCTGGGCGGCCAGGCCGGCGGCCTCGGTTTCCAGGCCGATGCGCAGCTCCAGCACCGCGATCACGTCCTGCAGGGTGCTGAACTGCTCGGGCGTGATCTTGAAGGCCGGCGCATCGCCGATGCCCAGCACAAAGGTGCCGATGCCGTGGCGGGTCTCCACCAGCCCGGCGGCTTGCAGCTTGGAAATGGCCTCGCGCACCACCGTGCGGCTGACCTCGAACTCGGCCATGATGGCGGCCTCGGTGGGCAGCTTGTCGCCCGCCTGCAGGCGGCCGTCGCGGATGCGCTGGCCCAGCGAATCGACCAGCTCCAAGGCCAGGGTGCGGGGGCGTCGGCGGGCGGGAGCGGCAGGGCTGTTCATGGCTTGTACGTACTATCCCGAGGGTCCGGTGCAGGGCTTTGGCCTACAGTTCATGCAAGTTGTACGACAACTAGACGACGTACAACAAGTGTTTTGTGCACTGTAGCAACATCTTCCGGGTTCCGACATGACCGAACAAACGCCTCCGCGGCCTCCGCGCCCGCCGCTGACGATACGCATGCACGCGGACGACAACGTCGCCATCGTCGCCAACGACGGCGGCTTGGCCGCAGGCACCTTGCTGCCCGACGGCGTGCCGGGGGCCGGATTGCAACTGCGAGACAAGCTGCCGCAGGGCCACAAGCTCGCCCTGCAGGACATCGCACAGGGTGAGCCGGTGCTGCGCTACGGCGTCCCGATAGGCTATGCATTGAAAGACATACCCGCCGGCAGCTGGGTGCATGAGCGCCTGCTGCAGATGCCCTCGGCGCGCGCGCTCGAAGGCCTGCCGATGGCCACGGTCCGGCCTGCGGAACTGCCGCCGTTGCAGGGCCATACCTTCGAGGGCTATCGCAACGCCGACGGATCGGTGGGCACGCGCAACATCCTGGCCATCACCACCACGGTGCAATGCGTGGCCGGCGTGGTGGCGCAGGCGGTGGCGCGCATCAAGGCCGAGTTGCTACCGCTGTACCCCCATGTGGACGACGTGATCGGCCTGGAGCATGGCTATGGCTGCGGCGTGGCCATCGACGCGCCCGGCGCCGAGATCCCGATCCGCACGCTGCGCCATATCTCGCTCAACCCCAACTTCGGCGGCGAGCTGATGGTGGTGAGCCTGGGCTGCGAGAAGCTGCAGCCCGAGCGCCTGTTGCCGCCGGGCTCCTTCGCCATCACGGACGAGCGTGCGGCCGACGCGGGCCCCGAGACCATCTGCCTGCAGGCCGAGCACCATGTGGGCTTCATGTCGATGCTGGACGACATCCTGCAGAGCGCGCGCCCGCACCTGGAACGCCTGAACGCGCGCCGGCGCGAGACCCTGCCGGCCAGCGCCCTGGTGGTGGGCCTGCAATGCGGCGGCAGCGATGCCTTCTCGGGCGTCACCGCCAACCCGGCGCTGGGTTTCTGCGCCGACCTGCTGGTGCGCGCCGGCGCCACGGTGATGTTCAGCGAGAACACCGAGGTGCGCGACGCGGTGGAGCAGCTCACCAGCCGCGCCGCCACGCCCGCGGTGGCCGAGGCGATCGTGCGCGAGCTGGGCTGGTACGACCGCTATCTGGAGCGCGGCCGGGTGGACCGCGCCGCCAACACCACGCCGGGCAACAAGGCCGGTGGCCTCGCCAATATCGCCGAGAAGGCGATGGGCTCCATCGTCAAGAGCGGTAGTGCGGCGATCTCGCATGTGCTGGCGCCGGGCGAGAAGCTCAGGCCCGATCAGCGTGGCCTGGTCTACGCCGCCACGCCGGCCAGCGACTTTATCTGCGGCACCCTGCAGCTGGCCGCCGGCATGAATCTGCATGTCTTCACGACCGGCCGCGGCACCCCGTACGGGCTGGCCGAATGCCCGGTCGTGAAGGTGGCCACGCGCAGCGATCTGGCGCGGCGCTGGCATGACCTGATGGACGTGAATGCCGGCCAGATCGCCGACGGCGAGGCCAGCATCGAGCAGGTCGGCTGGCAGCTGTTCGAGCTATTGCTGGAGGTGGCCAGCGGCCGCAAGAAGACCTGGGCCGAGCATTGGAAGCTGCACAACGCCCTGGTGCTGTTCAACCCGGCGCCGGTGACTTGAGATTGTGATGCCAACTCAGGCCGGCTTGGGCGCCGGCAGCGGCAGCCGCAGCAGGCCCACCGCCAGCGCCGTGCCCAGCAGCACGATGGCGCAGCCTGCGGCCATGTGCAGGGTGAAGGCCTCGGCCAGGAACAGATAGCCCCAGAGCACGGCGAACACCGGGATCAGAAAGGTCACCGCGATGGTGTTGGTGGGCCCCACCCGCTGCATCAGGCGGAAATAGAGGATGTAGGCGATGCCCGAGCACAGCACCGCCAGCAGGGCCACGCTGGTCCAGGCCTGGGCGCTCGGCAGCTGGGCCGGCCATTGCCAGGCGGCCAGCGGCGCCAGCATGAAGGCGGCGCTGACCTGGCTGCCGGTGGCCACCGTGAGCGGGCCGACCTTGGCGAGATAACGCTTGGTGTAGTTGGCCGCGATGCCATAGCACAGGGTGGCCACCAGGCAGGCCAGGATGGCCCAGCCGCTGCCGCCGGGCTTGAAGCTGGCCTTGTCCCAGGCCAGGAAGACCACGCCGGCAAAGCCCAGCGCCAGGCCGCTCAGGCGGCTGGCGTTCAGGCCCTGCGAGAGCCAGATCCAGGCCACCAGGGCGCCCCACAGCGGCGTGGTGGCGTTGAGGATGCTGGACAGGCCGGCGGTGATGGAGAGCGCCGCATAGGCATAGAGCGCGAAGGGGATGGCACTGTTGAGCAGACCCACCGCCAGCAGCGGCTTCCATTCCCGCAGCAGCTCGCCCAGGCCCTGGCGCGCCGCCAGTATCGGCAGCAGGAACAGGCTGGCGCCGCCGACACGCAGCGCCGCCATTGCCAGCGGGCCGAACTCATGCGCGCCCAGGCGCATGAAGAGAAACGAGGCGCCCCAGATGGCGGCCAGCAGGCTCAGTTCGCTCAGGTCTTTGGATTTCATCGGTGCTTTTCTTTCTTGGCTGCATCGGCCAGCGCGGCGCGGCGCCAGAGCTGCAGCACGGCATAGCTGCGGTAGGGCGCAAAGGCCGCGGCCGCTTGCTGCACCTCACGCGGTTTCAGTGGCGCGTCCGGCGGGCTGAGCTGCTTGCGCAGCACCACGTCGGCCTCGGGAAACATATCGGGCCAGCTCCAGCCGCGCATCAGCATGTATTGCGCCGTCCAGGGGCCCAGGCCGGGCATGGCCTGCAGCTCGGCCAGGGCTTCGGCGGGCGTGCCCAGGCCGGCGGCAAAGCGCGAGCCGGGCCAGGCGCGCGCCAGCGCGATCAGGGCCTCGGCACGGCGCCGGATGATGCCCAGCGCGGCGATCTCGTCCACCGCCGCAACGGCGATGCGCGCCGGGCTCGGGAACAGCCGGTGCACGCTGGCGGTGGTCTGCCCCTCGGGCAGCGGCTCGCCGAAGCGCTCGACAAAGCGGCTGGCCAGGGTGCGCGCCGCCGCCACCGTGACCTGCTGGCCCAGCACCGCACGCACCGCCAGCTCGTAGCGGTCGACGCAGCCGGGCAGGCGCATGCCGGGTTCCGCCTGTGCCAGCGCGCCGAGGCAGCCATCGATGGTGGCGGGCTCGGCATCCAGGTCCAGCCAGCGGCGCAGGCTGGGCATCAGGCTGGCCACCGCCGGCCAAACGGCCGAGCAGGGCAGCAGCCAGACGCGCGGCAGCTGGGCATCGAATTGCAGCTCCACCCGCCCCGCCAACCATTCGCCCTGGTGGCGCACGCGCAGGCTGCGGCTGATGCGGCGCTCGGCCAGATCCACCTCCTCGATGCCGGGAATGGCGCGCGCCGCCAGGAACTGCAGCAGCGCATCGACCGCGAAGGGCGGGCGGTAATTCAGTGCCAGCCTGGGCTCACCGCAGGCGCTCAGGTTCAGGCTCTGGCCGCGCCGCAGCGCCGAGGGCTGCAGCCGGTATTGCTCGGCAAAGGCGGCGTTGAAACGCCGCAAGCTGCCAAAGCCGGCATGGTGGGCCACCTCGGCGATGGGCATGCGGGTGTCGCTGAGCAGCTGCTTGGCCAGCAGCAGGCGGCGGGTCTGCAGGTATTGCAGCGGCGTCACGCCATGCTCGGCCAGAAAGATGCGGCGCAGGTGGCGGCTCGTGATGCCCAGATGCGCGGCCAACTGCTCCATCGAGCCGGCGCCATCCTCGGCCCACTCGGCCTGGTCCAGCCAGGCGGCGGCCTGCTGGGCCAGGGTGCGCGAGGCATCCATCACCGACCAGGCCGGCCGGCCCGCACGCGGCGCCAGCTCGGGCCGGCATTTCAGGCAGGGGCGAAAGCGCGCCGCCTCGGCCAGCGCGGCGCTGCCGAAGAAGCGGCAGTTCTCGGCCTTGGGCGTGCGCACCCGGCAGATCGGTCGGCAGTAGACGCCGGTGGAGGTGACGCCCACGAACCAGCGCCCGTCAAAGCGCGCATCGCGCGCCAGCAGGGCGGGGTAGCAGAGTTCGGCGCTGAGGTCCGGGCTGGTTGACATGGCCGCATGATAGGGGCGCGGCCGGCGCACTACTGGCCGGATCCGGACATGTGGCTGGCTTACTTGAAATAGCGCTGCTGCAGCCGCGCCACGCTGCCGTCCGCCACCAGCTGCTGATAGGCCTGCAGCCAGCGTTCGGCCTCGCCCTCGGCCAGGCGCAGCGAGGTGCCCATATACAGATCGGCCTCGCCCAGGCTGGTGTGGGTCTTGAATTCGCCGCGTGGGTAACCGTATTGCTCGATGGCGGCCTGCAGCATCGGCGCGCCGGCATAGATGGCCGTCAGCATGTCGCTGCGCAGCATGCGCAGGAGGTCCTTGTAGTCCTTGGCCTCGGTGACGCTGGTGAACTTCTCGGCCTGCAGGTTCTTGATGATGGGCGAGCCGCGCAGCACGCCGATGCGGGCGTGGCGCAACTGCTCGAGGCTCAGGTTGGGCTCGCCGGCACGGCCGACGAAGCTGTAGCGCACATGCATCAGCAGGATCAGCCAGCGGAACTTGGCTTCGCGGTCGGGCGTGCGCGCCAGCGGGAAGACGCCGAGGTTCTCTCCCTCCTCGGTCATGCGCACCGCGCGCGCCCAGGGATAGAAGTCCACCGTGTCGCTGCGCCCCAGGCGCTGCGACATCAGCAGCGCCAATTCATAGGCATAGCCCTCGGGGCCCTGGCTGCCCTGCCAGACGAAGGGGGGCAGATCGCCCGCCACCCAGCGCAATTGGCCCGGTGGGCCGGGCGGGCTGGCCACAGCAGCGGCGGCACACAGCAGGCCAAACAAAAGACCAAGCAGCTGACGACGCAAGCTCATGGACATCGATGTGGAAGGCCTGTGCCGGCCGCTGACTCCCCGCTCCGTATCGACTCTAGCACCGCGCCGCGCCCGATGGCTCCCCACGGGCATGGGGGCCGCGCTACATGGACTTGAACAGATGCACGTAGGCGCGGCTCACCGGCAGCTCGCGCGGCAGGGCGCGGAAGCGCACATAGAGCCGGCTCAGCTCGTCGCGCCGGGTGCCGGCCAGATGGGCCAGATTGATGATGGTGGAGCGGTGCACCTGCCAGAAGCTCTGCGGGTCCAGCTGCGCCACCAGCTCGGTGATGGGCGTGCGTATCAGGTACTCGGCCGTGGCCGTCTGCACGCAGGTGTATTTCTCGTCGGCGTGGAAGTAGACCACCTCGTCCACCGCGATCTGGTGCATGAGCTCGCCCTGGCTGGCGCGGATGTAGCGCAGCGTCTGCCCCGTTGCCTGCGCGCCCAGCAGCTGCTGCAGGGTGCGGGCCAGCCTGGCGTCGGGCTCGGCATCACCCTCGGCCGCGCCGGCGAGGCTGAGCCTCACGCGCGCCAGCGCCTTGGCCAGGCGCTCGGTCTTCACCGGCTTCAGCACATAGTCCAGCGCGGCATGCTCGAAGGCCTCGAGCGCGTATTCGTCATAGGCGGTGACGAAGACCACGCGCGTCTCGCCCTCGATGCCCTGTGCCACTTCGAGGCCGCTGAGGCCGGGCATCTGGATGTCCAGAAAGGCCAGGTCGGGCCGCAATGCGGCGATCTGGGCGGCCGCCTCGTTGCCGTTCCTGGCCATCGCCACGATGGTGAGCTCGGGCCACAGCTGGGCCAGTTGCTCCTTCAGGTACTGGGCCAGGTGCGGCTCGTCGTCGGCGATCAGGGCGGTGACGGCAGATGGCATGGTGTGCTCGTTCAGTTGGTTTCGTAGGGAATTTCGAGCAGGGCCTGGGTGCCGGGCTCGGCGGCTTGCAGCTGCAGACTGGCGCGCTCGCCGTAGCGGCTTTGCAGGCGGGCGCGGATGTTGGCGAGCGCCATGCCGTGGCCGCGTCGGCCGCTGCGCCGCGGGGCGTCCAGCCCCAGGCCATCGTCCCGCACCGTCAGGCGCAGCTGGCCCTGCTCGACGCTGGCCTCGATCACGATGTGGCCGCCCTCCAGCTTGGGCTCCAGGCCATGGTGGATGGCGTTCTCGATCAGCGGCTGCAGCAGCAGCGGCGGCAGGCGCGCGCCACGCGCCGCCTCGCTGGCCTCGATGCGGAAGGCGAGCCGATCGGCCATGCGGGCCTGCATCAGGCTCAGATAGCTCTGCGCCATGTCCAGCTCCTGGGCCAGGCTGCAGCTGTCGCTGCGCAGTTGCTGCAGGCTGGCGCGCAGATAGTCGGTGAAGGCCTCCAGCATGCGCTTGGCGAGCGGCGCGTCCACGTCGATCAGGCTCTGCACATTCGCCAGCGTGTTGAAGAGAAAGTGCGGCTCGATCTGGGCCTGCAGCAGGCGCAGCTGCGCCTCGCTGGCCTTGAGCCGCTGTTGCTGCCGCTGCCAGCGCCACTGGCTGTTCAGGTGCACCAGCACCGAGATGACGATGGAGGTGACGATGAACTGCGGGATGGAGAAGTTCTGCAGCGTGAAGATGCGCCAGGCATCGATCTGCAGCGCCCAGCTCATCACCCACAGCGAGATGGCAAAGCCCAGGGCGACGCAGAACATGCTGTAGAACATGTAGAACAGCGCCGCGCGCCAATCACGCGCGCCGCCCAGGCGCTGCAAGGTGGCGCGCGGCAGCGCCGCTTGCAGGCCACGCCGTACCAGCTGGAAGGTGTAGCTGACGCACAGCATGGTGATCACATTGGCGGGCAGGGTGTAGCTCCACCAATGCGCCGCGCCGAGCTGCTCGCCCAGCCAGCCCGCCAGCACGCCGATCGCCGCGCCCAGCACCAGGCCCGCGCCGGTGCTGATGAGCAGCAGGAACCAGAGCGGCGTGCGGCTCTCGGTCTGCAGGCGCCAATGCTCGCTCCAGGCCTGCTTGAAGGGTGAGCTTGTATCCATGGGCGGCGAGTGTAGACAGGCCGGCCTCCGCCGGCGCCCTTGCGCGACGAAACGCCAGCGCGGCCGACGACCGGCGAGTTACGGCGCTGCAACAAGGGCCATGCCTACAATCCGCCCAAATCCAATTCGCCAAGCAAGGCAAGACAGGACATTCATGCAAGTCAATGCATCCATCTTCAAGGCCTATGACATCCGCGGCGTGGTCGGCACGAGCCTGAACGAAGAACTGGCCGAGCACCTGGGCCGCGCTTTCGGCACCGAGGCCCGCAAGCTCGGCGAGAAGGCCGTGGCGGTCGGCCGCGACGGCCGCATCTCGGGCCCCGCCCTGGTCGCCGCGCTGATCCGCGGCCTGCGCTCGACCGGCCTCGACGTCGTCGACATCGGCGCCGTCACCACGCCGATGCTGTACTACGTGGCGGCCACGCGCATCCAGCATGGCTGCAACTCCGGCATCATGGTCACGGGCAGCCACAACCCCAAGGACTACAACGGCTTCAAGATGGTGCTGAAGGGCGCGGCCGTCTACGGCGAGCAGATCCAGGGCCTGCGCCAGCGCATCGAGGCGGAGGACTATGCGAAGGGCAAGGGCCGCGTGGCGCAGATGGACGTGGGCGCCGAGTACGCGCACCGCATCGTCAGCGACTGCAAGCTGGCGCGCCCGATGAAGATCGTCGTCGACAGCGGCAACGGCATCCCCGGCGCCAGCGCCCCGGCGATCCTGCGCGCGCTCGGCTGCGAGGTGATCGACATCTATTCCAGGGTCGATGGCGATTTCCCCAACCACCATCCCGATCCCTCGCGCCCCGAGAACCTGGAAGACCTGAAGCGCATCGTGCATGCCTGCGATGCCGAGCTGGGCCTGGCCTTCGACGGCGATGGCGACCGCCTTGGCATCGTCACCAAGGACGGCACGATGATCATGCCGGACCGCCAGATCATGCTGCTGGCGGCCGACATCCTGAAGCGCAAGCCCGGCGCCGAGATCATCTTCGACGTCAAGTGCACCCAGCGCCTGGGCCCCTGGATCCGCGAGCATGGCGGCCGCCCTCTGATGTGGATGACCGGCCATTCGCTGGCCAAGGCCAAGCTGAAGGAAACCGGCGCGCCGCTGGCCGGCGAGCTCTCGGGCCATATCTTCTTCGCCGAGCGCTGGTATGGCTTCGACGATGCCATGTACACGGCCGGCCGCATGCTGGAGATCCTCTCGCGCGCGGCCGACCCCAGCGCGGTGCTGAACGGCCTGCCCAACAGCTTCAACACGCCCGAGATCAACGTGCCCTGCGCCGAGGGCGAGCACCACGAGGTGGTGGCCAAGCTGAAGGCCTTGACCACGCTGGCCGACTTCCCCGGCGCCAAGGAGCTGGTCACCATCGACGGCCTGCGCATCGAGTACGAAGACGGCTTCGGCCTGATCCGCCCCAGCAACACCACGCCGGTGCTGGTGCTGCGCTTCGAGGGCCACACCCAGGCCGCGCTCGAGCGCATCCAGCACGATGTGCTGGCCCAGCTCAAGCGCGTCAAGCCCGACGCCACCTTCGCGGCCGGCCATTGACGCAAGAGCGCCTCGCCGAGCGCCTGGCCCGCTGGGTCTACGGCACCCTGCTGCGCCTGCTCACGCCCTACTACCTGCTGCGCCTGTGGCGGCGCGGCGGGGCCGAGCCGCTCTACCGCGCGCATTGGGGTGAGCGCCTGGCGCTCGCCGGCCCCACGGCGGCGCCCGGTGCGATCTGGGTGCATGCGGTCTCGCTGGGTGAGACGCGTGCCGCGGCCGCCCTCGTCGACGCCCTGCGCGAACAGCGCCCCGGCATGCGGCTGCTGCTCACGCATGGCACGGCCACCGGTCGCGAGGCCGGCCAGGCCCTGCTGCGCGCGGGCGACATCCAGGTCTGGCTGCCCTACGACACGCCCGGCGCGGTGCGGCGCTTCATGCAGCGCCATAACCCGGCCATCGGCCTGCTGATGGAGACCGAGATCTGGCCGAATCTGCTGCATGCCGCACGCCGGGCCGGCGTGCCCATGGTGTCGGCGAATGCGCGCCTGTCGGCCAAGAGCGCGCGCCAGGGCGAGCGCTTTCGGCTGCTGCTGGCGCCGGCGGTGCGCGGCCTGGCGCTGGCGCTGGCGCAGACCGATGCCGATGCCCAGCGCCTGCGCGCGGGCGGCGTGCCGCAGGTGGCGGTGATGGGCAATCTGAAGTACGACCTGCAGCCCGATGCCGCGCTGCTGGCGCGCGGCCGCGCCTGGCGCGCCGCCCTGGGCGCACGCCAGGTGCTGCTGTTCGCGGTCTCGCGCGAGGGCGAGGAGGCGATGCTGCTGCAGGCCTGGGCGCAGGTGCCGGCCGCCGGCCGCCCGCTGCTCCTGATCGTGCCGCGCCATCCGCAGCGCTTTGACGAGGTGGCGGCGCTCATGGCCGCGCAAGGCCTGAGCCTGGCGCGCCGAAGCCAATGGCTGGAAAACGGGCAAGACCTGCCCCCCGACGCTGCACTGGCTGCCGACGCCTGGCTGGGCGACAGCATGCGCGAGATGGCGCTCTATTACGGCCTGGCTGACGTGGCCCTGCTGGGCGGCAGCTTTGCCCCGCTGGGTGGCCAGAACCTGATCGAGGCGGCCGCCTGCGCCTGCCCGGTGGTGATGGGGCCGCATACCTTCAATTTCGCCGAGGCGGCCGAGCTGGCGCTGGCCGCCGGCGCGGCGCAGCGCGTGGCCGACATGTCGCAAGGCCTCGCCGCCGCCCTGGCCCTGCTGGCCGAACCCGGCGCGCTGGCGCGGGCCGGCGAGCAGGCCGAGCGCTTTGCGGCCCAGCATCGCGGCGCGGCGCGCCGCATGGCCGAGGCGGTTGAGGCGCTGTTGCGCTGAGCGCTCAGCCGCATGACCGGCGCGGGCACAGCTCGGCCGCCGTCGAATACCAGCCGCCACTGCGCCGGGCCAACACCATTCGGTCGAGCGCCGCCCCCACTGCGGCACGGCATGCCACGGCTCGTCTCAGAGCGCTGGCGCGGCGCTGCCGGCGCGCCGACAGTGCGGCCATCGAAGCAATCGGACGCAGCAAATGGAATCACTTGTCCTGGCCTATCTCGGCGGTATCGTGGGCGCCGCGCTCATGGACATGACCGAAACCGTTGCGGCCGGCTTCGGCATCCGCAGTGGCGTGAACGCCGCCCTGCTGGGGCGCTGGGCCGGCGGTCTGCCACATGGGCGGCTGAGGCACGCCGACATCCTCAAGGCCCCGGCCCGGCCGGGTGAGGCCAGGCTGGGTTGGGCCTTCCATTTCCTGCTGGGCGGCGGCGGCGTGGCACTTGCGTATCCCGCCTTCTTCCAGCTCACGGGGGCGTTGCTGCCGGCCAATCACCTGCTGGCGGGCGTGCTCTTCGGCTTGACGACGTCCGTGCTGCCCTGGTTCGTGCTGCTGCCCTGTTTCGGCTGGGGCCTGTTCGGACGGCGCGGGCCACACGGCACGAACGCCTTGCTGGCCGCCACGCTGTCGCACATGCCCTATGGACTTGGCGTTGGCGCGGTGATCGCGGCGGGCGCGCTGCCGCTGGCGAGCTGAGCGCGCAGCGGCCGATTCAGCGCTCGCGCAGCTTGCGGTACAGCGTGCTGCGCCCGATGCCCAGCTGGCGCGCCGCCAGCGACAGATTGCCCGCCGCCGCCAGCACGGCGGCCTGGATGGCCTGCGCCTCGGCCTCGCGCAGGCTGTGCGACACCGCGCCGGGCGCTGCGGGGGCCTCGGTGGCCTCGGAACTCCGGTAGGGCGCCGAGGCCGGTGCCAGGTCTTGCCTGAAGGCCTCATGCGTGGCGGTGCGCTGTTGCGCCAGGCCGGCCTGCGGCAGGCAGAGCTTGAGCAGCATCTCGCCGCGCTGCGGCAGTTGCACGCGCAGGTATTCCTCGCCGGAGCGCCGGCCGGCCTCGGCCAGCGCACCCAGCCCGCAGCCCAGCAGCGAGCCGAGGCTCTCGCGCCGCAGTGCCGCGGGCGTGAAGGCCAGCAGCTCCATCGCGGGCCGGTTGGCGCCCAGGATGCGGCCGTCCTCGTCCAGCGCCAGCACCGCCTCACGCAGCGTGCCCAGGGCTTGCGGCTGGGCATGGAAGTGCAGGCGGATGCTATGGCGGAAGCGGTCGACAAACCATTGCGCCTCGATCATGCGCGCCGACATGCCGGCCAGGGCCAGCGTGTGCGGATGGTAGGAGCGGCGGTCGCCGGAGACGTCGATCACGCCCAGCAGGCCGCCGCGATGGTCGAAGATCGGCGCCGCCGAGCAGGTCAGGAACTGCATCGCCTTGAGGTAATGCTCCTGCCCATGCACCAGGGTCGGCGCCTCGGTCATCAGCGCCGTGCCCACCGCATTGGTGCCCTTGTCGGCCTCGGCCCAGAGCGCGCCGGGCGCCAGCGCGACCTGCTGGGCGCGGCCCAGAAAGCCCGGGTCGCCCAGGGCATGCAGGATGGTGCCGCTGGCGTCGGTCAGCAGCACCATGCTCTGCGCATGCATGAGCTGCTCGTAAAGCATGTCCATCACCGGCAGGGCCTGGGCGCACAGGCGCGCATTGCGCGCCTGCAGCTCGCGCAGTGGCTCGGGCGCCAGGCGGCTGAGGTCGGGGCTGCCCGTGCTCACCAGGCCGAAGGCGCGGCAGCGCTCGTGCGAACTGGCGATCGTCTGGGCGTGCAGGCCCGGGCTCAGGCCGGCCAGGCCCGGCCCACCCAGCAGATGCGGGGCAAGCTGGCCGGGGCCGGAGGATGGGGCATAGGGTGCAACCAAGAGGCCTCCCGCAAGAGCTGGATCGTCAGTGCATGAGCCGTTGACTATCCATCAGCGCGGCGGGCCTGGCAAGGCGGGACTGCCCGCCGCTGTCACCGATTTACGGTTGCTTGCCGGCCGTAGTGGGTGACGTGGGTGACGTGGGTGACGTGGTTGGCGTGCCATTGACGGTGATGACGCGGCGGCGGCCCGCCTCCATCTCGTCCAGGCGCTGGTTGAGCGCCTGGTTGGCCTGCTCCCAGTCGTCCTGGCTGCGGATGATGGTGGGCTTGATCAGCACCACCAGCTCGCGCTTGCGGCCGACGCTGGCGCGGTTGCCGAACAGGGCCGCGGTGAGGGCGTTCTCGCCGCTGCCGGGCAGGCCCGAACCGCGCCGCGAGGACTCCATCTGCATCAGCCCGCCGATCGCGACGATGGCGCCATCGGGGATGCGCACCATGGTGTCGGTCTCGTTGACGCTGCTGGAGGCGAGCGGCAGGCGGTAGTTGCCCACCGCACCCAGGTCCACCTGTTTGACCTTCTCGGTCACCGAGGTCACCGAGGGGTGGATGTGCAGGGTGATCATGTTGGCGTCGTCGATCTGCGGCGTCACGTCCAGCGCGATGCCCGAGAAGAACGGCGTCAGCGTCAGCGTCGGCATGCTGATGCCGGTGTTGTTGTTGCTGGTGTTGTTATTGTTGTTGCTGTTGCCGCCCGAGATGCCGGTGACGAAGTAGTCGTCGGCGCCGACCTTGAGCACCGCCTTCTGGTTGTTGAGCGTGGCCACGCGCGGGCTGGAGAGGATCTGCAGATCGCCGTAGTTCTCCAGAAAGCTCAGCAGGCCCTGGAAGCCGCCCTTGGCCAGCGCCAGGCCGAAGGCGCCGCCACCCGGCGAGGGCAGGGGAATCAGGTCGGGCCAGCCGGAGGCATTGGTGGTGGTGGAGAGCACCGGCAGGCCGCGGCTGTTGCTGACCAGTGGGTTGATGATGGTGTTGACGCCGCTGGGCAGCGAGGGGCTCACGCCGGTCTGGCCGATGGCGCCGTTCTTGCCGAGGTAGGACCAGTCGATGCCGCTCTGGAAGCCCTCGCGCAGCTCCACCTCCACCAGCTTGGCCTCCAGCATCACCTGGCGCTCCACCGCCAGCTTGGTGGCGCGCAGAAAGCTCTCCACATGGCGCAGCTCGTCCGGCATGGCGCGCACCGCGACCGTGCCGGCCTGCGGGCTGACGATGACGTTGCGGCCGGCCTCATTGCCCACCAGGGCACGCAGGCCCGTGCCCAGCTCGGCCCAGAAGTCGCTCTTGGTGCTGGTGGAGACCTGCGAGCTCTCGGGCGCGGCCACCGCCGTGCCGGGCGTGGCCGGGCTGCCGGAGCTGCCACCGGCGCCCGTGCCATTGCCGGGCGGAGTGGGCGCCGAGCCCGAGCTGACGCGCAGCTCGCTGCGGCCGACGCGCTGGCCGGGCAGGTAGTTGACGCTGAACACGCGCGTCTGCATGGTGGGCGGATAGACGGTGACGCGGCGGCCATCGATCTTGAAGTCGTAGCCGTAGACGTCTCGGATCGCCTCCAGCGCCTCGCGCAGGGTCACGCCCTTGAGCGTCACCGAGAGCTGACCGGCGACGCCCGGGTGCACCATCATGCTGTAGCGGGTGTCGGCCACCAGCGAGAGAAACACGTCGCGCACCTGGGCGCCGTTGACCACCAGGTCGAAGCGCGGCTCGGCCGGTAGCTCGGCGCGCGGCGCCGCCTCGGGCAGGGCTGGTGGCGTGGCTGCCGACGCGGCCGACGCGGCTGCCACCGGCTTGCGCGCCGCCTGCTGTTGCAGTTCGCTCTGCAGATCGCTGCTGGGCTGGCTCAAACGCAGGGGCTTGTCGGCGCAGCCGCCCAGCAGCAGGCTCAGCGCCGCGACCGCAGCGGCTGTAGCGGCTGCAGGCGGGCGGGCCAGAGGATGGACCAGTTGGCCTGAACGACTCATGATTTCTCCGATGCGTTTCTTTGCTTGCGCGCCTGGCTGGCCGCGGGTGCGGCGGCGGCGGCGGCGGGCGGGCTGCTGTTCGCCTTCTCCACGCCCTGATAGAGCGGCAGGCGGCGCTTCACGCCGCCCTCGCTGAGCGTCACCGACCGATCGTCGATGGCCAGGATGCGGGCCTCGCCCCAGCGGTCGCCCACGCCCAGGCGGCGGCCCTGAGTCAGCAGATAGGGGCGGCCGTCGACCACCATGATGTGCTGCGGCAGCAGCGCGGCCTCGGCCGCGGCGGCGGAGGCGGCGGGGCCGGCCGCGCGCAGGCTGGCGGGGGCCTGCAGCGGGTCGCGCAACTCGCCCTGGGCCAGGGCGGGCAGGGCGCAGCCCAACATGGCGAGGGTGGCGATGGCGTGGCGCATCATGGCTGCGGGCTCGCCAGCACGACTTGCAGCTGCAGCACCGCCTTGGCCGCGCCTTCGCCCTGCGCCACCAGGCGCAGCTCGCCCCAGCGCAGGCCGGGCAGTTCGGCTTGCAGTTCGTTCATGTACTTCATCAGATCCAGATAGTCGCCCTGCACGCGCAGTTCCACGGCCTGCAGGCGCCAGGCGCCCGGCGGCGCGGGCAGGCCGGGCGGGCGCTCGTCCAGGGTCTGCAAGCGCAGCAGGCGCAGCTGGGGATGGGTTTGCAGCAAGGTGCCCAGCACGTCGGCCAGCGCCGTGCCCGCATGGCCCGCCTTGCCGGCGCCCGCGGCTTGCAGGGCCTGGCGCAGCGCGAGCTGGCGCGCGCGCTCGGACTCCAGCTCGGCCCGCAGCCGGGCCTGCGGGCCGTTGGGGCCCTGCTGCTGGCCGGCCAGCAGGAATTGCTGGCGCAGCGTCTGCAGCTCGGTCTCGACCTTGCGCAGCCCACCGAGCTGCAGCCTCTGCTCCTGGCTCAACGGCGCCACCAGCAGGCTGTCCAGCAGGCCCAGCAGCAGCACCGCCAGGGTCAGGAACATGAACAGGCGTTCGCGCACCGAGAGCGCGTCGATGCGTGCCGACTGCTGGGCCCAGGCGTTTTGCAAACGGGCGCGCAAGCTCATGGCTGCCTCCCGCTGGCGGCCGAGGCGGCGGGGGAGGCGGAAGAGGCCGCCGGCATGGCGCTGACGACGCGGAAGGCCCACACCGCCTGGCCTGTGGCTTCGGCCGTGCCGACGGGGGCCGCCTCATCGCCGAAGCGCAAAGCACCGCTGCCGCCGCCGGCCTGGCGCTCGACGCGCACCGCCGCGAGCTGCTGGCCCTGCAGCAGCGGATGCGCGGCCAGGCGCGCCAGCCAGGGTTGCAGGCTGGCGGGTACCAGCGTGCGGCCCTCCAGTTGCAGGCGCTCGCCGTTCCAGCGCAGCTCCTGCAGCCAGACCGTGGCCGGCGTGGTCTGGGCCAGCAGGCGCAGCAGGTCCGCATGGCTGCGGCCGGCCTGGGGCAGGCCGCTCTGCCAATCGCTGAGGGCCTGTGCCTGCCTGGCGTTGTCTTCCTTCAACTGGGCCAGCTGCTGGCGCAGCGCGGTGCCGTCGCCGCCACCCGGCAGCGCCGCCATGGCCTGCTGCAGCGCCTGGCGCTCGTTGCGCGCCTGCAGATGGGCCTCGGCCAGCGCGGCGCTGGTCTGCTTGGACTGCCAGATCAGGGCGACGCTGATGAGCAGGCCGCCGCCCAGCAGCAGCAGCAGGCCCTGCAGCATGGCCACGGCCGAGAACAGCCGCCGCGGCGCCAGCAGGATGGGGGTGAGGAGATTGATTTGCTGTGCCATCTTGTCGGCTACTTCCGGCCCTAGAGCGCGCGTTCATCCTGGCGCAGCAGGGCACCCAGCAGGGGCAGGCAGGCCGCATAGGCCGCGGGCCCATGGGCGGCGGGCTCGAAACCGGGGAACAGCGCGGCCGGGTCGATCGCGCTGGTGCGCAGGCCCAGTTCGCGCTGCAGCAGGGCCGCCAGCTCCTGGCCATGCTCGGGCGCTGCGAGGTACAGCCTGGCCAGCGGCAGGTCGGGCCAGGAGCGCTCCCAGACATCGATGGAGCGCTGCAGCTCCAGCACCAGGGGCGAGGATTCGAGGTCGGCGTCCAGGCCGCTGCCACCACCACCGTAGGCCAGGTCGTCGCCGGGCATGTACTCATAGCCCAGCGGCGCGGGTGCGTCGGCCTTGGGCGCGCTGGTCTGGGTGGCGCGCTTGAGCAGGCGCGCATCCCAGTCGAGCCGGCGCGTGTAGAACAGCTCGCCATGCGCGCAGATGGTGAGCAGGCATTGCGTGCCTTGCAGCAGCAGCGCCGCGGTGGCGCGCTTGCTCAGCTCCTCGGCCGCGGCGGCGGCGCTCTGCAGATTGCGCAGCGCGGTCTCGGCGATGTCCACCACGTCCAGCGGCAGGCCGGCGGCCGCGCCGAGCTTGCTGATGCGCTCGATCGCGCGGTTGCTGCCCGCCACCACGAAGAGCTGCTTGTGCGCGCGCGGCTGGTCGTCGCCGACATGCATCACGTCAAGGGTGAGTTCGTCCAGCGGCACCTCCAGCAGGTCCTTGATCTGCCAGCGCGCGGCCGCCTTGAGCTCGTCCTGCGGCACATTGGGGGTGTCGATCTTGAGGATCTGGTAGGCATCGGCATCCAGCAGGGCCAGCACCTCGCCGCCGGCCAGGCCCAGCGCGGCGAGCTGGCGCTGCAGGGCCTCGTCGGCGGGCTCGCCCAGCTCGATCAGGCCCCAGCGCTCGGGCGCCAGCGGCGCGCTGCCGCCCTTGGGCGCCTGCAGATAGGCGAGCTGCTGACGGCCGAGCTGCAGCACCACGCGGCTGTTCGATCTGGCGCTCTGCCAGGGCCATCGCATCAGTAGTTCTCCCGCTGGTAGATCAGGTTGGGGCTGCTGCCATAGAGGCCGAAGCTGGCGCGCGCCGAGGGGTCCTTGTCGTAGCTGCCGCCGGCGGTACACCAACCGCCCTGCAGGAAGGCGAGGTTGGCGCTGCTGCCGGCCGCCGGGTTGGGGCTCCAGGGCGCCAGGCAGGCGGCATCGCTGCTGCCGAGCTTGATGCTGAGGTCATAGCTGCCCGCGCGCCCGCCGCCGGGCGCGGCCAGGATCAGGCGGGCACGGCCGCTGGCGAGTTGCACGGGGCTGTTGGTCAGGGATGCGTCGGCGGGGATCAAGCTCTTGCGGTAGTTGCCAAAGTTCAGCTGGGCGGCGCTGATGCCGGTGCAGCTGTCGGCGCTGTTGGTGGTGAAGGCGCTGCCGTTCCAGTATTCCGCCTGCATGGGCATGAGCAGATTGCGAAGCTGCGAGCCTATGGCATTTTGCAGGCGCAGGCGACCGAAACGCAGCGGCACTGTGGCAATCAGGCTGCGATCGTTTACCCCATCGGCGGGGCTGTCGGTATCGAGATCGAGGCCGGCCATGCCTACGCCGTCCTGGTCGACCGGCGCGATGCCCAGGCGCAGCGCATCGGCACCCTCGAAGGGGCCGTCGGGCCCGCCGCTGGCGCGCAGCGCCGCCACGGTGAGCTTGAGATTGCTGCTGACGCCCTGGCTCCAGCTGCCGCTGCTGAGCAGCGAGAGCCGCAGCGGCGCGCCGCTGCTGAGGAAGCGGGTGCTGCCGGCCACCCCCGTCAGCTGCCAGACCGCGCTGCTGCCGAGGTCCAGGCGCGCAAAGCTGCCCTCGTAGTTGAGCGTGGTGGCGCCCAGCGCATTGCGGGCCGTGAGGGTCAGGGCTTGCTCGAAGTTCTCGCCCAGGTAGTTGAAGGTGGAGGCCGGGGCGCAGGCGAGATTGCTGCGCAGCTTCAGCGCGCCGGCGCTGACCGCGAAGCCCGCGGGCGTGAAGCGCCCCACCACGGCGCTGGGCGCGCCGCTGGCATTGAAGACCAGGGCATCGAGGTTCACGCCGGGGCTGCCCAGGTAGTTGCTCACCAGCGCGGCGCTGGCGAGCTGGAAGCTGCCCACCTCGGTGTACTGCAGCGTGCCGACGGTCTTGCTGCCGCCGCTGAAGCCGCTCACCGTGCCGTTGTTGAGGCTGCCCAGCACGCCGCTGGCCGGGGTCTGCGAGCCGGCCAGCGGGCTCAGGTTGAGGGTGGTGTTGAAGGAGGACGCCAGGCCGCCGGCGCTCACCTGCGCCAGGCTGGCACCGGCATCCGGCACGCCATCGCCATTGGCATCGGCGCCGGCGCTCCAGCGGTAGGCGCCCGCCGTGGCGCTGAAATCGGCGCCGGCCTTGCCGAACACCGCGCCGCTGGCGCTGCTGTTGGCGGGGTTGGCGACCGCGCCCATGGCGATGCCCGAGATCACCAGGGCAAAGGGGCGCAGCGTCAGATCGCCGCTGCTGCCGCTGATGGTGCTGGCGGCGTAGCCGAGCGAGTCGTCGTCGAGATTGAGCGCGAACTTGCCGATGTCGCTGCTGCTCAGCACCAGGCTGGCGACGCCGGCGCTGAAGTTCAGGCCGATCAGGTTGTTGCCGGCCGGGCGGCTCGCCGGCACGGCGGCCAGGGCCGGCGCGACGATGCCCGGCGCCGTCCACGGGCCGCCGGTGTTGCCGGTATCGCTGCGCCAGAGCTTGAGGTTGCGCGTGCCGCTGTAGTCGCTTGCGATGGCGCAGCTGCCGGTGCCGGGGTCCTTCTTGATCAGGCTGACCTGCAGGTCGTGGTTGCGGCCGGCCACCGCCACATTGCTGCCGGCGATCTGGTTGCCGAGGTCCTCGGCCCAGACAAAGGCGTTGTCGCGGTACTGGATGGTGGCCGAGACGGTGCTGCTGGCGGGGACGGCGTTGTCGACCACGGTGACGCTGAGGTTCTGCGCCAGGCTGTGCGCCAGCCTGAGCCTGACCGCACCGCCATCCGCGGCCGCAAAGCTGTAGCTGGCCAGGCCGCTGTTGGCCGCGCCCGGGCTCAGCGTGCCGGCCGGGGCCGGGCCGCTGCCGGCGCTCCAGTTGCCGCGGCCGGTGGAGGTGCTGAGACTGACCGTGCCGGTGTAGCCGCTCAGCGTGTTGCCGTTGCCGTCCCGGGCGGTGATGGTGAGGGTCTGCGGCAGGCAGGTGGAGGCGCTGCCGGTGCCGCCGATGCCGAAGCCTGCCAGGGGCGGGGCGGCGTTGACGGTGATATTGACCGTCCGCGAGGTCTGGGTCTGATATTCCGTGAAGGTGATGGAGCGGCTGCCGGCGCTGGTGGCGATGTAGCGCAGGCTCAGCACGGCGACGCGGTTGCCGTTGTTGCCGGGAACATAGACCGAGTACCTGGCACCACCCGAGATATAGACGTTGTTGCAGTCCCAGTCGATGGAACTCGCGCAGCCCGCGTAGCTGAAGCCGGCCGGCGCGTTGTCGCCCACCTGCATCGCACCGCCCTGGCAATGGTCGTAGAAGATGGTCAGGTTCACCGTGACGGTGGCGCCTACGGTCACGTTGCTGGGGCTGGCCGTGACGGCGCCCAGGCTCATGCTGCAGGCGCTGGCGCCGGCGCTGCAAAGCCATTGCAGCGCCAGCAGCAGGCACAGGCGCAACAGGCGCAACGGGTGCAAAGGCCGGCGCATCATGGCCGCACCACCGTGCGGCTCAGCTGCCGCTCCGCATAGCTGGGCTGTGGCGTGCCACTGGCCGGGCAGGCGCCGGCCGCCGGGGCGTTGCAGGCGTTCGCCACCAGTTGGTAGAAGACCAGGCTGCTGGCGCCGTCGCTCGCGCTGCTGCGCTGGCAGCTCACCGTCACCACGAAGTCGCCCAGGCTGATATTGGTGTTGCCCGGGCAGGCGGGGGCCGGCGCCGGCGGTGCCGGCACGCGCAGCACCTGGAAGCTGGCCCATTCCAGGCCGGCAAAGGCGGCCTGGTAGGCGCGCGCGGCGTTCAGCTCGGCGGCCGAACCCAGATGCTGGCGCTGGCTGAAGCGCGCCATCGCCGCGCCCAGCGCGGCCAGCACTACCAGGATGAAGATCACCGACACCATGGTGAAGCCATGCTGCTGCTGCGCGCGCCGCGGCCGCCTTGCCTCAGGGCTGGTTGTCGACATGCAGGGCATGGTGCAGGGTAATGGTTTCGTCGCCGCTGGCGGCGGTGCTTTGCAGCGTGAGGCGCAGCGTCACCAGGGCGGCGCGCGTCGCCGCGGCGGCGGCGCTGTAGCTGAAGCTGCAGGCCTTCACGCCGCGCGCCAGCAGCGCGGCGCTGCCGCCCGCGGGCGGATCGGGCTGCGCCGCCACAAAGCCATAGCCGCTGTAGCGCGTCAGCGTGGCGGCGGCCAGGTCGCAGCGGTAGCTGACGGGCTGCTCCACCGCAAACACGCGGTAGGGCGGGGCCGCGAGCGCGACCGGCAGCCCGGCCGCATTCGACATCGTGATGCTGCTGGCGAGGCCGGCGCCATTGCTGGCGCTGCGGCGGTTGGCGCCGGCATAGGCGTCGGCATCCGGGTTGTCGGCGCCCAGGTTGTAGAACACCAGCTGCTGGCCGCTCGCGAGGGCAAGACCCGGCCCCACGAGATCGAAGGCGTTGTCGGCGACGCCGAAGTCCAGCCGGCCGGCGCCCTCGGTGGCGTAGCGCGCCGCGCCGCTGCTGGGGATCAGCTCCAGGCTGGCGCCGCCGGCGCTGCTGAGCGTGCGTACGCTGTTGGGCAGGGCCACGGCGATGTCGCGGCCGATGCGGCGCAGCGCCGTGTCGGCCTGGTCCAGCAGCTGCGCGCGCGCGCTGCTGGCCAGGTAGCTGCGCACCGGCGCGACGATGAAGACCGACACGATGCCGGCCACGATGCCGGTGAGCGTGATCACCAGCACCGCCTCGACCAGGGTGAAACCCTTTTGCAGCTCAGAGCGCGGCATTGGGCGCATGGCGGGTGCGGTAACCCTGCAGGCTGATGGTCTCGCCACCCGGGCCGCTGACGGTGACGGTGATCCGCAGCGCATCGCCGCTGCCGGCGTTGATGCTGCCCAGGTCGGCCGCCGCGACCGTGATGCTGGCGTTGTAGCGTTCCAGGCCGCTGACGGCGCTGTCGCTCAGGTCGCGGATGCCGCTCATGCTGAAGCCGTGATAGTCGTTCACATTGTCGAAGGGCTGGCCGGCGTAGCGGGTCTCGCCGGCCTCGGGGCCGAGGTTCTCGGGCTGGCTGCAGGCGGCGCTGTCGGCGGCCTGGTCGGCGTTGGCATCATCCGGGTCGCAGAAGGTGAAGGGCATCAGCTGCACCTCCTGCAGCAGCGACTCGGCAATCGCCAGCGCCTGGCGGCGGATCATCGGATCGGCGCTCCTGGCACCGGCCTGCACGAAGATCTGCAGCACGCCCGCCAGCGCGGCGCTCACCACCACCATGAAGACGATCAGCTCCACCAGGGTCAGGCCTTGCTGACCGGCGCGGCGCGAGGGGTGAAGGTGGCTGGGCATGCGTGGAAGGCTCCAGGCCGCATGCTAGCCGCTGCAGCCCCCAGGCAAGGGCTCAGGGAAGGCGGAAAACCAGCCCAGTTTCGTGTTCCAGCTGATAGGCCTGGCTGTAAGCGCCATGGGCCACCGTGATGGTCAGACTGGTGTTGCTGCCGCTGAGGCTGCGGCCGCTGTTGCCGGCGTTGAAGGTGAAGCTGCGCGTGCCGCCCTCGGCGATGCAGGGGCTGGTGCCGGCGGGGCAGTCCAGCGTGCCCAGGCTGGCACCGCCCACATAGGCGAAGGCGATGCCGTCGCCGCTGATGGTGGCGATGATGGGGCGGCGCTGCGTCAGGGCCTGGCGCTGCATGGCGGGCAGTTCGGCCAGCAGCTGGTCACCGAAGGCGCGCAAGCGCCAGTCGGTGGTGTCGATCAGCCGGGGCAGGGCGATCACGGCGAGCGCGCCGATCAGCACCATCACGATGATCAGCTCGATCAAGGTAAAACCCGCCACGGGCCGTCGCGGGCCGGTGGCGGGTGGGCGGCAGGCGCGCGCGCCAGGGCTCACAGAATGCCGATGGCGCTGAAGGTGGCGCTGTGGCCGTTGCCGTCGGTGATGGTGCAGGTGACCGTGGCGCCGGGCGCGATGGCGGCCGCGGTGATGGTGTAGGTGGAACCATTGCCGGTGGGCAGCACGCCGCCCTGCAGGGCGCTCGCGACGCTGGTGCAATTGTTGATCGCGACGCCATTGGCGGCGTTGACGGTGCGGGCCGAGAAGTTGATCGACGAGGCCGAGCTGAGCGCGCCCGCCACGCCGTTCAGCGCGGCCGCCTGGGCGTCGCCGCGCAGGTCGACGAACTTGGGCAGGGCCACGGCGGCCAGCACGCCCAGGATGACGATGACCATCACCAGTTCGATGAGGGTGAAACCAGCTTGCGTCGTTTGCTTCATGGAACGGAACCTCTGTTGATGCCTTGAATCGGCCCGGCCGGGCAGGGCCCATGGACCCAGCTTAGCCGGGCATACCCTCGGCTCATCGTCCAAATGCGGCCACACTTGAGCGCGATTTGGGCGCCGGCGTGAAATCAGCCACGCCCCATGGCCGCCTGGCCCAGATTCCACAGCGGCAGGAACACGCCCAGCGCCAGCATCAGCACCATGGCGCCGATCAGCAGCAGCAAAATCGGTTCGATCGCGGCCGACAGGCCCTTGATGGCGTAATCGGTTTCGCGCTCGTACATGCCGGCGATCTCGACCATCAGGTTGTCGAGCTCGCCGGTCTCCTCGCCCACCGCAATCATCTGCAGCACGATGGGGGTGAATACGCCCGCCGCGGTGGCGCAGCGCGAGATGCTTTCGCCGCGCTCCACGCCATCGCGCATCTGGTCAATGCGCGCGCCGATGAAGGCGTTGTCCACCGTCTGCGCCACCACCGTCATGGCCTGGCTGATCGGCACGCCGCTGCGCGAGGCGAGCGCGAAGCTGCGCGCGAAACGCGACAGCGTGGCCTTCAGGATGATGGGGCCGGCGATCGGCAGGCGCAGCTTGAGGCGGTCCCAGCGGTAGCGGCCGGCCGCGGTGGCGAGCCAGCTGCGCGTGGCCAGCACCGCCGCCGCCGCCGCGGCCAGCAGGCCCGGCCACCATTTCAGCATCCAGGCCGAGAAGCCCAGCAGCAACCGCGTCATCAGCGGCAGCTCGGTCTTGAAGCCCGCGAACACCGCCGCAAAGGTGGGCAGCACGAAGATATTGATCACCACCAGGGCGATGGCCATCGCCACCACCACCATGGTGGGGTAGCGCAGCGCCTGCTTGATGCGGGCGCGCGTGTCGATCTCGAACTCGAGGTGCTGGCCCAGGCGCTCGAACACCTCGGTGAGGCGGCCGGTCATCTCGCCCACGCGCACCATCGCCACGTAGAAGGGCGTGAACACCTGCGGGTGGCGGGCCATCGCGGTGGAGAGTTCGCGCCCCTGGTCGAGGCTGGAACGCAGATCCTGCAGCAGGCCGATCATGGCCGGCTGCGCGGTGGAGGCCTCCAGGCCGGCGAGCGCGCGCAGGATGGGCACGCCGGCCTTCTGCAGGGTGTAGAGCTGGCGCGTCATCACCAGCAGGTCCACCATGCCGACCGGGCGCGCGCGCATTGCCGCCCACCAGTCCTGCCGGGGCGCGGAGAGGCTGCTGCCGGCCGGCTTGATGTCGATCGGGATCACGCCGCCGGCGCTGAGCTGCGCGGCCACCGCGTCCATGCCCTCGGCATCGATGACGCCGCTGAGCTGCTCGCCGCGGTTGTTGCGGCCGCGCCAGGCGTAGGACCTCACCGGGCTCAGTCTCCGGCGTCGGTGGCGATGCGCATGGCCTCGGCCACCGTGGTCTTGCCCTGGCGCACCAGCGCCAGCGCGCCATCGGCCAGGGTCTTGCCGCGCAGGCGCTCGCGCGAGGCGCGCATGAAGGCCTGGCTGTCGCTGTGAGTGATGGCCAGGGCCATCTCGGTGTCGATCTCCAGCATCTCGTAGATGCCGCGCCGGCCGTGGTAGCCGGTGCCGTTGCAGACCGAGCAACCGCGTCCGCGCTGGCTCTGCAGCGGCTTGCCGTCTTCCGCATTGGCGGCCAGCCAGGCGGCCTCCTGCGGCGAGGGCTCGTGCGGCTCGGCGCAGTTCTCGCAGATCGCGCGCAGCAGGCGCTGGGCGATCACGGCCTGCAGACTGGTGGCCACCATGAAGGGCGGCGCGCCCATGTCCAGGAGGCGGAAGGGGGTGCTGGCGGCGTCCTTGGTGTGCAGGGTGGAGAGCACCATATGGCCGGTGATGGCGGCGCGCAGGCCGATCTCGGCGGTCTCGGCATCGCGCATTTCGCCCACCAGGATCACGTCGGGGTCCTGGCGCAGGGTGGCGCGCAGCACGCGCGAGAAGCTGAGCTCGATCTTCTCGTTCACCTGCACCTGGGTCAGGCCCGGCAGGCGGTATTCGACCGGGTCTTCGACGGTGATGATCTTGTGCTGCTCGGCGTTGATCTCGGCCAGCGCGGCGTACAAGGTGGTGGTCTTGCCCGAACCGGTGGGGCCGGTCACCAGCACCATGCCCGAGATGCGGCCCAGCAGCTCGCGAAAGCGCGCCAGCATCTCCTCGGGCATGTGGATCTGGTCCAGGCGCCGGATCGCCGTGCCCTGGCCCAGCAGGCGCATCACCACCGATTCGCCATACTGGCCGGGCAGGGTGGAGAGGCGCACGTCGATGGTGCGCTCGCGCAGGCGCAGCGAGAAGCGGCCGTCCTGCGGCAGGCGCTTCTCGGAGATGTCCAGACCGGCCATCAGCTTAAGGCGCTGGGCGATCGCCGCGGCGATGCGCTTGTCGGCCTGGGTCTGGGTCTGCAGCACGCCATCGATGCGGTTGCGTATCAGCAGCTCGGTTTCCTGCGGCTCCACATGCACGTCCGAGGCACCCGCGGCGGCGGCGTCCTCGAACACCGATTGCAAGAGGCGCACCACCGGCGCACCCTCCTGGCCCACGCTGGCCTGCAGGGCGCCGAAGTCGACGGCGTCGCCGATGTCCTTCTCCAGCGCCTTGGCCAGGCCGGAGATCTCCTCGCTGCGCCGGTAATGGCGGTCAAAGGCGGCGGGCAGCTGGCTCTCGGCCACCACCGCCATGCTGATGCGGCGCTTCAGCAGCCGGCTCAGCTCGTCGAAGGCGAACAGGTCCAGCGGGTCGGCCATCGCCACCAGCAGGTAGTCGCCCTTGTCCTCCAGCACCAGGGCCTTGAAGCGGCGCGCCGGCGTCTCCGGCAGCAGGCGCACCAGCTCGCTGCGGGTGGGGAAGCTCTTCAGGTTGACGAAGGGCACGCGCAGCTGGCGCGCCAGCACATGGGCGAGCGCCTCTTCGGTGATGAGGCCGGCATCGATCAGCAGCCGCCCCAGCTTCTTGCCGGTGGCGCGCTGCAGCTCCAGGCTCTGCTGCAGCTGCGCTTCGCTGATCAGCTGCTGCTGCACCAGCACATCGCCCAGGCGCAGCTTCTGCGGCCGGCCGGTGGTGTCCGGAGTTGCTGGAGTTGCGGGATTGGCGGCGGTGTCCATGCCGGCTCAGTTGTTGCTGGTGGCCCGCACCTCGGCGAGCGTGGTGATGCCGGCAAGCACCTTGACGATGCCATCCTGGCGCAGCGTGCGCATGCCCTCGGCCATGCCGGCCTGCTGGATCTCCTCGGCGCGCGCGCCGGTCTGGATCAGGCGGCGTATCGGCCGCGTCACGCTCAGCAGCTCATGCAGGCCGGCGCGGCCCTTGAAGCCGGTCTGGTCGCATTGCGTGCAGCCGGGGCTGTGGAAATGCATCAGCTGGCCGTTCACGCCATGCTCGGTCAGCCAGTCGGCCAGCAGCGCCTCGCGCGTCGGCCGCTGGTCGGCGGCGAACACATGCAGATAGTCGTCCATCAGCTCGGTCAGCGCGGCCTCGCCGATGGGCTCCGAGCGGCGGCAGCTGGGGCACAGGCGGCGCACCAGGCGCTGCGCCAGCACGGCCAGCAGCGAGTCGGCGAAGTTGAATGGGTCCATACCCATGTCCAGCAGGCGCGTGACGGTCTCGGGCGCGCTGTTGGTGTGCAGGGTGGAGAGCACCAGGTGGCCGGTCAGCGAGGCTTCCACGGCGATCTGCGCGGTCTCTTCGTCGCGGATCTCGCCCACCATGATCACATCGGGATCGGCGCGCAGGAAGGCGCGCAGGGCCTTGGCAAAGGTCCAGTCGATCTTGGGATTCACCTGCACCTGGCGCAGGCCGGGCTGGGTGATTTCGACCGGGTCCTCGGCGGTCCAGATCTTGCGCTCGGGCGTGTTGATCTGGCTCAGCACCGAGTGCAGGGTGGTGGTCTTGCCCGAGCCGGTGGGGCCCACGCACAGCACCATGCCGTAGGGGCGCTGCACCGCGGCCTCGAGCTCGCGGCGGTTGTGCGGCGAGAGGCCCAGCTTGTCGATCGGGATGGGCCTGGCCGAGGCCAGGATGCGCATCACCACGTCTTCCAGGCCATTGCTGGTGGGAATGGTGGCGACGCGCAGCTCCAGCTTGTGCTGGGGCGAGAAGCGCGCGAAATTGATCTTGCCGTCCTGCGGCTTGCGGCGCTCGGAGATGTCGAGGTCGCACATGATCTTGATGCGCGCGATCATGGCGCTGCGATAGGTGTGCGGCAGCTCAAGATAGGGATGCAGCGCGCCATCCTTGCGGAAGCGGATCTTGAGCTTCTCGCGCCCCGGGTGGGTCTCGATATGGATGTCGGAGACGCCCTGCGCATGCGCTTCGATGATCATGGTGTTGATCATGCGCACCAGCGAGTTGTCGCTCTGCTCGATCGGGCTGTCGTCCTCGCGCGAGCTGCTCGCCAGGCCTTCGCGTTCCAGCGTCTCGACCAGCTTGTCGGCGTTGTCGAGCTCGAAATCCGCCTGCAGCGTCGGCAGCCCGAAGTCGCGGCTGCCGATCGGCTCGGAGCCGAAGCGGCCATAGGCGGCCGGGATCGCAAAGGCCAGGCTGCCCAGCTTGGCCAGCGTGGGCACGAGCTTGAGCTGGGAGACGAACTCGGCCTCGTCGATGGCGTCGCGCCGCGTCGGGTCCTCCATCGCCACGATCAGCTTGCCCTCGCGCAGCACCAGCGGCAGGATCTCCAACCGCTTGGCCACCGACAGCGGCAGCTTGCGGATGGCGTCGGGCTCGACCGGGAAATGCTCCACGTCGACGAGCGGATAGCCCATCTTGCGCGCCAGCGCCGACTGCAGCTGCTGGCGGCTCACGATGCCCTTGCGCACCAGCAGCTCGCCCAGCGGCACCGAGCGGTCCATGCGCTGCTGGGCCAGCGCATCCTCGAGCTGCTGCTGCGACACCAGGTCCAGCGCCAGCAGGGCCTCGCCGATGCGCACCATGGGCATGCGGGCCTGCTGCTCGATCGCCTGCAGCAGCTGATCGGCGGTGACGATCTGCTGCGCCACCAGGATGTCGCCGACGCGGCGGCTGCGCAGCTGCAGCTGCTCGCGTGCGGCTTCCTCCACCTGCTCCTCGGTGGCCAGGGCGTCCTGCACCAGCACCTCGCCGATGCGCTCACCGAGCTCGAAGTTGCCCAGCACCTCGCGCGGTATGAAGATGCAGCGCACCGCATCGTTGCCCTCGCTCAGCGGCGGGAACAGGAACAGGCCGTTGTGGTCGTGGCAATGGCCGATGGTGCTGCCGCTGATCTCGCCGCCGCCGTTGAAATGCACCTTGAAGCTGCTGCGCGGACGCTGGTCCAGGCTCAGGCGCACATCGGGCTGGTCGGTCTCGCGCGGCGCGGCCGGGATCACCCGCATCAGCTTGAGCGCGCGGATCTGCCCGAACTTCACCATCATGGCGTTGCGCGCCGGCGGTACGTTCACCTGCAGGGTGCGTTCGGCCGCCGAGATCTGCAGCACCGAGCCGACCGTGCGGCTGTTGTTGATGCCGATGATCTCGCAGGCCTCCGGGCCCAGATGCGGGCTGGGCTCGGGGTAGGCGGCAAAGGGCGGGGTGGGCCAGTGGAACTGCGCGTCGGGCGCCGCGTCGGAGCCGCTGTCTGGCTTGGGCGCATAGGGCCAGCTCAGTGGGGCGGACAGATCTGCGGACATCGCGTGGCTCCTGCGGGAAATCGTTGGGCTGGACGGGCAGGGCGATGCAAGCGCCACGGCACCTCGTGCCCGCATGCTAAGGCCTGGGCGGCCCTTTCATCGGCGGATTTGGCGCGCAGCGCCCACTCATTTCGGCGGTCACCCGGTAACAACCCGCATGGGTCGGTGGGCAGGTTTTGGCATGATGTTCACAAATTATCGATAAATCGCAATCTTTGCCCGCCCCCCTCATGCCCGCCTCCAAACTCAAAGCCGCGGGCCGCCAGAGCGCCGGCGGCATCGTCTCCTCCTCGCATCTGGTGTCGCCGCGCAGCCTCGAGCTGAGCGAGTTCGAGTTCGGCCTGATCGTGGCCTGGAACGCCTTCTCGCGCTGGGCCATGCGCTGCATGGCGGCGGCCGGCCGCGGCGATCTGGCCATCACCGATGTGCTGGTGCTGCACCATGTGAACCACCGGGCGCGCAACAAGAAGCTGGCTGACATCTGCTTCGTGCTCAATTACGAGGACACCCATGTGGTGGCCTATGCGCTGAAGAAGCTGCTGGCGGCCGGCCTGGTGGCCGCCGAGAAGCAGGGCAAGGAGGTGTTCTACACCCCTACCGCCGACGGCGAGGCCCTGGTGGAGCGCTACCGCGAGGTGCGCGAGACCTGCCTGATGGACAATTTCGAGCAGGAGCTGAACCACGACATCGGCGCCAACGCGCGCCTGCTGCGCAGCATGTCGGGCATGTATGACCAGGCGGCGCGTGCCGCCAGCTCGCTGTGAGCGCGCCGGCGCCGCCGGCCGGGCGCTGGCAGTTCTGGGTCGACCGCGGCGGCACCTTCACCGACCTGGTGGGGCGTGCGCCGGATGGCCGGCTGCACACCCTCAAGCTGCTGTCGGAAAACCCCGAGCAATACCGCGACGCCGCGGTGGAGGGCATACGCCGCCTGCTTGGCCTGCGGGCGCACGAGACCATCTCGCCCGCCCAGGTGGAATGCGTGAAGATGGGCACCACGGTGGCCACCAATGCGCTGCTGGAGCGCAAGGGCGAGCCCACCGTGCTGGTCATCACCCAGGGCTTTCGCGATGCGCTGCGCATCGCCTACCAGGCGCGGCCGCGCCTCTTCGATCGGCATATCCAGCTGCCCGAGCTGCTCTACGAGCGGGTCATCGAGGCGCGCGAGCGCGTCGGCGCCCATGGCGAGCTGGAACAGGCGCTCGACCTGGCGGACCTGCGCCTGCAGCTGCAGGCCGCCCGCCAGGCCGGGCTGCGCGCCTGCGCCATCGTCTTCATGCACGGCTATCGCTACCACGCCCATGAGCTGGCCGCGGCGGCGCTGGCGCGCGAGCTCGGCTTCGAGCAGGTCTCGGTCTCGCACCAGGTCAGCCCGCTGATGCGGCTGGTGGGGCGCGGCGACACCACCGTGGTGGACGCTTATCTCTCGCCCATCCTGCGCCGCTATGTGGAGCAGGTGGCGGCGCAGATGCCGGGCGTGCCGCTGCTGTTCATGCAGAGCAGCGGCGGCCTCACCGAGGCGGGGCAGTTCCAGGGCAAGGACGCGATCCTCTCCGGCCCTGCCGGCGGCATCGTCGGCATGGTGCGCACCGCCCTGCAGGCCGGCCATGCCAGGGTGATCGGCTTCGACATGGGCGGCACCTCCACCGATGTCTCGCATTACGCGGGCGAGTTCGAGCGCGCCTTCGAGACCCAGGTGGCGGGCGTGCGCATGCGCGCGCCGATGATGAGCATCCACACGGTGGCCGCCGGTGGGGGCTCGGTGATCCGCTTCGACGGCGCGCGCCTGCGCGTCGGCCCGGAGAGCGCCGGCGCCCATCCCGGCCCGGCCAGCTACCGGCGCGGCGGCCCGCTGGCGGTGACCGATGCCAATGTGCTGCTGGGCAAGATCCAGCCCGCGCATTTCCCCCATGTGTTCGGACCCCGGGCCGACGCGGCGCTGGACCTGGCCGCGGCGCGGCGCGGCTTCGAGGCCCTGGCGGCGCAGATCGGTGCCGCCACCGGCCGCGGCAGCAGCGCCGAGGAGGTGGCGGCCGGCGCGCTGCAGATCGCGGTGGCCTCGATGGCCAATGCCATCAAGCGCATCTCGGTGGCCAGGGGCTATGACGTCACCGGCTACACCCTGCAGTGTTTTGGCGGCGCCGGCGGCCAGCATGCCTGCCTGGTGGCCGACGCGCTGGGCATGTCGCGCGTGTTCGTGCACCCGCTGGCGGGCGTGCTGAGCGCCTATGGCATGGGCCTGGCCGATCAGGTGGCGATGCGCGAGGCGGCGGTCGAGCTGCCGCTGGATGCCGCCGGCCTGCGGCAGGCGCAGGCCCAGCTGGCGCGGCTGGCCGAGGCGGCGCGCGCCGAGCTGCTGGCCCAGGGCCTGCCGGCCGCGCGCCTGCAGACGCGCGCCCACCTGCTGCTGCGCTACCAGGGCACGGACACCGCCCTGCAAGTGCCCGCCGCGCAAGACCTGGCCCTGCTGCAGCAGGCCTTCGAGGCCGCCTACCGCCAGCGCTTTGCCTTCCTGATGCCGGGGCGCGCCCTGGTGATCGAGGCGGCTGTGGTGGAGGCGCTGGCGCCCGGGGAAGTGGCCGGTGGTGGGGCCGCGCAAGGCGCCGATGAGCAAGGGGGCGAGCCGCACGCGGCCGCGCCGCTGGAGCAGCTGCGCATGTATTGCGGCGGTGACGGCCAGCCGGCGGGCTGGCGTGCGGCCGGCCTCTACCAGCGCGAGCAGCTGCGCCCCGGCGCGCTGGTGCAGGGGCCGGCGGTGATCGCCGAGCGCAATGCCACCACGGTGGTCGAGCCCGGCTGGCAGGCCCGCATGAGCGCGGGCGGCTGCCTGGAGCTGCAGCGCGTGCTGCCGCGCCCGCAGGCCCAGGCGCTGGGCACGCGCGCCGATCCGGTGATGCTGGAGGTCTTCAACAACCTCTTCATGAACATCGCCGAGCAGATGGGGCTGCGCCTGCAGAACACCGCGCATTCGGTCAACATCAAGGAGCGCCTGGACTTCTCCTGCGCGCTGTTCGACGGCCAGGGCCAGCTGATCGCCAACGCGCCGCATATGCCGGTGCACCTGGGCTCGATGAGCGAATCGATCAAGACCGTGATTGCGCGCAACCCGGACATGCGGCCGGGCGATGTCTATGCGCTGAACGATCCTTACCATGGCGGCACGCACCTTCCGGATGTCACCGTCGTCACCCCGGTCTACCTGGATGGTGGCGCGGCACCGGTCTTCTACGTCGCCTCGCGCGGCCACCATGCCGATATCGGCGGCATCAGCCCGGGCTCGATGCCGCCGCTGTCCACGCGCATCGAGGAGGAGGGCGTGCTGCTGGACAACCTGCTGCTGCTGCGCGAGGGCCGGCTGCGCGAGGCCGAGTTGCGCGCCCTGCTGCTGGCAGGGCCCTGGCCCGCGCGCAACCCGGAGCAGACCCTGGCCGACCTGCGCGCCCAGGTGGCCGCCAACGAGAAGGGCGTGCAGGAGCTGCGCGCCATGGTGGCGCAGTACGGCCTGGAGACCGTGAACGCCTATATGGGCCATGTGCAGGACAACGCCGAGGAGGCGGTGCGCCGCGTCATCACGGCGCTGAAGGATGGCAGCTACAGCATGGAGCTGGACAACGGCGCCCGTATCGACGTGGCGCTGCGCGTGGACCGGGCGCGGCGCAGCGCGCAGATCGACTTTGGCGGCAGCAGCGCCCAGCTGCCCAACAACTTCAATGCGCCCAAGTCGGTCACCATGGCGGCGGTGCTGTACGTCTTCCGCAGCCTGGTGGACGACGAGATCCCGCTCAATGCCGGCTGCCTCAAGCCGCTGGAGGTGATCGTGCCCGAGGGCAGCATGCTCAATCCGCGCCATCCGGCCGCCGTGGTGGCGGGCAATGTCGAGACCTCCAGCTGCGTCACCAATGCCATCTATGGCGCGCTGGGCGTGATGGCGGCGGCGCAATGCACCATGAACAACTTCACCTTCGGCAACGCGCGCTACCAGTACTACGAGACCATCTCGGGCGGCTCGGGCGCGGGGCCGGGTTTTGCCGGGACCAGCGTGGTGCAGACACACATGACCAATTCGCGCCTCACCGACCCCGAGGTGCTGGAGTTCCGTTACCCGGTGCGGCTGGAGAGCTATGCGATCCGCGCCGGCTCGGGCGGCGCCGGGCGCTGGCGCGGCGGCGATGGCGGGGTGCGGCGCCTGCGCTTCCTGGAGGCCATGAGCGCCGGCATCCTCAGCAATGGCCGCAAGCAGGGCGCCTTCGGCATGGCCGGTGGCCTGCCCGGGGCGGTGGGGGTGAACCGCGTCGAGCGCGGCGATGGCAGCATCGAGTGGCTGGACCATATCGCCACGGTGGAGATGGCGCCGGGCGATGTGTTCGTGATCGAGACACCCGGCGGCGGCGGCTATGGATCAGCGGAGGACCAGACGATATGAAGAGCGGCACCATCTTGCTGACGGGCTTCGAGCCCTTCGGCGGCGAGCACATCAACCCCTCCTGGGAGGTGGCCCGGGCGCTGGACGGCGAGCAGGTGGCCGGCGCCCGCGTGCTGGCCTGGCAGCTGCCCTGCGTGTTCGGCGCGGCGCTGCAGAGCCTGGCCAAGGCGCTGGCCCAGCATCAGCCCCAGCTGGTGCTGGCGCTGGGCCAGGCCGCCGGGCGCAGCGAACTCTCGGTGGAGCGCGTGGCCATCAATGTGGATGACGCCCGCATCGCCGACAACCAGGGTAGCCAGCCGATCGACGAGGCGGTGATCGCGGATGCGCCGGCGGCCTACTTCTCGACCCTGCCCATCAAGTCCATGGTGGCGGCGCTGCGCGTGGCGGGCTATCCGGCGGGCATCTCGCAGAGCGCCGGCACCTTCGTCTGCAACCATGTGTTCTACGGCATGCAGCACCAGCTCGCCGGCAGCGCCGTGCGCAGCGGCTTCATGCACATTCCCCTGCTGCCCCAGCAGGCGGCGCTGCACCCGGGCCAGCCCAGCATGGCACTCGAGACCATGATCGCCGGCGTGCGCTTGGCGTTGGGCGTGGCCTGGCGCGTCAGGAACGATGTGCGCCAGGGCGGTGGCACGATCGCCTGAGGGCGCGCTACTCGTTCTCGCTGTAGCTGCGCCAGCGCTCGGTGGCCCGGCGCATCAGCGCCAGCTGGTCGACGATGCGCGGGCAGGCGTCGCAGGCCATCATGTGCAGCCGCAAGGCCAGGCGCTCGCGCCAGGGCAGTTGCAGCTCCTGCGCTTGCATGACCAGCAGGCTGACTTCCTTGCAGGTGCGCTTCAACAACGACATCAGGACTCCTTGGCGAGCTGCGCGCCCGAAAACCAGTTCAGCTGCAGGCATTCCCGCAAGCGCAGGCGGGCTCGGTGCAGCATCACCCAGAGATTGGTCGGGCTGATCGCGAGTTCCTTACAGATCTCGTCGGTCTCCAGCTCCAGCCATTCGCGCATCATGAAGAGCCGGCCCTGTTGCCCCGGCAGCAGCTCCACGCAGGCCTCCAGCACGCGCATGAAGTCCACTTGCCGCAGCGCATGCTCGGGGTCGCCCCAGTCCTGCGGCTGATCGCGCCAGTGGCCGGTGCTGTCGAACAGCTCGTCCTCGATCGGCTCGTCGTCTTCGCGCGTGGTGGAGAGCTCCCGGCTGTTGCGGCGGATCTGGTCGATCAGCTTGTGCTTGAGGATGCCGATCAGCCAGGTCTTGAGCTGCGACTGGCCGGCAAAGGTCTGCGGCCGCTCGATCGCGGCCAGCAGGGTGTCCGACACCGCGTCCTCGGCCCAGGCGGCATTGCGCAATTGCAGGCGCGCGTATTTCAGCAGCTGCGGTCGCAGGCGTTCGAGTTCGGCGGAGAAATCAGCCATCGGCGGTCCGGAAGAATGATTTTGTGGGCCCGAGTGTAAGGACTGGACGCTCGCTTGCGACACAAGGCTGGCGACGCGATGATGCGTCACTCCAGCAACCCTCTCTTTATTCAACACGGAGACTTTCCATGTCCACCAACAAGCTGATCTCTTCCGCCCTGCTCGCCGCCCTGACGCTCGGCGCCGTCGGCCAGGCCGTGGCCGCCGACGACAAGGCCGCCAAGGAAAAATGCTTCGGCATCGTCAAGGCCGGGCAGAACGACTGCGCCAACCTGAGCGGCAGCCACTCCTGCGCCGGCCAGGCCAAGACCGATGGCTCGCCGGACGAGTGGAAGTACGTGGCCAAGGGCAGTTGCAAGAAGGAAATGGGCCTGACGGCCGAGGAAGCCAAGGCCAAGCTGAAGAAGTAAGCCGCCGAACCAGCAACCACCATGAAGCATCTGGGCATAGGCTGGCGACAGCCGCATTACGCGCAACTGCTGGACGAGCGGCCGGCGCTGGGGTTCATCGAGGTGCACTCGGAGAACTTCTTTGCCGCCGGCGGCGCCAGCCGCCAGTTGCTGCGCGATGCGCGCGCCAGCTATGCGCTGAGCCTGCATGGCGTGGGCCTGGCGCTGGGTTCGGCCTGCGGGCTGGATGCCTGGCATCTGGAGCGCCTGGCCGAGCTGGTGGCGGACGTGCAGCCCCTGCGGGTATCCGACCACGCCAGCTTTGCCCGCGTGCAGCTGAGTGGCGAGGTCTCGCATGGCAACGACCTGCTGCCGATTGCCTTCAACGATGACAGCCTGGCGCTGATGCTGCGCCATGTGGACCAGGTGCAGCAGCGCCTGGGCCGCCAGCTGCTGGTGGAGAACCTCAGCGCCTACCTGGGCTGGCAGGGCGACACCCTGGCCGAACCCGAGTTCTTCAACGAGCTGACGCGGCGCAGCGGCTGCGGCCTGCTGCTGGACGTCAACAACCTGGTGGTGAATGCGCTCAACGAGGGCGACTCGGAGGCGCAAGCGGTTGCGCGCGCGTCGGCCTGGGTGGATGCGATCAGCCCCGGCACGGTGGGCGAGATCCACCTGGCCGGCTATGCGCGCACGCCGGACCTGGTGATCGACGACCATGGCAGCCGCGTGCATGCACCAGTCTGGCAGGTCTACCGCCATGCGCTGCGACGCCTCGGGCCGCTGCCCAGCCTGATCGAGTGGGACACCGATGTGCCCGCGCTGGCCGTGCTGCTGGACGAGGCCGCCATGGCCCAGGCCTGCATGGCCGAGCTGACGCCGGTGGAGGCCTGATGAGCGCGGGCGAGATCGAGCGCCAGCGTCAGCTGGTCCAGGCCGTGCTTGGCGGCACTGCCGAGGGGCCCTGGCGCGCACCGGCCGGCGTGCAGGGCGGGGCGGCACGCGGCCTGCTGGCCTACCGCCTGAATGCGGCGGCGCTCGCCGAGCGCGCCCTGGCCGCGGTGTTCGCGCAGTTGCGCGAGGCCATGGGTGCGAGCGAGTTTGCTGCCATGGCCTGGGCTTTCTGGCGCTGGCGGCCGCCGCGGCTTGGCGACATGGGCGAATGGGGCGCCGATCTGCATGATTTCCTGGCCGGCCAGCCCGAGATGGAGCCCGCCTGGCTGGATCTGAGCCGGCTGGAATGGGCACTGCACGCGACCGAGCGTGCGGCCGACGCCAGCCTGGATGCCGACAGCCTGCTGCGGCTCGGCGAACCCTCGCCCGGCCTGTTGCGGCTGCGCATGCGACCGGGCCTGCGGCTGCTGCCGGCCGACAGCCAGGGTCAGGTCTTGCTGGTGTGGCGCCAGGGCTGGCGCGCCCGGGCCGAGCCGCTGCCCGCGGCCCAGGCTCTGTTGATGGCGCAGCTGCTGGCCGGCGTCGATCTGCAATCCGCGCTGGATGCCTGCTTGGCGGCGCATCCGGACTTCGACTTCACGGCCTGGCTGCATGAGGCCTTGCTGCAGCAACAGCTGTGGCGCGTGGAACCCATAGGTGAACCGACATGAAACTCAATGCCTTGATGAAGAACGCGGCCTGGCTGGGCCTGACCGACGCCGGCGTGGACGACGCTGCCCGCCTGCCCGCCTGGTTGCGGACCCTGCTGAAACAGGCCCAGGCGCTGGTGCTGCTGGGCGCCAGGCTGTATGTGGCCCAGGTGTTCTGGCTCTCGGGCCTGACCAAGATCCGCGACTGGGGCACCACGCTGGCGCTGTTCCAGGACGAATACCATGTGCCGCTGCTGCCGCCCGAGCTGGCCGCCTACCTGGGCACCGGCGGTGAGCTGTGCCTGCCGGTGCTGCTGGTGCTGGGCCTGGGTGGCCGCTTCGCGGCCCTGGGCCTGAGCGTGATGAATGTGATGGCGGTGCTGAGCCTGGAGGAGATCGCACCGGCCGCCCTGGCCGGCCACCAGCTCTGGGGCGCGCTGCTGATCGGGCTGGCGCTGTGGGGGCCGGGGCGCTGGTCGCTGGATGCCTGGATGGCGCGGCGGCGCTGAGCCTTATTCCCTGGGCTGAAAGGTGATGACCAGCAGCGAGGGCACGCGGCCATCCACATCGCGCGGCAGGGTTTCGGTCTTGTCGATCGCGCGCAGCACGGCCTTGTCCCATTCGGCATCGCCGCTGGGCTTGATGATTTTCTTGCCGATGATGGTGCCGTCGGGGGCCACGCGCACTTCGACCTCGGTGACCGGGTTGCCGCTGGGCGTGTCCGCGTAAATGATGTTGGGCCGGATGCGCGCCTTGATGCGGCCGCCGTAGCTGGCCGAGGGCCCCGAGCTCTGCAGCGCGCTGCCGGTGGCACCCGGCCCGCCCGAGGCACCGGCCATGCCCTGGATGCGGCGCAGATTCTCCTGGCGCAGCGCTTCGCGCTTGGCCTCGGCCTGCTTGGACTCCTTCGCTTCCTTGGCCTCTTTGGCGGCGGCGGCCTCGGCCTGGCGCTGCTTCAAGGCCAGTTCTTCCTTCTTGGCCTGCTCTTTCTTGGCTAGCTCCTTGGCCTTGCGCTCGGCTTCCAGCTCGGCCAGGCGCTTCTGCTCGAGGTCCTTCTTCTTTTTCTCGGCCTTGGCGATGGCGATCTCGGCATCGCGCTGCGCCTGCAGCTCGCGCGGGTCGGGCTCGGCGGGTTTGGGTAATGTCTTGGTTTCAGGCTTAGGCTGAGGCTTGGGCGCTGGCGGCTCCTCGGGCGGCAACTGCTCGCGCGGGGCGGCGGCCTGGGGCACGGCGGCCCAGAGCTCGGCCTCGTAGGTGGGCAGGGTCTGGGTACGCCAGTGCACGCCGGCGCTCAGGGCCAGCACCAGCAGCAGGTGGGCCGCCACCGCAAAGGCAAAGCCGCGGCCCAGGCCCGGTGCCTGCGGCGGACGCAGCGGGTCGCGGTCGAGGTGAAAGCGTGAGGCCAGGGCGCTCATGGCGGCTGCGTGATCGCGGGTTCAGTTCTTGTTGGCGTCGGCGGGCGGGCCGTTGCGCACCGCCAGGCCCACGCGCGCGATGCCCGCGCTCTGCAGCACGTCCATGGCCTTCACCACCGCCTCGTACTTGACGCTGCGGTCGGCCGAGATCACCACCGGGGTGTTGCTGTCGCTGCCCTGGGCGGTCTTGACGCGCTCGGCCAGTTGCTTGAGCTGCACCGACTGCGGCTCTTCCTTGTCGAGCTTGAGCTTGAGCTTTTCATCGGCGCCCACGATCACATGGATCACATGCTCGGGCTGCTGGCGGCTCTTGCCCACCGAGGGCAGGTCCACCAGGCCGGTGGTGATGAGGGGCGCGCTCACCATGAAGATGATGAGCAGCACCAGCATCACGTCGATGAAGGGCACCATATTGATTTCATTGATGGTGCGGCGGCGTCCGCGGCCGCGCGAGGCGATGGCTGCCATGCTCTGTGCTCCGGCGCCTCAGCGCGTGTTGCCCTGCTGGCCGGCGGGGGCCGGCTGGCTGGCGTTGCGCTGCAGGATGTTGGAGAACTCCTCGATGAAGGTCTCCAGCGTGATGGCGCTGCGGTCGATCTGGCGCGCAAAGCGGTTGTAGGCCAGCACCGCGGGAATGGCGGCGAACAGGCCGATCGCGGTGGCCACCAGGGCCTCGGCAATGCCGGGCGCCACGGTGGCAAGCGTGACCTGCTGAAGGTTCGACAGGCCCACGAAGGCGTGCATGATGCCCCAGATGGTGCCGAACAGGCCCACATAGGGCGAGACCGAACCCACCGAGGCAAGGAAGGAGAGGTTGCTCTCCATCGCATCGAGCTCGCGCTGGAAACTGGCACGCATGGCGCGGCGGGCGCCGTCGAGCAGGGCGGTGGGCTCGACCACGCGGCGCTCGCGCAGCTTGAGGAACTCGCGCATGCCGGAGGCGAAGATGCGCTCCAGCGGCGCGCCCACGGTCTTGCTGGCGACGCTGCTGTAGAGCTCGTTGAGGTTCTTGCCGGACCAGAACTCGGTCTCGAAGGCCTCGTTGCTGGCCTTCACCCGGCCCAGCGAGATGAGCTTGCTGAAGATCACGCTCCAGCTCGCCAGCGAGACCAGCAAGAGCGCGGCGATCACCAGTTGCACCACCAGGCTGGCGTGGGCAATGAGGCTGAAGATGGACAGGTCTTGGTTCATGTCTCTGGAGAGTGGGTCAGGGCGCAGGCACGGCGATGGCCTGCAGGATGGCAGCGGGAATGCGGGTGGGTTTGAAATCGGCCGCGCCCACGCAGCCGATGCGGATCTCGCTCTCGGCCAGCAGCGTCTGGCCGCGCCAGGCCTGCTGGGCCAGGTCCATGCTGACACGGCCGAGCTTGATCGGCTTCACGGTGACGCGCAACTGATCGTCCAGGCGTGCCGGGCTGAGGTAGCGCACCTTGGTGGCACCGACCACGAACAGCGCGCCCAGTTCGGTGCGCAGGCGCTCCTGCTCGAAACCCAGGGCACGCAGCCATTCGGTGCGGGCGCGTTCGAAGAACTTCAGGTAGTTGGCATAGAACACCACGCCGCCGGCGTCGGTGTCTTCCCAGTAGACCCGCAGCGCGAACTCGAACGCTTCGCCAGCCTGCGTCATGCGCGTGCCTGCAGATAGGCGCGGATGCGCTGCAAGGCCTCGCGCAGGTCGTCCTGGCTGCTCGCAAACGAGAGCCGCATATAGCGCTCGCCAAAGGCCGGGCCGAAATCGCGTCCGGGCGTCAGCGCCACATGGCATGCGTGCATCAGCTCGAAGCAGAAATCCCAGCTGCTGTCCGAATAGGCCGAGACATCGGCCCAGGCGTAGAAGGCGCCGTCGGGCAGCACCGGCACCGGCAGGCCCATGGCCTCGAGCGCGGGCACCACCAGATCGCGGCGCGCGCGGAACTCGGCACGGCGGCGTTCGTACCCGGCCATCGCGTCGGCCTCGAAGCAGGCCAGCGCCGCATGCTGGGCCACCGCGGAGGCGCAGATGAAGAGGTTCTGGGTCAGCTTCTCGATCGGCGCCACCAGCGCCGGCGGCAGCACCAGCCAGCCCAGGCGCCAGCCGGTCATGCCGAAGTATTTGGAGAAGCTGTTCACCGAGATCACGTCCTCGCCCAGACCCAGCACGCTGTGGCCAAAGCGCTCGTCGTAGGACAGTCCGAGGTAGATCTCGTCGACGATGCTGATGCCGCCGCGCGCGCGCACCGCCGCCACGATGGCGCGCAGCTCATCGGGGTCGATGGAGGTGCCGGTGGGGTTGCTGGGCGAGGCCAGCAGCACGCCGCGGCTGTGCTCGTTCCAGGCGCTGGCGATCTGCGCCGCGCTGGGCTGGAAGCGCTGCGCCGGCCCGGCCGGCAACAGCACGGCGCGCGCATCCGTGGCGGCGACGAAATGGCGGTTGCAGGGGTAGCAGGGGTCGGGCATCAGCACCTCGTCGCCCGCCTCGAACAGGGCCAGGCAGGCGAGCTGCAGGGCCGCCGAGGCGCCGGCGGTGATGACGATGCGCTCGGGCGCAATGGCCAGACCGAAATGCTGCGCATACCAGCGCGACAGCGCCTCGCGCAGCGCTGGCAGGCCGGTGGCCGGCGTGTATTGCGTGCGGCCTTGCGTGATGCAGGCCTGCGCGGCCGCTTGCACGGCCGGGGCCGCGGCAAAGTCGGGCTCGCCGATGTTCAGGTAGATCATGCGCCGGCCACCCTGGGCCGGGTCGCAGGCCGGGCTGCGCGCGATCTCCGCGGCGGCCTTGGCGCATTCCATCACGTAGAAGGGCTCGATGTGGTCGAGCCGCCGGGCCAGCTTCATGCCTTGACTCAGAACTTGCTTCAGGAGCGCTTGCGGGCGGCGTCAACCTCGCGCGGGCGCAGGTCGACGGCGGCACGGTCCAGCACGGCATTTACATACTTGTGGCCGTCGGTGCCGCCGAAGGACTTGGCCAGTTCCACCGCCTCGTTCACCGCCACCTTGTAGGGCACGTCCATGCAATGCTTGAGCTCGTAGGCGCCGATCATCAGCACCGCATGCTCGATGGGCGAGAGTTCGGTGGTCTTGCGGTCCACATGGCGCGAGAGCACCGCGTCGAGGTCGGCGGCCTCGAGGATGCAGCCGTGCAGCAGGGCGTCGAAATGCGCCGTGTCGCTCTTGGCAAAGCCATCCTGTTCGCGCGTGTGGGCATCGACCGAGCCGGCGTCTTCACCGGTGAGCAGCCATTGGTAGAGGCCTTGCAGGGCCAGCTCGCGGGCACGCCGGCGCGCCGATTTGGCGGGCGCACGTTTGGCCGCTGGCTTGGCCGCGGGCTTCTTGTTTTCGTTCTCGCTCACTGCAGTTCTTTCATCAAATTGGCCATCTCCACCGCCACACGGGCGGCATCTCGACCTTTTTCCTCGGTGCGTGCCCAGGCTTGTGCTTCGTTTTCGACCGTCAGCACCGCGTTCGCGATCGGGATGCTGCTGTCCAGCGAGACGCGCGTCACGCCGGCGCCGCTTTCATTGGCCACCAACTCGAAGTGATAGGTCTCACCGCGGATGATGCAACCCAGCGCCACCAGCGCGTCGTAATGCTCGCTGTCGGCCATGGCTTGCAGGGCGATGGACACCTCCAGCGCGCCCGGCACGGTGATGTGGCGGATATGGCGCTCGGGCACGCCCAGGGCCAGCAGCTCCTGGGTGCAGGCCGCGGCCAGCGCGCTGGTGATCTTGTCGTTGAAGCGCGCCTGCACCAGGCCGATGCGCAGGTTCTGGCCGTCCAGCGAGGCGGCCTGGCCCTTGTCTGATCCTTGCATGGTGTCTGCTTCCTCAGCTTGCGTTGCCAGCGGCCACAAAGCCGGTGACCTCGAGACCATAGCCCGTCATGCTGGGCATGCGGCGCGGGCTGCCCAGCAGCTTCATCTTGTGCACGCCCAGCTCGCGCAGGATCTGCGCGCCCACGCCATAGGTGCGCAGGTCCATGCTGCTGGCAGCAGGTGCGGCGGCCTCGGGCTGCAGGCGGCCCAGCAGGGCCTCGGTGTCCTCGCCGGCGTTGAGCAGCAGCGCGGCACCGCGGCCTTCGGCCTGGATCTGCGCGAGTGCCTGGGGCAGGGGCCAGGAATGGCTGCAGGGTCCGATGTCCAGCAGGTCCAGGGCCGAGAAGGGCTCGTGCACGCGCACGGTGACTTCCTCGCCGGGCTGCCAGCTGCCCAGCGTGAGGGCCAGATGCAGGGCGCCGGTGCGGTCGCGGAACACCTGGCAGTCGAAGTCGCCCTGCGGCGTGCGCATGCTGCGCGTGGCGACGCGCTGCACCAGCGATTCGTTGCGGCTGCGGTATTCGATCAGGTCGGCGATGGTGCCGATCTTGAGACCATGCTCCTTGGCGAAGATCTCCAGGTCCGGCAGGCGCGCCATGGTGCCGTCGTCCTTCATGATCTCGCAGATCACCGCGGCGGGCGTGAGCCCGGCCATCTGCGACAGATCGCAACCCGCCTCGGTATGGCCGGCACGCATCAGCACGCCGCCGTCCTGGGCCTGCAGCGGGAAGATATGGCCGGGCTGCACCAGGTCGCGGGCCTCGGCGCCACGCGCCACCGCGGCCTGCACGGTGCGGGCGCGGTCGGCCGCCGAGATGCCGGTGGTGACGCCGGTGGCAGCCTCGATGGAGACCGTGAAGGCGGTGCCATGCTTGGTGCCGTTGCGCGTGGCCATGGGCGGCAGCTGCAGGCGCTCGCAGCGCTCGCGGGTGAGCGTCAGGCAGATCAGGCCGCGGCCGTACTTGGCCATGAAGTTGATGGCCTCGGGCGTGACATGCTCGGCCGCGAGCACGAGGTCGCCCTCGTTTTCGCGGTCTTCTTCGTCAACCAGGATGACCATGCGGCCGGCCGCCAGTTCGGCCACCAGCTCGGGGATAGGGGATATCGGCATGGGCGCCATTGTAGGCGGCCCGGGACGCGGCCGACGGCTGCGGCTTGGTGCCAGCCACCTTAATGCCAGCCACCGATCGGCCGAAGGCGAAGGCGCAGGTCGCTGCCGACGCGGTCGACCGCCTGCCAATCCCAGCTCTGCACGCCGTCCAGGCTTTGCAGGGCGTCCAGCGCGGCGAGATCGCGGCCGGGGCCGATCAGCTTGGGGGCCAGATAGAGCAGCAGCTCGTCGACCAGGCGCTCGCGCAGCAGCGAGGCATTCAGCTTGTGGCCGGCCTCGACGTGCAGCTCGTTGATGCCGCGCTGCCCCAGGTGCAGCAGCAGTGCGGGCAGGTCGACCTTGCCGGCCGGACCGGGCAGGCCGACGATTTCTGCGCCGCTGTCGCGCAAGGCGCGCGCCGCGGGGCCATCCAGATCGACCTGCCCGCAGGCCAGCAGGACCTTGCCGGGCGGCTGCAGGATGCGCGCCTGCGGCGAGGTCTCGAGGCGTGCGTCCACGATCACGCGCAGGGGCTGCAGATAGGTGTCGATTCCGCGCACGTCCAGGCGCGGGTCATCCTCGCGCACCGTGCCGATGCCGGTGAGGACGGCACCGGCGCGCTTGCGCCAGCGGTGCCCGTCCAGCCGTGCCTCAGGCCCGGTGATCCATTGGCTGACACCATTCTCGAGCGCGGTGCGCCCGTCCAGGGAGGCGGCGAGCTTCATGCGCACGAAGGGGCGCCGGCGCAGCATGCGCGAGAAAAAGCCGATATTGAGCTCGCGCGCCGGCCCGGCCAGCAGGCCATGCTCGACGGCGATGCCGGCGCCGGCCAGGCGCGCCAGGCCTTGGCCGGCGACGAGGGGGTTGGGGTCGGTGGCCGCCGCCACCACGCGTGCCAGGCCCGCGGCGATCAGGGCATCGCAGCAGGGCGGGGTGCGGCCATGGTGCGAGCAGGGCTCCAGGGTCACATAGGCGGTGGCGCCGAGCGCGCTGTGGCCTCGCGCCTGCAGATCGTGCAGCGCCATCACCTCGGCGTGGGCCTGGCCCGCCGCCTGGGTGTGCCCGACCCCAAGCACCAGGCCCTTCGCATCGGTGATGACGCAGCCCACGCGCGGATTCGGCTCGCTCAGGCCGATGGCGAGCTCGGCGAGCGCCAGGGCGTGGGCCATGGCATCGCCATCATTGACGTGGTGATCGGGGAAGCTCTGCACAGACATGCGCGCAGTCTAGCCGGGCTGGCTGGACGCCCCGTCCCGCAGCACCCTCGCGCTCAGGGCTGCAGCTGGGCGGTGGCGGTGTTGATGAAGCGGCCGTTGGCGGGATCGGCGGGCTGCCCAGCGGGGCAGCTGTTGGCATAGCTCACCACCAGGAAATTCTGCCTGGACAGGGGGCTGTTGACCTTGACGTAGTCGGCCGGATGCTCGGTGTTGTCGATCGTGCCGTTGCCGTCGTAGTCGGCGCTGTAGCGGCAGACGCGGTAATTGCCGGCGCCCAGCGCGATGCCGCTCAGATTGAGCCGGCCCGACCATGTCGTGGTGGCGGCATCCTTCGTGTAGACGACACAGTAATAGGCCACCACGCTCTGCGCGCCTGCCAGCTCGGGGGCATTGTCAAAACATTCGTAGGCAGGGGTCAGATAGTCGGAGGGAACCGTGACGGCGATCTGCACATCCATCGGCAGGGCCGAGCTAGCCGGTGCCTCCGGGTCGGCCAAGGGGCCGGTGGAGAAGCGTACGAAGCCGCTTACCAGGAAACCCATGCCGATGAAGTTGGTCTTGCAGGTGGCGACATCGGCCAGCACGATGTCGTCCAGTGGCTTGTTGACGTCGCACTTGCCGGTGATCATGCCGGTCAGGTTATTGAACACCCAGACCAGCACGGAGGCATTCGCCGGCTTGAACGCGCTGTTCCCATCGCCCAGATTCTTCGCACCGGTCGGGATCTGCGCGCTGCGCTCAAGCGGCCGGCGGGCCGGCGCACCCTCAACGGGTTGCTGAAGGAATGCCGCAAGGGCAGGATCGACGCGCGACACCAGGGAATCAAGCTGCAGCACAACGGGGGCGCCCGTACGATCGCTCCAGCGCACCGTTGTGTTGACCGAGGTCACCCCGTATTGCGGCAGCGCCGCGACCTTGCGCGAGATCGAGAAGCTCGTGTTGGTGCCCGTGGACAAGGTGTCTTCACCATCGGCGATGCTGGCAAAGGCCCGCACGCCCGACGCGGGATTGGCGGGCAGCGTCAACTCGGAAAACGCGCGCTGCAACTCCACATCCTGCTGCGACAGGCGTATCGCCTCACCACGCTGCTTGGCCACATCGGCGCTGCGCCGGAAATTTGCCTGCAGGCCAGCGAGCGCAACCATGCCGAACGCCATCACGACCACCGCCACCATGGCCTCGATGAGGGTCACGCCGCGCTGGAGTTGTGCTGAGGATTTGGACATGCTGCTCAGTTGAAGGTCGGTGCCCAACTGCCGGGTACGCGCACAAAGGCGCCGTGTTGCTTGTTCAGGATCGAAATGACCTGAGGGTCGTAGGCCAGGTCAACCAGGCCGATGGCACTGAAACTTCCTTGTGTCACCATGGCGCCTATCAATTGCGAGGGCAGGGCGCTGGCGTTGGTCCAAGTCACATTGCCCGTCACATAGACGACTCCATAGATCTGGATCGGGCCGGTCACGGTCAGATTGCCGTTCACGATCATCAGCACCGGGGCAGCGGCGCTGCCAATCACCTGGTTGCTGGCCAAGGTGGCCGCGGTGTCCACCCATAAGACGTCAGCGCCCGAATTGGCAGCTGCGCCAATTGGGGGCACGCAATCGCCGGGGCACTGCACGGTCCGTACATTGGGTTGGCCCTGATAGCGGGCCAGCGACATGCCGAAGTACATGCGGAACATATTGGCAGGCAGCAGATTGGGGTCTTGCTGGACGATGGCATCCAAAGCCGGCGTGCCCGGCACGCTGGTGAGCCGATCCGAGCTGCCCAGCAGCTGGCCACCGGTCTGTAGCACCAGCCCGTTGGTGCTCGGGTCGCTGTTGTGCAGGCCCAGGTTGGCGCCCAGGTTGACATCCAGCGCAGCCACCAATGGGCTCGCTGGAGGCATGCGCAAGGCGCTCAGGAAACCGAGCCCGACGGTGACCGAGGTCTGCCCCACCGCGCTGTCCACCATGTTTTGGTTGAAGGTCGCGCAATCGGACAGCAGGCTGCTGCAGCCGATGACGTTGAGCAGCACGATATTGGATTGCGTGCCAAGGCCGGGAAAGCGCACGCCAAAACTGGGCTGCAGGATGCTGCTGTCGCGAGCTGGGCTGGCGGCCGGCCCCACGGCCGGACATTGACAGTCCCAGCTGTTTTCACCACTGGCCGTGCACCCGGCACGGCTGTAATTGACCGCAGGCAGTACCGGACCATAGCCTTGTGTGGACAAGGCCGTCAGATAGCGCTGCCTGAAACTCGTGCCCGCCGCCGCGCTGGCCTGGCAACTGGCGTTCAAATTTCCACCATTGAGCATGGCGATTGCCCACTCGATGCCAGATTCCGCCGCTTCGGCGGCAACGCCGGAGCGGAAGTAGTTGCTGGCGATGCGTTGCTCGAACACAAGGTTGCGGTTGGCATAGGCTGCCATCATGGCGAGCACGAAGAACAGCACCATCACGGTGACGAGCGTGGCCGCACCTTGCTGGGCCTTGGCGCCCGGGGCTCGAGGGAAACGAACGGTGCTCATGGCATTAGGGGCAGGCCCCAGTAATGACTTCATCGTTGCGCACCCGTGCGCTCAACGTCAGGGTACGGTCGACGGCCGCGTCGTGCGCGGCTACCCCCCGTATCCTGATTTGCACGTCGTGCACCTGCAGGGCGGGCGGGCAATTCGCCAAGCCATTGCAAGGGGACAGACAATAGTCGGGCAGCGGAACGGCTTGCGTATTGAGCGTGACGGCAAAGTCCCTCACCTCTAGCACGGCCGGATCCGTCAATGGCTGGTAGCTGCCCCCCAGGCGATATTCGAGCCTGCCACTGCGTAGCCGGAAGCCATGCTGTTCGGCGGCCAGCGGCAACACCGCCGGCGGCGCATGACTCAGCTTGTCATCGGAATACGCGTAAGTGACCTCATTGCCTGCAGTAACAACCGGAACGCCGTCGAGCAACACCCGCAGGCCGCCATAGGGATTGCTGTTGGGTGCAGTGTTGCTGGGTGCCCATACCGATGTACTCGCCGAACTCCAGGCGCCGGCACGCCGGATATCGCGCAACATCATGTCCGCGGCGGCGCGCAAGTCCTGCTGCACCTGCGTTTCCAGCACCAGACGTTTGTGATCTCCGATCTGGCTGGTGGCCATCACCACGGCACCGGCGACCACGATCATGCCGACGGCCAAACCCACCATGAGTTCGACCAAGGTCATGCCGTGCTGCAGCGTGCGTCTCACTGACATGGCGCAACTCCTGGCATGGACTGGTCGGGCGAGCAGGTGGCAATACGTCCGAGCGGATTCATGCTGATCAGCAATTGCCCGACCCGCCTGCCCTGGACCAGCACAGCGAAGTTGCTGGGAATTGGCGCCAGCTGGGGGCCGCTGAACCTCATCTTGTCGCCCGCCTGCGGCTTTAATTCCACGCCGGTCTGGCTTGCGACCGCAACCGTTTTTGACTCGGTCTGCTGGAAGTTGCAGGCCGAGGCCGGGGCGCGCGTGCAGTCACAGCTGCCCAGCGGGCCGATGGACATCGCCACCGTGTAGCAGCTTTGGCTGGCATTACGACCAAACCAAAGCTGCAATTCCGTTGCTCTGAGCCCCGCCTCGGAGCGTGCATAAGCGAGATTGGCGCGCAATTCGGCAGCGACGGCCTCGACGCGGTAACGCGACAGCATATCGGCCAGATTCGGCCACGCCACGCCCAGCAGCACGCCGAGGATGGCAAGTGCCACCATCACCTCGACGAGGCTGACGCCGCGATGTTGATGTTGTACGCTCATTTGGGCCAACACTTGTCCGAGCTATCCGCGCTGGATCCATCCACGGCCTGGTACTTCGCCGTGCCTCCCTTCATCGTGATGGACAGGTTGGCGCAGTCGCTGTCTGCCGTTTGCAGGCCGCCAGCGCGGGGCGTGGCGACAAGCGTGTAGCCCGTTGCCGACGCATTCTGGATGGCAATGTCGTAGTGTTTGGCTGCAGCGTTGGCCAGCAGGCCCAACTCCGCCATGGAGTCTGTGTAGGCTGGTTTGTTGGCGCGCCAGCGCTCCTGCGCCTGCTGCACCGTGGCCAGTGCGGAATAGGCATCGGCGCGGCGGCTTTTGGATACGTACTGGCGGTAGGTGGGTAGGGCGACCACGGCCAGTATCACCAAGATGCTCAGCGTGACCATCAGTTCAACCAGGGTGAATCCAGCCTCAACCGTGGCTACACGATGCCATTTTTGCGTGGAAGGGGGCTGCTTGCTCACGGCCCGATTATTTGGTGTTGACTCGTGACAAGCTGCACGAATTGGCGCCGCCTGTCAGCTCGGGCGCACCGCTCATCCATACCCCCCCTTGCTTGAGGGGGGGCTTAGCAGCGGGGCAGGGCGCCCCGGTCGGTATCCGGCGAACAGGACCTGATCCGTCCCATGATGCTGACGATGTGCCGCACCATGGCGCCGTCCCTGAGTCGCACGTCTATCGTGCCGGCGGGGCTGGCCGTGCCCTGTTCACCCTTGAAGGTTATGCGGTTGACATTGGCGCGTATGCTCATTGCACCGTTGCTGGGCAGCCAAGCGGCTCGAATCAATGCGCCCGCGTCGCCACAGCTGACCTTGCCGGCGTTGTCGCAACTGCAGTCTGTCGTCTGGCCGATATGCATCCAATAGCAGGAGCCTTCGGCTGTGTCGGCAAAGCTAAGATGGATGCTGTTGCCGCTGCGTATCGATTCACTGCGGGCTAATTGCAGGTCCACGTAGAGTTGCGAGGCAATTGCATGCAGACGGTTGCGCTCGCGCAAGGCCCTCATGGCTTGCAGCGCGGGCAGCGACAGCAGGCACAGTATCGCGAGGCAGATGCAGATTTCCAGCAAGGAGACACCGCTGGAGTTGCGCAACGGGGCCGAGCGTCGCTGCTGTCTTGAGCCGTTCATGTAGCACCTCGCCGTTCAAGCCTTGGCGGTGCTGAAAACTTAGCTCGCCGTGTTCGGTGTTTCATTCACACCGAAGAGGGAGCGGGGCGAAGCTCAGATCTCGCGAATCAACTGGCGGAACTCGTCCACATCCTCGAAGCTGCGATAGACCGAGGCAAAGCGTACATAGGCCACTTTGTCGATGCGCTTGAGCTCGCGCATCACCAACTCACCCAGCCGGGTGGAGGGGATTTCCTTGGCACCGCTGGCGAGCAGTTTTTCGTGGATGCGCTCCAGGGCCGCATCGATCTGCTCAATGCTCACCGGACGCTTGCGCAGCGCCAGTTGCATGGAGGCGCGCACCTTGCTCGGATCGAACTCGGCGCGCGTGCCATCCTTCTTGACCACCGCGGGCATGGCGATTTCCGCCCGTTCGTAGGTGGTGAAGCGTTTCTCGCAGCCCTGGCAGCGGCGCCGCCGACGCACCACGTCGCCCTCGTCGGACTCCCGGGTCTCGGCAACCTGGGTTTCGTGATGTCCGCAGAAAGGGCAACGCATGCGACGGGGCGGCTCGTTGGCTCAGCGGTAGACCGGGAACTGACGCGTCAGTGCGGCCACCTTGGCGCGCACGGCTTCCAGATTCGCCTCGTCGCCCGGCTTGTCCAGCACATCGGCGATCAGGTGCGCGGTCTGGCGCACCTGATCTTCCTTGAAGCCGCGCGTCGTCATGGCCGGCGTGCCCAGGCGGATGCCGCTGGTCACCATGGGCTTTTGCGGATCGTTGGGAATGCCGTTCTTGTTGCAGGTCATGTGGGCCTTGCCCAGCAGGGCCTCGGCCTCCTTGCCGGTCAGGCCCTTGGGCCGCAGATCCACCAGCATGACGTGGCTTTCGGTACCGCCGGAGACGATGCGCAGGCCGCGCGCGATCAGGGTCTCGGCCAGCACCTTGGCGTTCTTGACCACCTGTTCCTGGTAGGTCTTGAATTCCGGCGTGAGCGCCTCCTTGAAGGCCACCGCCTTGCCAGCGATCACATGCATCAGCGGGCCGCCCTGGATGCCGGGGAAGATCGCGCTGTTGATCTGCTTGGCCACATGCTCCTTCATCAGGATGATGCCGCCGCGCGGGCCGCGCAGGCTCTTGTGGGTGGTGGAGGTCACCACATCGGCATGCGGCACCGGGTTGGGGTAGACGCCCGCGGCGATCAGGCCGGCGTAATGCGCCATGTCCACCATGAAATAGGCGCCGATCTCCTTGGCCACCTTGGCAAAGCGCTCGAAATCGATGCGCAGGCTGAAGGCCGAGGCGCCGGCGATGATGAGCTTGGGCTTGTGCTCGCGCGCCAGGCGCTCCATTGCGTCGTAATCGATGTCTTCCTGCTCCGTCAGGCCGTAGCTGACGACCTTGAACCACTTGCCGCTCATGTTCAGCGGCATGCCGTGGGTCAGGTGGCCGCCTTCGGCCAGGCTCATGCCCATGATGGTGTCGCCCGGCTGCAGCAGGGCGAAGAACACGCCCTGGTTGGCCTGCGAGCCCGAGTTGGGTTGCACATTGGCGTGCTCGGCGCCGAACAACTGCTTGACGCGGTCGATCGCCAGTTGCTCCACCACGTCCACGTACTCGCAGCCGCCGTAGTAACGCTTGCCGGGATAGCCCTCGGCGTACTTGTTGGTGAGCTGGCTGCCCTGCGCCTGCATGACGGCGGGCGAGGTGTAGTTCTCCGAGGCGATCAGCTCGATGTGGTCTTCCTGGCGCTGGTTCTCATTCAGCACGGCGGCCCACAGGTCGGGATCTACGTTGGCGAGAGTCGAAAGGCTGCGGTCAAACATGGTGTGATGCTGGCTGTACTCTAGGGTTGGAGCCCGGCGGCCACGTCACGACGTGGTGCAGGCTGCCCAGGCGAACGGCGGAAAAGCTGACACGAACCAGGGCCCATGGCAGTTCGCGCTCCCCGGTGGTCAACCACCTCGGGCCGGCATAACAGGGTATAGCGGCCTTCATCGCCAGTCGCGCGAAGGCTGCAGTGTAGCGGACGATTCCCGGCGGATTAGGGTTGCGCCGGGTGGGACAGTGCATCAATGTGCCAGCGCGATCCGCTCGTCCGACACGGCCGGCGCTGCCGGCTTGGCAACCGGCGGCCGGCCATTGGCCACCGCCTTGAGCTGCTCGTGCTCGGCCAGCACGCGGCCGGTATAGCCGGCGTCGTCCGGCAGGTTGGCGGCACCAACGTAATAGCGCAGACCTTCCTCCACACCGCCGGCGCGCTGGATGCATTCCTTCAGCACTTGCACGCCGACGCGCAGATTGGTGATGGGGTCGAACGCGGCGTGGTTGCCGCCGAAGACTTCGTACTTGTCGTCATGCACCCGGGTCATGACCTGCATCAGGCCCTGGGCGCCCACGGCGCTCTGCGCGAACGGGTTGAAGCCGGATTCGATGGCCATGATGGCCAGGATCAGCGTCGGTTCGACATGGGCGCGCTGCCCGATCTCGAAAGCCTCCTTGACCAGCCTGCTGACGGGCTCGGGCGCCACCTTGTAGCGGCGTGCCAGCCACATGGCCACGGCGGCCTGCTGACGCGGCAGTTCCTTGGGGTCGGTGGCGGTGGCGCGGCCGATCGCGTCAGGCTCGGCCAACGTGCTCAGCATGTCGCCGGAGGCCTCGGCACGGGCCTCCTGGCGTGCATGCAGCCAGCCAAAGACCTCGCCTTCCAGACGCTGGCGCAGATCGGCCTGGCTGTAGAACACCATCAAGGCAGCAACCAAGGCAAAACCCAAAAGGGCAAACGTGTTGTGGCTCACCACCAGCAGACCCTGGCCGATGTCCTTGACGAACAGGGACAGGGCAGTGCCGGTATCGCGGGCCAGGGATATCAGACTTTGACGCGCTGTCATGCGACTCCTTTCTTCTCCGTCCGGCGGCGAGCCCTGGCACTCGGCCATGGCTGTTTGCCCGACAGTGATAATGGGCCGGCTTGTCGCAACGCGGATCCGGTCGGATCCAGGCGCTGCTGCTCGGCGTCCATCGGCAGCGGGGCGTCTGCAAGCTCCCACACTCGCAGACACGGGTTATCCCTGAATGATCTCAGGAATGGGCGGATTCTAGGTGGCAAAAATAACCCGTCAAGCTTATGGCTGTGGTCTCTAATTACTATTTGTTATGAAATACAGAGATCTGCGCGACTTCATGGCTGGTCTGGAACGCATCGGAGAATTGCGCCGAGTCGACCAGCAACTGTCGGTCAAGCTTGAAATGACCGCTTTGAGCGACAGAGTATTGCGCGCCGAAGGGCCTGCCTTGCTGTTCGAGCGGCCCGAGGGCTATGCGATTCCGGTTCTCGCCAATTTGTTTGGTACCCCTAAACGGGTGGCGCTGGGCATGGGCGCCGACAGCCTGGCCGAGTTGCGCGACGTCGGTCATGTGCTGGCCAGCCTGAAGGAGCCCGAGCCGCCCAAGGGGCTCAAGGATGCGGGGCGGCTATTGCAAATGGCCAAGGCGCTGTGGGACATGAAACCGCAGCTGGTGCGGCATGCGGCCTGCCAGGAAGAGGTGTTCGAAGGGGCGGACGTGGACCTGAAGCGCCTGCCGATCCAGACCTGCTGGCCCGGCGACGTGGGGCCGCTGCTGACCTGGGGCCTGGTGGTGACGCGCGGCCCGCAGGCCGTGCCGCACGCGCGACTGCGCCAGAACCTGGGCATCTACCGCCAGCAACTCATCGGCAGGCGCCAGCTCATCATGCGTTGGCTGGCGCACCGCGGAGGCGCGCTGGATTTTCGCGATTTCGGCCGTGCCAATCCCGGCCAGGCCTTCCCGATCGCGGTTGCCCTGGGTGCCGATCCGGCCACCATCCTGGGCGCGGTCACGCCGGTGCCCGACAGCCTGTCCGAGTACCAGTTTGCCGGCCTGCTGCGAGGGGGCCGTACCGAATTGGTGAACACCTCGGTTGGCGAGGCCGGGCGCCTGCTGCAAGTGCCCGCCAGCGCCGAGATCGTGCTGGAGGGGCATATCCCGGCAGCGCCCAAAGGCTATGTCGGGCAGAGCGAGGACGGCATCCCGCTGAAGGAGCTGAACGGCTATCTGCACGCGCTGGAAGGCCCGTTTGGAGACCACACCGGCTACTACAACGAGCAGGACTGGTTCCCCGTGTTCGAGGTGCAGCGTCTGACCCAGCGCCACGAGCCCATCTACCACTCCACCTATACCGGCAAACCGCCCGATGAACCCGCCGTGCTGGGCGTGGCGCTCAACGAGGTGTTCGTGCCCATCCTGCAGAAGCAGTTCAGCGAGATCGTGGACTTCTACCTGCCGCCCGAGGGTTGCAGCTACCGCATGGCGGTGATCTCGATCCGCAAGGCCTATCCGGGCCATGCCAAGCGCCTGATGTTCGGGCTCTGGAGCTTCCTGCGCCAGTTCATGTACACCAAGTTCATCGTGGTGGTGGACGAGGACGTCAATATCCGCGACTGGAAGGAAGTGATCTGGGCCATCACCACGCGCATGGATCCGGTGCGCGACACCACCCTGGTGGACCAGACGCCGATCGACTACCTGGACTTCGCCTCGCCGGTGAGCGGCCTGGGCGGCAAGATGGGCTTGGATGCCACCAACAAATGGCCCGGCGAGACGGCGCGCGAATGGGGTCGGACGATCAGCATGCCTGCGGCCGTGGAAGCACGCGCGGCCGATCTGTTTGCGCAGCTGTTCGATTCGACCCAGGTCAAGCCCGGATAAACCAGGGGCCGCTTGGCCTTGAAAGCCCTGCGGCACTCACCTACTGTTGGAGGGCCTTTTCAGGCAAAACCTCTGGCGCAGTCTCTGCGCGCCAGGAGCCCTGCGGCAGCTAGCTGTAGAGCCCCAACCGGCGGCGTCAGCCGTCCACCCCTTCCAGGCGCAGGCTTGGGAGGGGTTTCTATTTGTACTGGCTGTACTGGCGCTCAATGTCCCAGCCTCAGTGCCAGCCACTCGTACACCGCATAGCGTGTCCTGGCCAGGCCTTCGCTGGATGGCAAGCAATCCAGCAGTTCGATGGGGGCATCGGGGGCGCGCAGCCCCACCGGAGCGGCGATCAGTTCGACCTGCTCACCGAAGGCGAGGCGGAAGTGATGCAGGGCGCGCGGCATATGCTGGGCATGTGTCACCAGCACCAGGCGGCGCAAGCCCGTCGGCTTGAGCAGGGCGGCGCTGAAGCGTGCATTGTCTCGGGTGTCTTTCGCCTGGCTCTCGAGCCACTGCAGCCGTAGGCCCAACAGTTCGCGGGCATAGACCTCGGCAAGCTCGGCCTCGCTCTTGTCCCCCGGCTGGCTGTGGCGACTCAGGCCGCCCGTGAATGCCAGCGGCAGCTGGGACTGCTTGGCCAGCCAAGCGCCATAGTTGAGCCGTTCGATCGAGAGGGGCTTGAGCCAGCCCGACCGAACCTCGGGCACATCCTGGCGCGCCCCGCCGCCCAGCACCAGGATGGCGGTGTGTTGCGCCAGCTGCGGGTCGGCCGGCGCCGGCAGGGGCCATTGCAGCGCCGGTGCTTGCGGCCCGAGCAGCAGGCGCGTCACCGCGACGGCGCCCACCTCGGTACAAGACAGCCAGACCCCGCCTAAACCAAGGACCACCAAGACGCTCGCCCAAGCGCGGGCGCGCTGCCGCAGCAACCAAGCCAGCCAGATCAGCAGCAGCAGCGGCGCCGGTGGCAGGCTGAGGGCTTGCGCCAGGTTCCGCAGGCTGGCCCCGAGGCTTTCATCAAGAATCATTGCCGGCAGTATCGCGTAGCCGCGTAGCCTCGGGATAATGGTGGTCGACTCCCGCCATCAAGACACACATGACCCTGACGAAACGCGCCCTCTGGTTGAAACGCTTGGGCGCTGCGGCGCTGGCCTTGCTGGGCCTGCTTTTGCTGCTCAGCTGGGCCCTGCCGCGCTGGATTGAAAGCCGCGGCGTCGAGCAGGCCAGCCAGATGCTGGGCCGGCCCGTGCACCTGGAGTCGGCGCGCTTTGAACCCTGGCGCCTCGGCCTGGTGCTGAACGGCCTGCGCATCGATGGCCCGGCCGGCAGCGATGCGCCGCTCTTGAGCCTGCGCCGTCTGGATGCGGCGCTCTCGCTGCGCTCGATCTGGCATTTCAGCCCGGTGCTGGCCTCGCTCCAGATCGAGGCGCCGGTGCTGCGCCTGAGTCGCCTGGCGCCGGGGCGCTACGACATCGACGACCTGATCCAGCGCTTCGGTGCCAGCGCGACGCCCGACCAGGCGTCATCGTCGTCGGGCGTTGCGCTCTACAACATCCAGCTCAGCGAGGGTCAGGTCTTGCTGAACGATGTGCCGGCAGGCGGCCAGCATGCCTTGAGCGAGCTGCGCCTGCACCTGCCCTTCATCTCCACCCTGGAGACCGACGTCGAGGTGCATGTGCAGCCGCTGCTGTCCGGCCGGCTGAACGGGGTGCGCTTCCAGAACAAGGCCGATGCCCAGCCCTTTGCCAAGACGCGCAGCGCACAGCTGACGCTGCATCTGGACGAGCTCGACCTGAAGCCGTATCGCGGCTACTGGCCCAAGGCCTTGCCGGTGAGCCTGAGCCAGGGCCTGGTGGCGGCGGATCTCGCCGTCAACTTTGCCAAGCCCGAGGGGAAGCTGCCCAGCGTCTCCATCAGCGGCAGCATCCGAACCCGCGACCTGGCGCTGCAGCAGGGCGAGCAAGCCCTGCTGGCATGGCAGGCGCTGACGCTGCAACTGGCCGATGTGCAGCCGCTGCTGCGCAGCGTCAAGCTGGCCGAGCTGAGCTGGCAGGCGCCGGTGCTGCAGCTGCGCCGGCGCGCCGACGGGCGGCTGGCCCTGCCTGGCCTGACCGATGCATCGGCCCCTGCATCGGTCCCCGCAGCAGCGCTGGCGGCCCCGTCAACCGATCGCCCCTGGCGCCTGCAGCTGGATCGCTTCACCCTGGCCGGCGGGCAGCTCGGCTGGCGCGACGAGAGCAGCAAGCCCGCGGCCGAGCTGGGCCTGCGGGACCTGAATCTGAAGCTCGCGCAGCTGCAATGGCCGCTGGCCGGCGAGGCAAGCCTGGAACTGCAGGCGCTGCTGTCGCCCCCTAACGCCGCCGACACGGCCCGCCTCAGCGCCCAGGGCCGCCTGCGCCCGGCGGGTATGGATGTCGACGCCGCGCTGCAAGGCCTGCAACTGGGCTGGTTCGCGCCCTATACGGCGGCCCTCTCGCCGCTCAAATTGCAGGGCCTGGCGCAGGCCGAGGCACACCTGGCCTGGCCCATCGGGGACAGCGCTGGCGTCGCGCCGAGCCTCACGCTGAACAAGCTGAGCCTGGAAGGCTTGAAGGCCTGGGAGCGCGCCGATGGTGGCGCCGCGGCCCGCGCCGTGCCCAGCCTGCAATGGGCCTCCGTGCAGCTGGACCAGGCTGAATTCGACCTGGGCAAGCGCAGCGCCAGCCTGGGTCAGCTGAGCATCGCGGAGCCGCGCCTGGCGCTGCGCCGGGCGGCCGACGGGCGCTGGAACCTGCAATCCTGGCTGTCCGCCGGGGCGGCGGCCCCGAGTTCCTCCAACTCGGCTACCTCGGCCGCAACGCCTGCCACAGCGCCACCACCCTGGGCCGTCAAGCTCCGCGCCCTGCAGCTCAGCAAGGGGCGCGTGAGCCTGCAGGATGCCCTGGCGCATCCGGTGGACGAGCATGCCGCCGCCGAGCAAGGCATCCTGGTCGATGAATTGAAGCTGGAGCTGGCCGATCTGGCCTGGCCGGCCAACGCCAAGTCGCCCAAGCTGCCGGCCTCGCTGAGCCTGGCGCTGGCGCCGCTGGGCGCTTCCGCGGCCAAGCCCGCCGAGCGCGGCCGGCTCAGCTGGCGGGGCAAGCTGGGCTTGCAGCCCTTCGCGCTGCAAGGCGCTTTGCGCGCCGAGCGCCTGCCGCTGCAACTGCTGGACGCCTATCTGGATCCCCAGCTGGGCCTGCACCTGGCGCATGCCGAGCTGGGCCTGAAGGCCCAGCTGAGCCTGGCCAGCGCTGCCGAGGGCCTGCAGGCCCAGCTGGATGGCGATCTGCTGCTGGGCGATCTGCGCCTGCAGCAGGCGCGCTTGCGCGAGGGGCAGCGCGTGCTCGGCGAAGACCTGCTGAACTGGCAGGCACTCAATCTGGCGGGGCTCAAGCTCGCGCTGCAGCCCGGCCAGGCGCCGCGCGTGCAGGTCGAGCAGGCCAGCCTGAGCGACTTCTATGCGCGCCTCATCATCAACGAGGAGGGCCAGTTCAATCTGCGCGACCTCGGCACGGCCGAGCGCCAGCAGGTGGCGGAGGTGGCCGCCGCTGCATCCGCGGCCGCCTCGGCCGCCGCCGCCGCGGCGAGCGCGCCCGCGGGCCTGGGCAAGCCCGTCATCAGCGTGGCGCAGACGCGCGTGTTGAACGGCCGGGTCGATTTCAGCGACCGCTTTATCCGCCCCAACTACAGCGCCAAGCTGAGCGATCTGAATGGCGCTCTGGGCGCCTTCAGCTCGGAGCGCAGCGAGATGGCCGAGCTCAACCTGAAGGGGCGCGTGGCCGGCACCGGCCTGCTGGACATCAGCGGGCGCATCAACCCCGGCGTCTCGCCGCCCACCATGGACCTGAAGGCCAGCGCCACCGACATCGAGCTGGCGCCGCTCTCACCCTATGCCGGCAAGTACGCGGGCTACGCGATCGAGCGCGGCAAGCTCTCGACCCGGCTGCAATACCGCATCGAGCCGGGCGGGGCGCTGCAGGCCGAGAACCAGGTGATCCTGAACCAGCTCACCTTCGGCGAGCGCATCGACAGCCCCGACGCCACCAAGCTGCCGGTGCTGCTGGCGGTGGCCCTGTTGAAGGACAGGCATGGCGTGATCGACGTCAACCTGCCCATTAGCGGCTCGATCAACGATCCGCAATTCAGCGTCGGCGGCCTGGTGTTCAAGCTGATCCTGAACCTGCTCGGCAAGGCGCTGACGGCGCCGTTCTCGCTGCTCGCGGGCGGCGGCGGGCCGGATCTGAGCCAGGTGGAATTCGTTCCCGGCGCGCCGCGCCTGGCCGAGGCCGCCGCGCCGGCGCTAGACAAGCTGGCGCGTGCCCTGCTGGACCGCCCGCAGCTCAACCTCACCGTCACCGCCTACGCCAATCCGGCCGCCGAAAGCCAGGCCATGCAGCAGCTGCATGTGGAGCAGCTGCTGGTGCAGGAGCGGCGCCGCGAGCTGCAGCGCCAGCAGACCGCCCAGGCCCAGGCCGACGCCGAGAGCGGCAGCATCAGCCTCAGCGAGGCCGAGCGCCAGCGCCTGCTCAAGCAGGTCTATGGTGCCGCCAAGCTGCCGGGCAAGCCGCGCAATGTGATCGGCCTGGCCAAGGACATCCCGCCGGCCGAGATGCGCGCGCTGCTGGCGGCCGACCACAAGGTCACGCCCGAACTGCTGCGCCAGCTGGCGCTGGAGCGCGGCGTGGCGGTGCGCGACGCATTGATCGCGCGCGGCGTGCCCAACGAGCGCTTGTTCGTGGCCTCGCCCAAGCTGGTTGCTGCCGAAGAGAAGGCCGAGGCGGGTGGCGAAGCCAAATCCTGGATGCCGCACGCGGACCTGACGCTGGCCGCACAATGAGCGCTCATGCCGGGCTATGCTGCCCGGCAACCTGAATGGAGATCCTGCAACGTGGGCCATGCCGCTAATTCCATGAACGACGACGGCGAACAACTCATCACCCTGGGTGGTGGCTGCTTCTGGTGTCTGGAGGCCGTGTACGAACGCGTGCAGGGCGTGCTGGGCGTCGAGTCGGGCTACAGCAATGGCCATGCCCAGCAGCCCGCGTACGAGCAGGTCTGCTCGGGCTCCACCGGCCATGCCGAGGTGGTGCGGGTGCGCTTCGACACGCAGCAGATCAGCCTGCGCGAGATCCTGGAAATTTTCTTCGTGATCCACGACCCGACCACGCTGAACAGCCAGGGTGCCGACGTCGGCACGCAGTACCGCTCGGGCATCTACTTCCACAACGCCGCGCAGGAACAGCTGGCGCGCGAGGTGCTGGACGAGGTGCAGCATCTGCATCACGGCCGTGCCGTCACCGAGCTGCAGCCCGAGCGCAACTACTGGCCCGCCGAGGCCTATCACCAGCATTACTACGCGCGCCATCCCGACCAGGGCTACTGCGCCTTCGTGGTGGCCGCCAAGGTGGATAAATTCCTCGCCACCTTTGCCCGCCTGGTGCGCCGCGCTTCCTGAGGCCGCGCGCATGATGATCGAGACCAGGCGGCTGGCCTACGCCTATGCCGGGGGCGCGCGGCTCGGCTTTCCCGACCTGTGCTTGCCCGCCGGCGGCCACCTGCTGCTGCAGGGCCCCTCGGGTTGCGGCAAGAGCACCTTGCTGGCCCTGCTGGCCGGGCTGCTGAGCGCAAGCGAGGGCGAGCTGCGCGTGGCCGGCACCGAGCTGGGGACGCTCAGCGCCCGCGCGCGCGATGCCTGGCGCGGCCGGCAGCTGGGCTTTGTGCCGCAGCGCCTGCACCTCAGCAGCAGCCTGAGCGTGCGGGAGAACCTGGCGATGCCCTATGTGGCGGCCGGCCTGCCGCCCGACGCGGCGCGCACCGCCAGCCTGTTGGCGCGGCTGGGCATTGCCGCGCTGGCGCAGCGGCGCCCGCACCAGCTCAGCGTGGGCCAGGCGCAGCGCGTGGCGCTGGCGCGTGCGTTGTTGCGCCAGCCGCGCCTGCTGCTGGCCGACGAACCCACCGCCAACCTGGATGACGCCGCCGCCGCGGCGGTGTTAAACCTGCTGGCCCAGTCGGCCGAGCAGGAGGGCCTGAGCCTGGTGCTGGCCACCCACGACGCCCGCGTGGCCAGCATGATGGCCGCCTTGCCGGGCCTGCAGACGCTGCGCCTCGCAGGAGTATCGGCATGAGGCTGGCGGCGCTGGCCTGGCGCTATCTCTGGTCGCGGCCGCTGGCCAGCCTGCTGAACCTGGCGCTGCTGAGCCTGGGGCTGGCGGCGATGAGTTTCGTGATGCTGTGCAGCGAGCAGCTGGAGGCCGGGCTGCGGCGCGACCTGGCCGGCATCGACCTGGTGGTGGGCGCCAAGGGCAGCCCGATGCAGATCATGCTGGCGGGCGTGTTCCACCTCGATGTGCCGACCGGCAACATCCCCCTACAGACATTGACGCAACTGCGCGCCCAGCCGCTGGTGGCGCGCGCCATTCCGCTTGCGCTGGGCGACAGCCTGCGCGGCTACCGCATCGTTGGCACCGAGCCCGACTACCTGGCCCAATACCAGGCCGAGCTGGCGCAGGGCGCACTGTGGCAGCAGCCGCTGCAGGCGGTGCTGGGCGCCGAGGTGGCGCGCCGGACCGGGCTGCGCGTGGGCGACCGCTTTGCCGGCAGCCATGGCCTGGGCAGCGAGGGCGAGGCCCATGCCCAGCGGCCCTACCAGGTGGTGGGCGTGCTGAAGGCCACGGGCAGCGTGCTGGATCGCCTGGTGCTGACCGATCTGGCCTCGGTCTGGGCGCTGCACGGGCATGAGGGAGACGCGGAAGAAGCGAACGCGGTGGATGAGCGCGAGATCACCATGCTGCTGCTGAGCTACCGCAGCCCGCTGGCGGCGGTGAGCCTGCCGCGCTGGGTGAATGCACAGCCGGGGCTGCAGGCGGCCGCACCGGCGCTGGAAACCGCGCGCCTGTTCCGCATGCTGGGCGTGGGCGCCGAGGTCTTGCGCGGTTTCGCCATCGTCTTGCTGCTGGCCTCGGCGCTGTCGGTGTTGGTGGGCCTGCTGAGCGCGGTGCGCGAGCGGCAGGGCGATCTGGCCATGCTGCGCATGCTGGGCGCGCCGGCCTGGCGGGTGGCGGCCCTGGTGAGCCTGGAGGCCGTCTGGCTGGCGCTGCTTGCCAGCGGCCTGGGGCTGGCGCTGGGCCATGCCTTGGCCGAAGGCCTGGGCCTGCTGCTGGCCGAGCAGCAATCGCTGCGCCTTGGCGGCGCCTGGTGGAGTGCCTGGGAATGGGCGGTGCCGGGCCTGGCCCTGCTGCTGGCGCTGGCGAGTGCGGCCTGGCCGGCCTGGCGCGCCTTCCGCCTCGACGTCACCGAGCTGCTGCAGAGCCCGCGCTAAGTTCCTGTTCGCCCCCCGTTCAGCCGCCGCGGCGGCCGTAGCGGCAACAAGGCACAATGAGGTCGTGAGGATGTATCCATGAATTCCAGACGCTGCTTTTCGATCGTCGCTGTCCTAGCCCTGACGCTGGCCCTGATGCAGGGCATGGCGGGAGCGCAGGCGCAGAGCCCCGCCATCGGCCAGGGCCCCGGCTATCACGACCCGCGCAGCCCCTTCAAGCCCCTGCAGGAGCGCGAGGGCATCGTTGCCTGGCAGTTGCTGTCCTCGGTGACGACCAAGGCCGAGAAGAACCGCCTCGTGCCGACCTTCCCGGGCTCGGTGCAGGCGCTGGACAAGCAGAAGGTCAAGGTGCAGGGCTTCATGCTGCCGCTGGAGCCCGGTGACAAGCAGCGCCATTTCCTGCTCTCCTCGGTGCCCACCAGCTGTTCCTTCTGCGTGCCCGCCGGCCCCGAGGGCCTGGTGGAGGTGCGCAGCAAGAATCCGGTGCGCTACACGCTCGAGCCGGTGGTGGTGGAGGGCACGATGGCGGTGCTCAGCGACGACCCTTACGGCATGTACTACCGCGTCAGCGACGCGCAGCAGCAAGGCAACTGAGGCGCATGCCGCAGCAGCCGCAACACCATCCCCGGTCATCGCGCCTGCGTGCGCAGTGGCTGGCCTGGTGCTGCGCCATCAGCCTGCTGGCCTTGCAGGGCCTGGGCCTGTGGCACCGCACGGTGCACATGCCCGCGCTGGCCAAGACGGTGCAGCTGGCCGCGGCGGTGGCGGGCGAAAGCCTGGGTCACAAGATCGGCAGTGCCGATTGCCAGCTGTTCGACCAGTTCACCCAGTTCGACCTGCTGTGCGCCCATGCGGCGCCGGCCCTGGTCCTTGATGCGCCCGCCGTCCCGGCGGCGCGGGCGCCGGCGGCAAGCCCGCTGCAGCGCCATTGGTCGCGCGCGGCGCGCGGCCCGCCCGCACTCGCCTGAGCCTTAGCCCAGGTTCCGCCCGGCCCGCCCGGGTGGCGTCGCCCATGCAGGCCCGCGCGCGCCGGCCTGCCCGGGCGTCTCATCGAGTGTCTCTTCATATGCCCATTCTCAATTTCCGGCCTGGCCTGCTGGCCCTGGCCCTGGCCGCCATCTATCCCCATGCCGCGTCGGCGCAGGGCGCGGCGGCCGACAAGGAACGCCTCAGCACCGTGGTGGTGACCGGCAATCCGCTCGGCAGCCAGGAGCTGGCGCCGGCCAACCATGTGCTCAGCGGCGATGCCCTGGTGCTCAGCCGCGGCGCCAGCCTGGGCGAGAGCCTGGAGGGCCTGAGCGGCGTGGCCTCCACCTATTTCGGCCCCAATTCCAACCGCCCCAGCATCCGCGGCCTGGACGGCGACCGCGTGCGCATGCTCAACAACTCGGGCGCCTCGGTGGACGCCTCCAGCCTCAGCTTCGACCATGCCGTGCCAGTCGATCCGCTGGTGATCGATCGCATCGAGGTGCTGCGCGGCGCCGCCGCCTTGCTCTATGGCGGCAATGCCATCGGCGGGGTGGTCAACACCCTGGACAACCGCATCCCGCGCCTGGCCCAGCCCGGCCTGGGCGGCGCGGCCGAATTGCGCCTGGGTGGCGCCGCCCGCGAGCGCAATGCCGCGCTGGTGCTGGACGGCGGCGCCGACAGCCTGGCCTGGCATGCCGATGTCTCGGGCCGCCGCGCCGGCGACCTGTCGGTGCCGCGCTTCGGCAACGCGGAGGCGGGCTGGTCCGACCATGTGCGCAACTCCGCCAGCGACAGCCACAGCGCCGCGCTGGGTGCCTCCTGGGTCCAGCCCCAGGGCTATGCCGGCCTGGCGCTGGACGACTACCGGCAGGATTACGGCGTCACCGTCGAGCCCGATGTGACGGTGCGCATGCAGCGCCAGCGCATCGCCAGCGCCGGTGAATGGCGTGTGGCCGACGGCCCGCTGCGCAAGCTGCAGTGGCAGCTGAGCCGCTCGCGCTACGAGCACCAGGAAGTGGAGGGCGACGGCGCGGTGGGCACCACCTTCAAGAGCCGCGGCACCGATGCCCGCGTCGAGGCCGCGCATGCGCCGCTGGGCGCCTGGCATGGCGTGCTGGGTCTGCAGGCCGAGCGGTCCGACTTCTCGGCGCTGGGCGAGGAGGCCCTGGTGCCGGCCACGCATACCGCCGCGGACGCGGCCTTCGTGCTGGAGCAGGCCAAGTTCGGCGCCGCCGGCATCGCGCTGGGCCTGCGCGCGGAGCGCGTGCGCGTCGCCTCGGACGGCGATGCGGACACGGGCGCGGCCGCCGAGCCCAGGTTCGGCGCCGCCGCGACGCGCCGCTTCAGGCCGCACAGCTTCTCGCTGAGCGGCAGCCTCGAACTGCGGCCGGGCTGGACGCTCAGCGCCAACCTTAACCGCAGCCAGCGCGCACCGATGTATTACGAGCTCTTTGCCAATGGCCAGCATGTGGCCACCGGCGCCTTCGAGCGCGGCGACAGCGCGCTCGCGCTGGAGAGTGCCAACGCCGGCGAGCTGGGCCTGCGCTGGGCCGAGGGTGCCAACAGTTTCTCGGCGCAGCTCTACGAAACCCGCTTCGGCAACTACCTGGCGCTGGCGGCCACCGGTGCCAGCGAGGAGGTCGGGGGTCAGGTCTTGCCGGTGTACCAGTACCAGGGCGTGCGCGCGCGCCTGCGCGGCTTCGAGCTCGAGTTCAAGCATGCGCTGCCCGCGCTGGCCGCCTGGCAGCTGGGCCTGGCGGCGCAGCTCGACGCGGTGCGCGGCGAAGACCTCAGCCATGGCCAGCCGCTGCCGCGCCTGGCACCGCTGCGCGCCGGCCTGACGCTGGATGCCCAGCGGGGCCCCTGGAGCCTGAAGCTGGACTGGCGCCTGGCCGCGCGCCAAAGCCGCGTGCCGGCCCTGGATCAGCCCACCGCCGGCTACGGCCTGCTGCGCCTGAGCCTGGCGCGCCAGCTGCGCTACGGCGATCTGGACGCGCTCTGGTACCTCAAGCTCGACAATCTGGGCGACAAGCTTGCCTACAGCGCCAGCAGCATTGCCACCATCCGCGCGCTGGCACCGCTGCCGGGGCGCAGCATCCACACCGGGCTGCAAGTGCGCTTCTGAGCGGCGCGCCGGGCTCGATCAGGGAGCCAGGCGCTCCTGCAACCAGCTGCCATCCGCCTGCAGGCGGTAGCGCAGCCGGTCGTGCAGGCGCGACTTGCGCCCCTGCCAGAACTCCCAGCTGTCGGGCACCAGGCGGAAGCCGCCCCAGTGCGGCGGCCGCGCCGGGCTGAGCCCATGTTGGACGGCGGCCTTGGCGGCATTGGCCACCAGCACCGCGCGCGAGCTGATCACCTGGCTTTGCGGCGAGGCCCAGGCGCCCAGGCGCGAATCGAGCGGCCGGCTGGCGTAATAGGCATCGGACTCGGCGGCGCTGACGCGTTCCACGCGGCCCTCGATGCGCACCACCCGCTCCAGCTCCACCCAATGGAACTGCAGCGCGGCAAAGGGGTGCGCGGCCAGCTCGCGGCCCTTGCGGCTGTCGTAATTCGTGTACCAGACGATGCCGCGGGCGTCATAGTCCTTGATCAGCACCACCCGTGTGGAGGGTCGCCCATCCGCGCCCACGGTGGCCACCGTCATCGCATTGGGCTCCGGCACCTCGGCCGCCAGGGCTTCGGTGAGCCAGCGCCGGAACTGCTCCAGCGGCGCCTGGGCCAGGGTGGATTCGTCGAGTTCGGCGCGTTCGTAGCTCTTGCGCAGGTCGGATAGCTTTTGACTCATGCCTCTAGTATCCGTCCCCGCAACCGGTGACGGTAGAAAGCCTTAAGTGAAGTTACCACTAGGCCCTGCAGGGGGCGGCGGGCATGCTTGCCGCAGGAGATACGCCCGCGGGCTTGTACAGAAGACGTTTGAACGAATGCGGGTGGTCGAGGGGTAGATGGAAGGACGATCCAGATGACAAAGCGGCGACCTGCAGTCGTCGTGCTTGCGGCGGGACGCGGCATGCGTTTTCGCGGCGCAGGGCACAAGCTGGAGCAATCCCTGGGCGACGAGACCGTGCTGGCCCGCACCATCGGCCAGGCCATTGCCAGCGGCATGCGCGTGGTGGTGGTGACCACGGCTGCGCTGGAGCCCAGCGTGAAACGCATGGTCGCGGCACGCGAGGTGGTGCTGGTGCCCGAGCTGAATGCGCGCGGCCAGCCCAATCCGCTCGGCATGGGCTTTTCGATTGCGGCCGGTGTCAGCGCCACCGGCGACGCCGACGGCTGGCTGATCGTGCCGGGCGATATGCCGATGCTGCGTGCCAGCAGCATGGTGGCGGTGGCACAGGCGCTCGAGCAGTACCCAGTGGCCTATGCGCAGTACCGCGGCCAGCGCGGCCATCCGGTGGGTTTCAGCGCCGAGCTCTATTCCGAGCTGGTGGGGTTGCAGGGCGACGAGGGCGCGCGCCGCCTGGTGGCGCGCTATCCGGCCCAGGCGGTGGATCTGGACGACCCCGGCGTGCTGCTGGATGTCGATACCGATGAGGACCTGGCGCGCGTGCGCGCCCACGCGGCCAGTCAACCCACCGGCGCTTCCTGAAGGCCCCCAAACCTGCCGCTGCGCGTCAGGCCCCCCGAGGGGGTCAAGCAAACTCGGGAGCGGCCCTTCGTTTACTTGAGAACGCCGGCCGGCAGCAGCCCATGCGCCATCGCCAGCGCCAGCTGGCGTTCCATTTCATGGTCGTGGATGCCGTGCTCGCGCAGGCCGGCGACCGAGCGCGCCAGATAGTCCAACGTGCTGCCATAGCGCCCCTGCGCGTGGCGCAGGATGTGCAGCAGCTCCGCATCGGCGATCGCGCCCACATAGCCGGGGCTCTTGCGCGAGAGCGTGAAGCTCAGGCCCTTGAAGCTGCCCGCCGGCGTGCGGCAATCCAGCCAGCGCGGGTCGTAGGAGCCCACCACCATCTCGCGCGCCCACAGCGCTTCCAGGACCTGCTGGCTGTGCGCCGGCGCCACGCGGTAGAGCAGGCCGCGGCAGCTGCCGCCCGACAGCAGGGTCAGCACCAGGCCCGGCTGGGTGCGGCTGCCGCGGTTCACCAGCGAGCGCAGGCGCAGCGCGCGGTGGTAGCCATGCACGGCGGCGGGCCAGCGCTCCAGCGCGCTGAAGCCGGGTTTCCAGATCAGCGATCCGTAGGCGAATACCAACAGGCCGCGCCGGCGGTCCCATTGCTGGCTGGCCAGCGCCAGCAGCCGCTGGCTGCGCGGGGGCAGGGCGTGCAGGAGATCGGCCAGGGCGCTGGGGTCGGCGGTGCTTGAGGACATGACGCTCATGCTGCCATAAGTGGCCCTGAGCACGACCGGCTTCGCCGGCGCCCTGGGGCTTGCCCGCTTGCCAGGCGCACGGCTGCGGCGAGAATGCGCGGCTCCGCCATGAATTCCAAGCTTCTTGCCCCACTGTTGCGCCTGAGTGCCGCGCTGACGCTGTGCGCCGGCCTGGCCGCGCCCGCGGCCGCGCAGGGCGAGGAGGCCTCGGCCACGCTGCGCAAGGTGCGCGACACCGGCGTGATCGTGCTGGGCTACCGCGTCGCCTCGGCGCCATTCTCCTACCTGGATGCCAAGCTCAAGCCGATCGGCTACTCGATCGACCTCTGCCAGCGCGTCATCGAGGCGGTGAAGAAGCGTCTGGAGCTGCCCGACCTGGAGGTGAAGCTGATCGCGGTGAGTTCGGCCACCCGCATGCCCCTGGTGGCGAATGGCAGCGTGGACCTGGAATGCGGCATCACCACCAATACCGCCGAGCGGCAGAAGACCCAGGCCTTCTCCATCACCACCTTCGTGGCCGAGAGCCGCCTGCTTTCCAAGCGCAGCGCCGAGATCCGCGGCCTGGAAGACCTGCGCGGCAAACCGGTGGCCACCACCATCGCCACCACCAGCATCCAGTTCCTGCACCAGGTGAACCAGAGCCGCCGCCTGGAGATGAAGATCCTGGGCGGCATGGACGACAAGGATGCCTTCCGCCTGCTGCAGACCGACCGTGCGGTGGCCTACGCGATGGACGATGTGCTGCTGCGCAGCGCGCTGGCCGGGGTGGCCAACCCGGGCGACTACGTGATCTCGGACGAGGCGCTCACCGTCGAGCCCTATGCGCTGGGCCTGCCGCGCGACGATGCGGGCTTCAAGCAGCTGGTCGACGGGGTGCTGGCCGACCTCTACAAGCGCGGCGAGATCCACGCCATCTACCAGCGCTGGTTCCTCGCGCCGATACCGCCGCGCGGCATCAATCTGCAGCTCGCCATGAACGAGGCCTTCAAGCGCGTCATCGCCAGGCCCACCGACTCGGCGGACCCGAACCACTATCGCTAACGGAACTTCTCCAGGTCGATGGCGTGGCGGTGCAGCTTGTCGTAGAGCGTCTTCTTGGCAATGCCAAGCATCTCCATCGCCACCGGCACCTTGCCGCCGGCGCGCCGCAGGGCCTGCTCGATGAGCGCTTTTTCCACCAGGTCCATGTGCTGGGCCAGGCTGGGCAGGCCGGCGCCGGCCTCGGCCGCGCTCACGCCCTCGCCGCTGCCGATCGCCAGCACGAAGCGGTCCGCAGCATTGCGGATCTCGCGCACATTGCCGGGCCAGTCGTGCGCCATCAGCTCGCGCAGGCGCTGCGGCGTCAGCTCCGGGGCAGGGCGCTCGTAGCGCGCGCAGGCCTGGGTCACGAAATGCTCGAACAGCAGCGGGATGTCCTCGCGCCGCTCGCGCAGCGGCGGCAGCTCCAGCGTCGCCACGTTGAGGCGGTAGTAGAGGTCGCCGCGGAACTTCTGCGCCTCGCTCAAGGCGCGCAGATCGGCCTTGGTGGCGGCGATGAAACGCACATTGATGGGCAGCTCGTCGTTGGAGCCCAGGCGCTCCAGGCGGCGCTCCTGCAGCACGCGCAGCAGCTTGATCTGCAGCGTGATCGGCATGGTCTCGATCTCGTCCAGCAGCAGGGTGCCGCCATTGGCATGCTCGATCTTGCCGATGCGGCGCTTGGCCGCCGAGGTGAAGGCGCCGGGCTCATGGCCGAACAGCTCGCTCTCGAACAGGGCCTCGGGCAGGCCACCGCAGTTGATGGCGACGAAGTGGCGGTCGCGCCGGTGGCTCTGGTCGTGCAGGCAGCGCGCCACCAGCTCCTTGCCGGTGCCGGTCTCACCCAGGATCATCACGTCCGCCGAGGTGTCGGCGAGGTTGAGGATCTGCGCGCGCACCTGCTCGATCGCGGCCGACTTGCCCAGCAGCACCGCCTCGATGCCGCTGCGCCGCTGCAGCTGGGCGCGCAGCTCGTCCACCGCCACGCGCAGCACGCGCTTGTCGAGCGCGCGCTTGACGGTCTCGACGAAGCGCTCGGGCGCGAAGGGCTTCTCGATGAAATCGTAGGCGCCGCTGCGCATCGCGCGCACCGCCATCGCGATGTCGCCATGGCCGGTGATCAGCACCACCGGGATGCCGGCGTCGGTGGCCATCACATGGTCAAGCACCGCCAGGCCGTCCATGCCGGGCAGGCGCACGTCCGTCACCACCACCAGCTGCGCGCCGGGCTGTATCGATGCCAGCGCCTCCTCGGCCGAGCCGCAGGCCTGCACCTCCAGGCCTTCCAGCTCGAGCGTCTGCGCCAGGCTGGCGCGCACCGGTGGGTCGTCCTCGATGAAGAGGACCTTGTAACCTTCAAACATGGGCATCCCTGTCGACCGCCTTGAGGTCGAAAACAAAACTCATCCCGGCGGCATGCGGGCCGCGACGCGCCCGCAGCGTGCCGCCGAACTCATGCACGATTTTCGTTGAGATCACCAGGCCCAGGCCGAGCCCCTGGCCGGCCGGCTTGGTGGTGAAGAAGGGCTCGAACAGGCGCGCGATCGCGGCGTCGTCCATGCCGGTGCCGGTATCGCTGACGCGCACCACCACGCGGTCGCCGGCGCGCGCCGCGCTGATGCCGACCCAGCGCTCGTTCGAATCCTTCACCGCGTCGAGCGCATTCGCCAGCAGGTTCACCAGCACCTGCTCGAGGCGGTTGCCGTCGCAATGCACCAGCAGCTCCTCGTGCACCTCGACGCGCAGGCGCACGCCTTCGGATTCGATGCGGTGCTCCATCAGCAGGCGCACATTGGTCACCGCCTCGGCCAGCGAGACCGGCGCATAGACCACCTCGGCCTTGCGCGCAAAGCTCTTCAGCTGGCGCGTGATGCGGCTCATGCGCTCGACCACGTCGTCGATCATGCGCAGGTTGTCGGCCACCGACTGGTGGCGGCCCTTTTCCAGCAGCTGCAGGCTGTTGCGCGAGAGCGCGCGCAGCGCGGTGAGCGGCTGGTTGATCTCGTGCGTGATGCCGGTGGACATCTGGCCCAGCACCGCCAGCTTGCCGGCCTGCATCAGCTCGTCCTCGGCCTGGATGCGCTGCGCGATCTGGCGTTTCAGCTCCTCGTTGGTGCTGCGCAGCTCGCGCGTGCGCTCGGCCACCACCCCCTCCAGCTGGCCATGCGCGAGCTGCAGCTCGTCGCGGGCGCGCGAGAGCTGCAGCAGCGCGCGCTTGCGCGAGGCCAGGTAGAGCGCCAGCATGCCCACGCTGGCGCCCACCGCGCCGCCGCCCCAGCCGGCATAGCGCGCCTGGGCCCAGACCTCGCTGGGGTCGGACAGCGCCAGCAGGCGCACGCCGGCAGTCACCGCGGCGCGCTGCTGCGCCAGCAGCTGGCGTGGCCGGCGGCCGACATCGGCATCGTCGCGCGGCGCCGGCACCAGGCTGCTGTCTTCCTGCTCCAGCACCTCGGGTGTCAGGCCGATGGGCTCCAGCGTCGCGCCGGCATAGCGCCCGCTGGCCTCGAGCTCGCGCCGGCGTTGTTCGTCGAGTTCGCCCAGCACGCGGTACTTCCAGCGCGGCACCGAGGACATGATGACGACGCCGCGCTCATCCACCACCAGCAGCTTCTCGCCCTGCGAGCGCAGCCCCAGGTCCACCCAGGTCGCCTCCAGCGGCGCGAGGTCCAGCTTCACCACGATCAGCGCCTGCAGGCGCTGGCCGCGGCGCACCGGATGCACCAGGTAGTACTCGGTGCTGGCCTGCTCGCGGTTGGCCGCAAAGAAATGGCCGGGCGCCTCGTTGAGCGCCAGCGCCTGCTTCAGCACCCCCGGCTCCACCGCCACATTGGCCTGGGCCTGGCTGCTGGACAAGACCTGACCCTGGGGGTTGGCGATGAAGCTCATCAGCGCGCCGGCACGCACATTGATGCGTGCCAGGCGCAGGCTGGCGCGCTGGCGCAGCGCGGCGTCGCCGGGGGCCTCGAGCATTGCCGCCACCTCCTCGTCGATGGCGATCAGGCTGGGCAGATAGGCATGGCGGGCCAGTTCGGCCTCCAGCATGGCCGCATACAGCTCCAGGCGCTCCGCCGCCACCGCGTTGAGCTGTGAGATGCCGTTGCGCTCGCTCCAGCGCTGGCCCAGCCAGAGCCCGGCGCCCAAGAGGATCAGGGTCAGCCAGACCATGAAGCTGGGGCGCAACAGCCGCCGCTGCAGCCGGGCCAGCCAGCCGGGCGTGAAGGCAAAGCGCAGGCCGCGCCAGGAGGAGGAATCTGCGAACACCATGAGCTTGCGTAGTGTGCCCAACATTCGGGCCGCCGGCGGCATGCCCCGCTGTCGCTCGCCATCGCCCGGCGCCGCCGTTCGCCCGGCCGGGCGCTGGTTTGTGCCGAAGTCCGCACGGTGCGGCGGGCGCCAGTGTCGATTTCCGCCCTCCCGGGCGGCGGTCGGGGGCGTGCCGGGCCCTTGGGCCCTGGGTGATCTCGGTGATTACCCGAAGCTTGTGATTTTTGGCACGGGTGTTGCAAACCCTGGCACCAGTCTGACGGCTCATCCGTCACAAAAAGGAAGTAAGCAGATGGAGACTTTTTTGCAACAGATCATCAATGGTCTGGTGCTCGGGAGCATGTATGCGCTCGTGGCACTGGGCTACACGATGGTCTACGGCATCATCAACCTGATCAATTTCGCCCATGGCGAGATCCTGATGGTGGGGGCACTCGTGAGCTGGACCGTGGTCAGCGCCCTGGCTGACACCGGCCTGCCGGGCTGGGCCCTGATGTTGGTGGCACTGCTGTGCGCCATCGTCGTGTGCACCCTGCTCAATTTCGCGGTCGAACGCATTGCCTACCGGCCGCTGCGCAACGCGCCGCGCCTGGCACCGCTGATCACCGCGATGGGCATGTCGCTGCTGCTGCAGACCCTGGCGATGATCGTCTGGAAGCCCAATCCCAAGCCCTTCCCGCTGCTGCTGCCCTCGGTCGCGATCGACCTGGGCGGGCCGGTGATCACGGTCACGCAGATCCTGATCCTGGTCATCACCGTCATCATCCTGGGCGGCCTGCTCTGGCTGGTGAACCACACCAAGCTGGGCCGCGCGATGCGCGCCACCGCCGAGAACCCGCGCGTGGCGGGCCTGATGGGCGTGAAGCCCGATGTGGTGATCTCGGCCACCTTCGTGATCGGTGCGGCGCTGGCCGCCGTGGCCGGCCTGATGTGGGCGGCCAACTACGGCACGGTGCAGCACTCGATGGGCTTCATGCCCGGCCTGAAGGCCTTCACCGCCGCGGTGCTGGGCGGCATCGGCAACCTCGCCGGCGCGATGCTGGGCGGGGTGGTGCTGGGCCTGATCGAGGCCATCGGTGCCGGCTACCTGGGTGACCTCACCGGCGGCGTGCTGGGCAGCCATTACGCCGACATCTTCGCCTTCGTGGCGCTGATCCTGGTGCTGACCCTGCGCCCCTCGGGCCTGCTGGGCGAGCGCGTGGCCGATCGTGCCTAAGGAGTACACGATGCAAAACAACAAACTGTTCGTCTTTCTGGCGGCCGCCATCGGCCTGCTGATCGTGCCGCTGTTCGTGCAGCAGCTGGGCAACGGCCCGGTGCGCATCCTGGACCTGGCCCTGCTCTATGTGATGCTGGCCCTGGGTCTGAACATCGTGGTGGGCTACGCGGGCCTGCTGGACCTGGGCTATGTGGCCTTCTACGCGGTGGGCTCCTACATGTTCGCGCTGCTGGCCAGCCCGCACCTGAGCGAGAACTTCGAGTCCATCCTGGCGATGTTCCCGGGCGGCCTGCATTCGCCGCTGTGGGTCATCATCCCGCTGGGGGCAGGTCTTGCCGGCTTGTTCGGCGTCTTGCTGGGCGCTCCGACGCTGAAGCTGCGCGGCGACTACCTGGCCATCGTGACCCTGGGCTTCGGTGAAATCATCCGTGTGTTCCTCAACAATCTGGAGCATCCGGTCAATATCACCAACGGCCCGCGCGGCATCGGCCAGATCGACGCGATCCACTTCTTCGGCATCGACCTGGGCAAACCGCTGGAAGTGTTCGGCTTCACGCTGCCGTCGGTGACGCTGTATTACTACCTGTTCCTGGCGCTGGTGGTGTTCACCGTGATCATCTGCTACCGCCTCGAGAACTCGCGCATCGGCCGCGCCTGGATGGCGATCCGCGAGGACGAGATCGCCGCCAAGGCGATGGGCATCAACACCCGCAACCTGAAGCTGCTGGCCTTCGGCATGGGCGCCACCTTCGGCGGCGTGGCCGGTTCGATGTTCGCGTCCTTCCAGGGCTTTGTGTCGCCCGAGTCCTTCAGCCTGCAGGAGTCGGTGATGATCGTGGCCATGGTGGTGCTGGGCGGCATCGGCCATATCCCGGGCGTGATCCTGGGTGCGCTCTTGCTGTCGGCGCTGCCCGAGGTGCTGCGCTATGTGGCCGGCCCGCTGCAGGAGATGACCGGTGGCCGCCTGGACGCCGCCATCCTGCGCCAGCTGCTGGTGGCGCTGGCGATGATCGGCATCATGCTCTCGCGCCCGCGCGGCCTCTGGCCCGCGCGAGAACACGGCAAGGGTGCGCCCCAGCCGGTGAGCAAGTGAGCAGCAAGGAGAGCAAAGCATGAGCCAACAAGAAACCGTATTGAAAGTCGCCGGCGTCTCCAAGCGCTTTGGCGGCCTGCAAGCCCTCTCCGAGGTGGGCATCCAGATCAACAAGGGCCAGGTCTATGGCCTGATCGGCCCCAACGGGGCCGGCAAGACCACCTTCTTCAACGTCATCACCGGCCTCTACACGCCCGACGCTGGCACCTTCGAGCTGGGCGGCGCGCCCTATGCGCCGACGGCGGTGCACCAGGTTGCCAAGACCGGCATTGCGCGCACCTTCCAGAACATC
>NZ_JBYTBE010000013.1:0-122843 GCF_058788955.1 Roseateles sp. FW301-B2
CCCGATCTGCTGCTGGAGGCCGAGCCCGCGCCCGTACCACCACCCGCGGCGCCATCGCCCGCCTTGCCGCCAGCGCCGCTGCCCGAACCACGCCAGGCCGAGCCCGCGCCCGCGCCCGAGCCCGCGCCGGCCGGCATGGCCAGGCGCTTGGGTCTGACGCTGCTGCTGGCCGGCCTGGCCGCGACGGCCGGCTGGATGTGGCTGCCTCGGGGTGCAACGCCGCCACCGGCTGCGGTGCCGGCATCCACGGCAAGCGCCAGCGCCGTGCCCGCCGTGATCACCGAGGCGCGCGACGAGGCCGGCGTGCCGGTGCGCACCGGCACGCCGTTGGCGGCCAGCCAGGCCAGGCCGCGTCCGCCGGCGCGTGCCAATGCGGCGTCGGCGGTCGCGCCGCCACCCCAGGCGGCCAGCCGCACCGAATCGGCTGCCGGCCCGCGCGAGGCCTGCGGCAGCCGCAGCTTCCTGGCGCTGGCCTATTGCATCGACCGCGAATGCGAGAAGCCGGTATTCCAGCAGCACCCTGAATGCCTGCGCCTGCGCGAGCTGCGCGAAAACCGGCAGCGCAACCGCCAGTAAGGTGGGGGGCAGGGCTCAGGGCCGTACGGCCGTGACCTCGATCTCCACCAGCCAGCCCGGCAGCACCAGCCCGGCCACCTGCATCACCGAGCGCGCCGGCAGGCGCGGCTGTGCGGCGCTGCCGAAATGCTCGCGGTAGGCGCTCATGAAGCCGTCGAAATCCATCTTGCCGCCCTTGGCCGGGTCGCCCACCAGAAACACCTGCATCTTCACCACGTCGCCCATGGTGAGCCCCAGGCTCTTGAGGCTGCGCTCGATGCCGGCCAGCGTGCCGGCGGTCTGGGTGCGGGTGTCGCCATAGGCGGCCAGGCTGCCGCGCTCGGCCTTCTCGTCCACCACCGGCGGCACCGCGCCGCTCAGATAGACCAGGGTCTTGCCGGCCGGCACCTCCACCGCACTGGCGATCGGGAAGCTGGAGCCGGGCGGGCGGTGGCGCAGCACCTCGTCGGCGTGGCCGAGGCTGCAGCAGCCCAGCAGCAGGGCCAGGGTGGCGATGGTCTTCATGGGGTTTGGCTCCTCTGCTCTTGCTGGATGGCGGCGCGCATGGCGGCCACCTCGTCGTTGGTGATGGCGACGCCGGACTGGCCGGGCGGGCCGAAGCGCCGCAGCACCTCGCCGGCCACCGCGCCGACCTGGCCATCGTCGAGCACGCCGGCAAAGGCCGGCATGGCCTTGCCGCCCTTCAGGATCATGCGCAGCAGATAGGGCGTGGCGGCCAGGCGTGCATTGCCCGCCAGCGCCGGGTAGGCGGCCGCGCCACGGGCACCGCGGCCGTCGGGCATGTGGCAGCCGGCGCAGATCGCGGCGTAGAGGGCCGGGCCGCTGCGCTGGTCGAAGCCCCAGCCGGCCGAGAAGCGTGGCTCATCCATCGCCAGCGCGGGCAGGCCGACCAGGCCGAGCAGCAGCAGCGCCGATCTCATGCGCTGGCCTTGGCGTGCAGCTGCGTCACCGCATGCTGGGCCGAGAGCACTGCGCCCTCCTGCCAGGCCGGCAGCAGCGAGGCATGCTCGCCGGCCAGGATCAGGCGCCCGTCCATCCGCAGCAGCTGCGCGTAATGGCGCTCGCGCGCCGCCTGCGTCCACCAGGCAAAGCAGCCCAGCGTGGCCGGGTGGCGATGCCAGGCCACCGCCATGCCATGCTCGAACTCGGCCGGGTATTGCGGATGGATCTGCGCGCCCAGGCGCAGCGCCTCGCGCACGCGCTCGGCCGGGGCCAGCGCGCTGAACTCGTAGGCATTGGCGCCAAAGGCATAGGCGCCCAGCAGCACGCCCTTGCGCGCGTGGAAATGGTGGCTGGGATAGCCGATCGTGCGTATCGCCAGATCGGTGCTGCTGATGCCGCCGTAGATGCCCTCGTCCTCTTCCCAGAAGCGGCGCCCGAACTGCAGGCCCACCTTGACCGCGGCGAAATAGCTCACCGCATCGATGGCGGCGCGCAGCGCCGGGCTGATGCGCATCTCCACTTGCGAGAGCACCGACAGCGGCAGGGTGCAGATGCACCAGTCGGCGCTCACGCTCAGCGGCGTGCCGGGACGGGCGAGGTCTTCGTATTGCGCCGTCACGCCGCGCTCGTCCTGCTGGATCTCGGTGACGCGCGCCCGGTAGCGGATGCGCGGGCCCACCGCCTTGGCCAGGGCCCGCGCGATCGCGTCCATGCCGCCCACCGGCTGGAACAGCGGCATCTGGTATTCGAAGCCGCTGCCGAGATCGAGCCGCCCGGCCAGGCCGCTGGCCAGCACATCATGCAGGCCCAGCGGCTGATCATGTGGCGGCGCGGCAGACACGCCGCCTCCCGGCTGCGGGCCGAAGCCGCGCCGCTCGGCGGCGATCTCGCCGGCCCGGTAGCGCCCCTGGGCATCCAGGGCGCCATGGCTGCGCAGGGCCTCCAGCAGGCGTGCCTGGTCCTCGCTGCTGAGGGTCTCGTCGAGCTGATGCTGCTGCACCACCTTGGCCAGCAGCTCGCTCACCTGGCCCTGGAAATCGGCCTGCAGCTCGCGCCAGCGCTGCGGCTTGCCGCCGAAGGCCTGCTGGCCATGCACATAGGCGTTGTGGTTGACCTGGATGAAGGGCTGCAGCGCCACGCCCAGGCGCTTGCAATAGCCCAGCACGCCATGGTGGTGGTAGGGGATGCGCCAGGGGCCGGGGTTGAAATACTCGCCCGGCGCGAACTCGCAATGCTGGCTGGCGCCGCCCAGCTCGGTGTAGCGGTCGCCGCCGCGCAGGGTCCAGCAGCGGCCGCCGGGGCGTGCCTGGTATTCCAGCAGCTGCACCTGGTAGCCGGCGCGCTGCAGCTCATAGGCCGATACCAGGCCGGCAAGACCTGCCCCCAGCACCAGCACGCGGGCCCCCTTGGGCGCGCGGCCCAGGCCGAAATCGGCGCGCGCCGGCGAGGCCTGCACCAGGCCAAGCTGGGTCAGCGCCGCATAGACCGCGCCGCTGCCGGCCACGCGGCCCAGCTGCTGCAGCCAGGCGCGGCGGCTCGTGGATGGGCGGGTTTGCCTGCTCATGCGGCCCACCATAGCAAGCCGCCCGGCTTCCGACCAGAGGGCGATTGCCGAGGCAGGGGGCGCGGCGCAGAATCGCCGCATAACAACATGATGGCGGGGGCGCGCTGGGGCGGGTGTGGACGGTCGCCCGCGTCCCTGCGCATGCGCCGGGCCGAACTCGCCGTTGCCTCAGGGAGTTCAGCATATGCAAGCATTGAGAAACCGTTCCATCGCGACACGGCTGCGGCTGGGGTTTGCGCTCCTGATACTCGTCAGCATGGCGGTGGCCCTGTTCGGACGCCTGGCGCTCAGCCAGGTGGGGCTGCGGATGCAGGCGCTGACCGAGCAGCATCTGGTGGTCGTCGGCCTGCTTGGCCAGATCAAGGACAACGTCAACGTCACCGCCCGTGCCGCGCGCAATATCGCCCTGCTCAGCGACGCCGCGGCCAAGCAGGCCGAGAAGGCGGTGATCGACGCCAACCGCAACGACACCCGGGGCCTGCTCAAGCAACTGGAGGATCGCCTCGCGGCGGAGGCCGGCGGGGCCTTGCTGAAGCAGGTCACAGCGACGCGCCAAGCCTATGTGAAGGTGATGGACCAGGCCATCAGCGAAGGCCTGGCCGGGCACAATGAGGCCGCGCGCGACCTGCTGGTGGGTGAGGTCTCGCAGACGCAGACGGCCTACTTCGGCAGCCTCAACGAGCTGGTCAAGTTGCAGCGCCAGCGCATGGATGAGGCCAAGCAGGAGGCCGACGCCACCATCGCGCGCGCCGGCTTGGCGATGCTGGGCCTGCTGGGCTTGGCGGCCATGTGCGGGCTGGTGATCGCCAACTGGCTGGCGCGCAGCGTCACCCGGCCCTTGCTGGCGGCGGTGCAGGTGACCCAGCGCATCGCGCGTGGCGACCTCAGCTCGCGCATCGTGGCCGAGTCGGACGACGAGGTGGGCCAGCTGAGCCGTTCCCTGCATGCCATGCAGGAGGCCTTGCGCAGCCTGGTGGGCGTGGTGCGTGCCAGCAGCGACTCGGTGGCCACCGGCGCCGGCCAGATCGCGGTGGGCAATGGCGATCTCTCGCAACGCACCGAACGCCAGGCCAGCAGCCTGCAGCAGACCGCCGCCTCGATGGAGCAGCTCTCCGGCACGGTACTGGGCAGCGCCGAGACGGCGCGCCAGGCGAATGCCTTTGCCGCCGTCGCGAGTGGCGCGGCCGAGCGCGGCGCGGCGGTGGTGGGGCAGGTCATCAGCACCATGGATGGCATCAACGCGGCCTCGCGCCGCATCGGCGACATCGTCGGCGTGATCGACGGCATCGCTTTCCAGACCAATATCCTGGCCCTGAACGCCGCGGTGGAGGCGGCCCGTGCCGGCGAGCAGGGGCGCGGCTTTGCGGTGGTGGCCGCAGAGGTGCGCAATCTGGCGCAGCGCTCGGCCAGCGCGGCGCGCGAGATCAAGTCGCTGATCGCCACCAACGAAAGCACGGTGGAGGCCGGCTCGCGCCTGGTGGGCGAGGCCGGCCACAGCATGCGCGACATCCACGCGCAGGTGGCGCGCGTGGTGGGCCTGATCGGCGAGCTGGGCGCGGCGGCCGAGGCACAGAGCCGCGACATTGTGCAGATCAACCAGGCGGTGGCGCAGCTGGACGAGTCGACCCAGCAGAACGCGGCGCTGGTGGAGCAATCCGCCGCCGCGGCCGACAGCCTGAGCCAGCAGGCGCGCGTGCTGGTGGATGCGGTGAGCGCCTTCAGGCTGGAGCTGGCTTAGACTGCCGGCGATGTTGCGCCACGGTCTGATCGCTACCCTGTTGCTGGCCGGCTGCGCCGCGATGGCGCAGACCCCGCCCTGCCTGATCGTCTACGGCCATGGCCGCAACCTCGGCAGCGAGGCGGAGAACCTGGCCTGGGACCGCCTCAATCTGCGCTTCAACCAGCAGGTGGCGGCCAGCCTGGATGCGGCCGGACGGCGCGTCGTGCCGATGCTGTTGCGCGTCGGCAGCAGCGATCTCGCCGCCACCCTGGAGGCGGTGCTGGGCGAGGCGCAGCGCCAGGGCTGCGAGTTGGTGGTGGACACCGCCGTGTTTGCCGACGATGCGAACGCCGCCCTGGTATTGCGCCTGCGCGTGCACCCGTTGCTGCCGGCCCTGGGGCCGCGCGCCGGCGCGCGCCTGCCGCGCGTGGGCGAGGCCATCTACACCAGCCAGCGCGATTTCGATTTCAGCCCGCGCGTGCTGGAGCGGCTGAAGCTGGATCAGCTGGCGCAGGAAATGACGGCCGCCTACCTGGCCGACACGGCCGCCAAGCCCTGATCCGCCAGGCCCTCCAGATGGGCCGCGTCGGCCCAGCCGAGGATCTCGAAGCGCGCGGCGCCGGCATCGTCCAGGCGCACGCGTACGCGGTTGATGCCGGTATTCGGAATGGCGCATTCGCGCGCGCCGTGCAGGGGCAGGGCCTGGGCGTGGCGCCACACCATGTCGAGCACGCCGCCATGGGTGACCACGGCCAGGGTCTGGCGCGGGTGCGCCACCGCCAGCTGGCCCAGCGCGGCGATGACGCGCTGGAAGAAATGCTGGCGGCTTTCGGCGCCACCCGGCAGCGCGTAATCGGGCTCATGGCGGGCCCATTGCGCGAACTCCTCGGGATGGGCGCGGCGGATGTCGTCGAAGCTCATGCCTTCCAGAATGCCGAAGCCCTGCTCGCGCAGCGCCGCCTGCCGCTCGGTCTGCAGGCCCAGGGCCTGCGCCAGCGGCGCGGCGGTCTGCAGCGCGCGGCTCAGGTCGCTGGCCACCAGGGCCTGGATGGGCTCGGCGCGCAGGCGCGCCGCCAGGCGCTCGGCCTGGGCCAGGCCATGGGCGTTCAGCGGCACGTCGATCTGGCCCTGGAAACATTGGCGGCGGTTCCAGTCGGTCTCGCCATGGCGTATCAGCAGCAGCTCGGTCATATGACTTCCATTGTGCGACATTGGTTCTTTCTGCTGAAATGCGGCCCATGCAGACACTCACCATCAGCGACGACAAGGCAGCCCTGGACCTGGACCTGCTGCACCGCTTTCTGAGCCAGGAATCCAGCTGGGCGCTGGGCCTGCCGCGCGCCACCATGGAGCGATCGATCGCCAACTCGCTGTGCTTTGGCGCCTATCTGGAGGGCGCGCAGATCGGCTTTGCCCGCGTCGTCACCGATGGCGCCAGCTTCGCCTATCTGTGCGATGTGTTCGTGCTGGCCGAGCATCGCGGCCGTGGCCACAGCAAGGCGCTGATGCGGGCGGTGCTGGCGCACCCGCAGCTGCAAGGCCTGCGCCGCTTCATGCTCGCCACCAGCACCGCGCCCTGGCTCTATGCGCAGTTCGGCTTCACGCCGGTGGCCAAGCCGGAGGCGCTGATGGAGCGGCTGGACCGGGACGTCTACAGCCGGCCGGCCTGAGCTAAATCCAGGGCTGCGGCAGCTGTTCGGTGGCGATGGCGCGCTGCACCGCGGGCCGCGCCAGCATGCGCTGCAGAAAGGCGCCCAGCGCCGGCCAGCTGCGCGCCGGGCGCGCGAAGCCGCGCGTCCAGCGGCACAGCATGAAGCTGAAGGGGTCCAGTGCGCTGTAGCTTGCGCCCAGCGTCCAGGGACCCTGGTGGCGCTGGAACTCGGCTTCCAGGAGGTCCAGCAGGCCGCCGGGCGCGCTGATCTGCGCCTCGGCATGGGCCTTCACCTGGGCCACGCCGGCGGCGTTGCCCTCGTCCACCCAGCGCTCCGGGTAGTAGTAGGCCATCAGCAGCGGCTGCAGGGTGTTGGTGAGCCACATCAGCCATTTGTAGGCCTGCGCGCGTTCGGCCGTGCCCAATGCCGGCAGCAGCCCGGCCGCCGGGTGGGTGTCGGCCAGGTGCAGCAGGATGGCGGCGGTTTCCGACAGCACCAGCTCGCCATCCACCAGGGTCGGGATCAGGCCCATGGGGTTGAGCTTCAGGTACGCGGGCGACTTGTGTGCGCCCTGGTCGCGGTCCACCAGCTTGAGTTCGAAGGGCAGGCCCAGTTCTTCCAGCAGCACATGCGGCGCGAAGCTGGCATTGCTGGGGTAGTAGTGCAAATGGATCATGGTGGCGCCATCCTAGCCTGGACGCGCCGGCATTGCGGCGCCTCAATATGGTGACCATGGCCCGACCTATATTGAATCTGGACCCGCGTCCGGGTCCATGCCCGAAAGGTGGCGACCATGAGAACGCAGATCGCAATTGCCGCATTGATGCTGGTACCCGCATTGGCCATGGCGCAGGCCGCACCGGCCCAGCTGGAGCCCGTGAAGGTCAGTGGCACGGTGGCCAAGATCGTGTTGCCGGGCAAGGCCTACAAGCTGCAGGCGAGCGAATTCAAGAGCCTGGCCGGCCAGTACGAGCTGGCCGACGGCAAGACCCTGACCATGTCCGGCACGGCCAAGCATATGTTTGCGCAGATCGACGGCATGCCGCGCGCCGAGCTGGTGGCGGCCTCGCCCGAGACCCTGGTGGCCAAGAACAAGCAGATGCGCATCGAGTTCGGCACCACCGCCAACGGCATCGTCAGCGAGGTGGTGGTGACCTATATCGCCCCCACCGAAACCAAGGGCAGGCGCAAGGCTTCCTAGAGGCTGCAGCCCGCCTCCGCGCCCGAGCCGGCCGACGAACTGCTGAGCGTGACGCCGTAGCGTTCGGCGGTCATGTGCGCCAGGATGGACAGCGCGATCTCGGGTGGCGTGCGTGCGCCGATGTGCAGGCCCACCGGGCCGTGCAGGCGCGCCAGCTCGGCCTCGCTGAGGCCGAAATGCTCGGCCAGGCGGGCGCGGCGCTTGGCTTGGTTGAGGCGTGAGCCGATCGCGCCGACATAGAAGGCCGGGCTCTTGAGCGCTTCCATCAGCGCCAGGTCGTCGAGCTTGGGGTCGTGGGTCAGGGCCACGATGGCGCTGTGGCCATCCGGGGCAAAGGCCAGCACGCAGTCGTCGGGCATCTCGCGGGTGATGCGGGCGCCGGGGATCTCGGGCTGGTATTCGTCGCGCGGGTCGCACACCAGCACCTGGTAGTCGAGCGCCAGCGCGAAGTTGGCGAGGTACTGGGTGAGCTGGCCGGCGCCGATGACGAGCAGGCGCCATTGCGGGCCGTGGTGGGTGATGAGGGTGGTGGCGCTGAGTTGCACCACATCGGCACCGGCCTCGGGCGCATGCAGGCTGACGGCGCCGCTGTGCATGTCCAGCACGCGCCGCACGCGAGCGCCGGCGGCCAGCTTGGCGAGCAGGGCCTGCACCTGCGAGGCCGGCCCCAGCGGCTCCAGCACCAGTTCCAGCGTGCCGCCGCAGGGCAGGCCGAAGCGCGTGGCCTCCTCGGCGCCCACGCCATAGCGGATCAGCTCGGGCTTGCTAAGCCGCAGCGCGCCCTCGCGCAGCTTGGCGACCAGGTCGTCCTCGATGCAGCCGCCCGAGACCGAGCCGGCGATCTGGCCATCGTCGCGCACCGCCACCAGCGAACCCACCGGCCGCGGTGCCGAGCCCCAGGTGCGCGTGATGGTGCCCAGCACCACGCCGCGCTTTTCATCATCCAGCCATTGCGCCACCTGGCGCAGCACCTGCAGATCCACGTTGTCCATTGCAGCCAACCCCTTGCTATCGCAGCAGTGTGCCAGCTTGACGCACAACCCAGGGGTGGCGGGCTCTATGGATGGGCATACAGGAGGGATAACGGTAGCTGTTCGGGCAGTGAATCCCCGCGAGCATGGGGCTTGTCCGCTGACCCCTACAAGGAGACATCATGAGCCAGAAAACGACGCTCAAGGTCAACGGCAAGACGGTGACGCGCGAGATCGCGCCCGACCGCTTGCTGGTGCAATTCCTGCGCGAGGATCTCGCGCTCACCGGCACCCATGTGGGTTGCGACACCAGCCAGTGCGGCGCCTGCACGGTGCATGTGAACGGCCGCGCGGTGAAGTCCTGCAATGTGCTGGCGGTGCAGCTGAACGGCGCCGAGATCACCACCATCGAGGGGCTCGCGGCCGCGAATGGTGAACTGCATCCCATGCAGGCCGCCTTCAAGGAATGCCATGGCCTGCAATGCGGCTTCTGCACCCCCGGCATGGTGATGAGCGCGGTGGACCTGGTGCAGCACCATGGCTGCAGCAGCGAGGCGCAGATCCGCGAGGGCCTGGAGGGCAATTTCTGCCGCTGCACCGGCTACCAGAACATCGTGCGCGCCGTGCAGCTCGGCGCCCAGGGAATGAAGTGAGGAGCCAGCCACCATGAACGCACCCCAGCAAGGCCTGATCGGCCAAAGCGTGCGCCGTCGTGAAGACGCGCGTTTCCTCACCGGCCGTGGCCAGTACACCGACGACATCGTGCTGCCGCGCCAGACGTATGCCTACTTCCTGCGCAGCCCCTATGCGCATGCGCGCATCAAGAGCATCAACACCGCCGCGGCCAAGGCGGCCAGCGGCGTGCTGGATGTCTACACCGGCGAGCATTTCCGCAGCATCGGCGGCCTGCCCTGCGGCTGGCTTATCAACAGCCTCGATGGCTCGCCGATGAAGGAGCCCAAGCACCCCATCCTGGCCGATGGCAAGGTGCGCTATGTGGGCGACCAGCTGGCGCTGGTGGTGGCCGAGAGCTATGCCGAGGCCAAGGCCGCGGCCCAGCTGATCGAGGTCGACTACGAGGACCTGAGCCCGGTGGTGGATGCGGCGGCGGCCAAGGGCGCGCCGGCCAGTGTGCACGACGAGGCGCCGGACAACGTCTGCTACACCTGGGGCTGCGGCGACAAGGCCGCCACCGATGCGGTGTTTGCCAGCGCGCCGCACATCACCAAGCTGGAGTTCCGCAACAACCGGCTGATCCCCAACGCGATCGAGCCGCGCGCCGCCAACGCCAGCTACAACCCGGGCGACGAGAGCTGGACGCTTTATGTGGCGAACCAGAACCCGCATGTGGAGCGCCTGCTGATGTGCGCCTTCGTGCTGGGCATCCCCGAGCACAAGGTGCGCGTGGTGGCGCCCGATGTAGGCGGCGGCTTCGGCTCCAAGATCTTTCTCTATGCCGAGGAGACCGCGCTCACCTGGGCCAGCAAGCAGCTGGGCCGGCCCATCAAGTGGACCGCCGAGCGCAGCGAGAGCTTTCTGAGCGACGCCCATGGCCGCGACCATGCCACCGTGGCCGAGCTTGCCACCGACAAGGATGGCCATTTCCTGGCCATGCGCGTGCACACCACCGCCAATCTGGGGGCCTACCTCTCCACCTTTGCGTCCAGCGTGCCGACGATTCTGTACGCCACCCTGCTGGCCGGCCAGTACACCACGCCCAAGATCTATGCCGAGGTGACGGGGGTGTTCACCAACACCGCGCCGGTGGACGCCTACCGCGGTGCCGGCCGCCCCGAGGCTACCTATGTGGTGGAGCGGCTGGTGGAAACCGCGGCCCATGAGCTGGGCCTGGACCCGGCCGAGATCCGCCGCCGCAACTTCATCCACAGCTTCCCCTACGCCACCCCGGTGGGCCTGACCTACGACACCGGCGACTACGACGCCACGCTGAATGGCGTGATCGAACTCGCCGACGTGGCTGGCTTTGCGGCGCGCAAGGCGGTCAGCGAGGCCAAGGGCCTGAAGCGCGGCATCGGCTACTCCACCTATATCGAGGCCTGCGGCCTGGCGCCATCGAACATCGCCGGTGCCCTGGGCGCGCGCGCCGGCCTGTTCGAGGCCGGCGAGGTGCGGGTCCATCCGACCGGCAAGGTCACCATCTTCACCGGCTCGCATTCGCATGGCCAGGGCCATGAGACGACCTTCGCGCAGGTGGTGGCCGACAAGCTGGGCATCCCGATCGACGATGTCGACATCCAGCATGGCGACACCGGCAAGGTGCTGTTCGGCATGGGCACCTATGGCAGCCGCTCGCTCTCGGTGGGCGGCACCGCCATCGTCAAGGCGGTGGACAAGGTGATCGCCAAGGGCAAGAAGATCGCCGCGCATCTGCTGGAGGCGGCCGACACCGACATCGAGTTCGAGAACGGCGTGTTCAAGGTGGCCGGCACCGACAAGAGTGTGCCCTTCGCCTCGGTCTCGCTCACCGCCTACGTGCCGCACAACTACCCGCTCGACAAGCTCGAGCCCGGTCTGAACGAGAACGCCTTCTACGACCCCACCAACTTCACCTACCCGGCCGGCAGCTATGTCTGCGAGGTCGAGGTGGACCCGGCCACCGGCCAGGTGCGGGTGGACCGCTTCAGCGCGGTGGACGACTTCGGCAACATCGTCAACCCGATGATCGTCGAGGGCCAGGTGCAGGGCGGCATCGCGCAGGGCATCGGCCAGGCGCTGCTGGAGCATGGCATCTACGACGTGGAGAGCGGCCAGCTGCTCACCGGCAGCTATATGGACTACGCCATGCCGCGCGCCGACGACCTGCCCAGCTTCCAGATCAGGACCGCCAAGGGCACGCCCTGCACGCACAACCCGCTGGGCGTGAAGGGCTGCGGCGAGGCCGGCGCGATCGGCTCGCCACCGGCGGTGATCAACGCCATCTGCAACGCCATCGGCGTCAAGGATGTGCCCATGCCCGCCACGCCGCATGCCGTCTGGCAAGCCATCCAAGCATCGCGTTGAAGGAAAGGGGATCACTCATGAGCTTCAACTACACCCAAGCCGCCACCCTGGCCGATGCGGCGCGCGCCGCCGCCGCCCTGGATGCCAAGATCATTGCCGGGGGTCAGTCCTTGCTGGGCGCCATCAAGCTGGGCCTGGCCGCACCGGCCTCGCTGGTGGACCTGAGTGCGCTGGCCGATCTCAAGGGCATACGCGTGGACAACGGCCGCGTCGTGATCGGTGCGATGAGCACCCATGCCACCGTGGCCGCGTCCAAGGAGGTACAGCAGGCTATTCCCGCGCTGGCCGATCTGGCCGGCCATATCGGCGATCGCCAGGTGCGCAACCGCGGCACCCTGGGCGGCAGCCTGGCCAACAACGATCCGGCGGCCTGCTACCCGGCGGCCGTGCTGGCCCTGGGCGCCACCATCCACACCGACAGGCGCAGCATCGCCGCGGATGACTTCTTCAAGGGCCTGTACGAGACGGCGCTGCAGGAGGGCGAGATCATCAGCTCGGTGAGCTTCCCGGTGCCGCTCAAGGCGGCCTGGCAGAAGTTCAAGCAGCCGGCCTCGCGCTTTTCCATCGTCGGCGTGTTCGTGGCCAAGACGGCAGCGGGCGTGCGGGTGGCTGTCACCGGGGCCGGGCCCTGCGTGTTCCGCGCCAGCACCATCGAGGCGGCGCTCGCCAGCAGCTGGAGCGAGACCTCGGCCAAGCTGGTGTCCATCAAGCCCGACGGCCTCAACAGCGATCTGCATGGCTCGGCCGCCTACCGCGCCGCGCTGATCCCGGTGCTGGCCGGTCGCGCCGTGGCCGCCGCAGGCTGATGGCGGCGCTGCCCTCCAGCATTGATGACTGCGCGGCCGGCCTGCTCGCCCACGACTATGTGGCCGAGCGCGAGCTGGCCTGCGCGGTCTTCCTGGCCTTGCGCCTGCAGCGCCCGCTGTTCCTGGAGGGCGAGCCCGGCACCGGCAAGACCGAGATCGCCAAGACCCTGGCGGCGCTGCTGGACCGGCCCCTCATCCGCCTGCAGTGCTACGAGGGCCTGGACATGGCCAGCGCCGCCTACGAGTGGAACTACGCGCGCCAGATGCTGGAGATCCAGGCGGCCAAGGAGGGGCAGCCGCTGCATGCCGACGAGCTCTTCACCCGCCACTTCCTGATCCCGCGCGCCCTGCTGCAGGCGCTGGAGATGCCCGGCCCGCCGGTGCTGCTGATCGACGAGCTGGACCGCGCCGACGAGCCCTTCGAGGCCTTTCTGCTGGAGCTGCTGAGCGATTTCCAGCTCACCATTCCCGAGCTCGGCACGGTCAGCGCGGTCGCGCCGCCCATCGTCGTCATCACCTCCAACCGCACGCGCGAGATCCACGACGCGGTGAAGCGGCGCTGCCTCTACCACTGGGTGGGCTTTCCGGATGCGGCGCGCGAGCTGGCGATCCTGCAGCGCCGCGTGCCCGGTGCGGGCGAGACGCTGGCGCGCCAGATCGTCGGCTTCATCCAGGGCTTGCGCGGCATCGATCTCTACAAGCTGCCCGGCATCGCCGAGACCATCGAATGGTCGCGCGCGCTGCTGGAACTCAACGCCCTGGTGCTGGACCCCGAGACCGTGCACATGACCCTGGGCGTGCTGCTCAAGTACCAGGACGATATCGCCAAGGTGCAGGGCTCGGAGGCAGCGCGCCTGCTGGAGCAGGTGCGCGTGGCGACGCATGGCTGACCATCTGGCAACAAACGTCGTGCACTTCTCGCGCGTGCTGCGCGATGCGGGCCTGCGCGTGGGCACCGATCGCATCGAGCTCTGCCTGCAGGCCCTGCAGCTCGGCGGCATCGCCTCGCGGCGGGATTTCAAGGCCACGCTGGCGGCCTGCCTGCTGGACCGCCAGGAGCACCGCGCCCTGTTCGAGCAGGCCTTTCACATCTTCTGGCGCGACCCCGACCTGATGGGCCGGGTGATGGCGATGCTGTTGCCGCGCGCCCAGGCCAAGCCGGGCACACCGCCACCGCCCGAGAACCGCCGCCTCGCCGACGCGCTGTTCCCGCAGGCGGCGAAACTGCCGCAGCCACCGGCGGCGGAACAAGCACGCATCGAGCTCGACGCCACGCTCACCTGGAGCCAGCGCGAGCTGCTGCGCCAGCGCGATTTCGAGACCATGACGGTTGCCGAATGGGCCCATGCCAAGCGGCTGTTGGCCCAGCTGCAGACCCTGTTTCCGCGCCGCCCCACGCGCCGCTGGGCACCGGCCGCGCAGGGCCGGGTGGCCTGGCGCGCCAGCCTGCGCGCTTCGGCCCGGGGGCCGGGTCTTGCCCTGCGGCGTGAGCGGCCGCGCCTGCGTGTGGCGCCGCTGCTGATCCTGGCCGATATCTCGGGCTCGATGAGCCGCTATTCGCGCATGCTGCTGCACCTGGCCCATGGCCTGGCCAACCCGCAGCAACAGCGCCATGCGCCGCGCGTCGCGAGCTTTGTGTTCGGCACCCGGCTCACGCCCATCACCCGCCTATTGCGCCAGCGCGACCCCGATCTGGCGGTGGCCGCGGTGTCGCGCCGGGTGGCGGACTGGTCGGGCGGCACGCGCATCAGCGCCTGCCTGCACGAGTTCAACCAGCATTGGGCGCGGCGCGTGCTGCCCGCCGATGCCACCGTGCTGTTGATCACCGACGGGCTGGAGCAGGGCGCTGACGACGACCCGCGCTGCGAGGCCCTGGCCCGGGAGGCAGCGCGCCTGCGCCTGCGCTGCCGCCAGCTGATCTGGTTGAATCCGCTGCTGCGCTATGAGGGCTTCGAACCCAAGGCCGCCGGCATCAAGGCGCTGCTGCCCGAGGTCAGCCTGCATGTGCCGGCCCACAATCTCGCCAGCCTGGAACAACTCGCACGCCTGCTCAGCGCCTCATCTTCGTCATCCTCATCATCATGCATTTGACCGGACAAGAAACCCTCCCAGTCACCCAGGCCCAGGCCTGGGAGGCGCTCAACAACACCGAGATGCTGAAGGCCGCCATCAGCGGCTGCGAGGCGCTCACACCCGTCAATGTCGAGGGTGGCGAGCATGAGTACGAGGCCCTGGTGGCGGTGTCCATCGGCCCGGTGAAGGCCAAGTTCAAGGGCAAGTTGAGGCTCTCCGATCTACAACCGCCCAACAGCTACCAGCTCGCCTTCGAGGGCTCGGGCGGCGCCGCCGGCCATGGCAAGGGGCAGGCCCAGGTACGGCTGGAGGCCCAGGGCCCGGCGCAGACGCTGCTGCACTACGAGGTGCAGGCCAGCGTGGGCGGCAAGATCGCGCAGATCGGCTCGCGCCTGGTGGACATGGCGGCGCAGAAGATGGCGGGCGACTTCTTTGCCGCCTTCAACGCCGCGCTGCAGGCGCGCTACGGTGTCGCGGTGGCTGTTGAAGCGGCAGCGCCGCCCAGAAGCCGCTTCCAGCGCCTGCTGGACTGGTACCTGGGCTGGCTGGGCCGCATCTTCACCGGCAAGCTCTGAGAAAGGCTCAGGGCAGCCGCTCGCGCAGCACCGGCGTGGCCTGCTCGATCGGTGCCAGCAGCAGCGGCCAGATGCGTTCGCCCAGCTCGCGCCTGAACATGCCGAAGTGGCCGATCGCGCGTAGGCCCAGGCTGCGTGGGTCCAGGGTGTGGCGTTGCACCGCGGCGCTGCGGAACTGGCGCGCCAGATGGTCCACCGCGGGGGCGGGGCCGAACAGGCTGTCGTCGCTGACGTTCCACAAATGCACCGGGCCGGTGTAGCGGTGGTGGCCCAGCTGGCCCTGCAGGCTCGGGTCGCTGAACATATAGCCGCGGCGCCGGCCCCAGCGCGCCCAGTCCAGCGCCGCCGCCTTCGGCAATGCCTGGGCGCGCGCGCCCAGCAGCCAGGCCGGGCCATGGCCCAGCAGATGGCTCAGGCCGGGCAGCAGGGCGTGGAAGAACAGCATGGCCTTGGCGCGCTGCAGGCCCGACCAGAAGCGCCAGTCGGCCGCCTGCGCCGCCACGCCCAGCAAGGCATCGGCGCACTCGAAGCCGGGCGCCATGCCCACCGCGTTGCCACCGAAGGAATGGCCGATCGCCAGCAGCCCCAGCGCCTGGCCCTGGCTCTGCTGCGCCTGCTGGCGGCGCTTGTCGGCGGCGCGCAGCGCGGCGGCCATGTCCAGGCCGGCCCAGTCGCGCAGGCCGGCGGCCTCGTCCCTGACGCGGCCCTGCAGATTCGTGCCGATGCCGCGGTAGTCATAGCTCAGCACCGCATAGCCGCGCCGGGCCAGCCATTCGGCAAAGCCGCGGTAATAGGGGCTGGCCACCGCCATCGCCGGGCTTACCACCGCCACCGCGCGCAGCGGGCCGGCCGGTTCATGCCAGGTGGCTTGCAGCAGGCGGCCGTCGCTGCAGCGCAGCTGGGTGGGGGTGGTGCTGATTTCCGTTTCATTGCGCATGCAGACAGTCTAGGTTGGTGACAATCAAAGGAATAGACTCGCATCCGACGACACATTGATTCCGGATTGTTGACAGTGGCCACCCAACTCTCGCCCCATCGCCGCCGCAGCGCCGCCGACCAGGCCCTGGACGCCAACGCCCTGGAACTGTTTGCCCGCATCGCCCAGGCCGGCAGCTTTGCACGCGCCGCGCGCGAGCTGGGCCTGACGCGCGCCGCGGTGAGCCGGCGCGTCGCCGCCATCGAGGCGGCCGTGGGCATGGCGCTGTTCGCGCGCAGCACCCGCAGCCTGAGCCTCACCGAGCCCGGCCGGCGCCTGCTGGCGCGCGCCCGCACCGTGCACGAGGCGGCCGAGGGCGCACGCCTGGCGCTGCGCAGCGAGCGCGACCAGCTCGGCGGCACCCTGCGCATCAGCGCCGCGCCGGTGTTCGGCGTGCATGTGCTGGCGCCGCTGCTGGCGCGCTTCCAGACCCTGCATCCCGACCTGCGCTACGAGCTGATCTTCAACTACCGGCGCGTGGACCTGCTGCGCGAGGGCGTGGACCTGGCCTTTCGCGCCACCGCGCGCCCGCCCGAGGACTGGGTGGCCCAGCCGGTGCTGCGCTATGCGGTGCGCCTGTATGGCCGCGCCGGGCGCGCGCCGCTGGAGGGGCCGCAGGCCCTGGCGGCGCTGCCCTGCCTGCTGGTGGGCCAGCACGAGGATCCCACCGAGGCCTGCTGGCTGCACGAGAGCAGCGGCGCGCGCCATGAGATGGCCCTGCGATCCGCCGCCTGGGGCAACGATCTCGACGCCTTGCTGCAGATGGCGCGCCATGGCGATGGCCTGGTGCTGAGCCCGGATTTCTGCGTCGGCCCCGAGGATGGGCTGGTGGATCTGTTGCCCGGCTGGCGCCTGCAGCTCAGCGAGGGCGAGGCCATCCAGGCGCTCACCCTGCCGATGCCGGCCGGCTCCGAGACCGCGCGCGCGCTGGTGCGCTTTGTGCGCGAGGCGCTGGGCAGCGCCGCGCCCTAGCGGGCGGGGTCAGGTCTTGCGTCGCGCCTCCCTCCCTAATGCTGGGGATCCGGGCGGCTCTTGAAAGGGCCATGGACGCTCCTATTTCAGGCATCGACCAGCCGGTCATTCATCTCAAACATCCTGAACGGAGCTCAAGCCATGTACCAATCATTGCTGAACTATCCGAGCAGCCTGTTCGGTCAATTCGAAAGGCTGCGCCGCGACCTTGACGACGCCTTCGGCATCTCGACCCTGCCCAGCAGCATTCGCTCGGTGGCCGCAGGTAGCTTGCCGATGATCAACGTCGGCCGCACCCGCAACAGCGTGGAGGTCTATGCCTTCGCGCCGGGCCTGGACCCGGCCAAGATCGAGGTCACCGTCGATCGCGGCGTGCTGCACATCGCGGGCGAGCGCGCCAGCGCGATTCCCGGCGACGGGGCCGTTCGCCTGAATGTCTACACGCGTGAACGTGTCTGCGGCCGCTTTGACCGCGCGGTGGCGCTGCCCGAGGACATCGATCCCGAGCATGTGCGTGCCAATTACCGCGACGGCGTGCTGCAGGTCAGCATCGCGCGCCGCGAGTCCGCGCAGGCCAAGCGCATCGCGGTGCAGTAAGGCCATCCAACTGCCAGACATAGGAGTAGTGATCATGAGCCAATCCCCCATGAATCAGACGCAGCAGCGGGATGATGCGCAGCGCGACGAGCGTGCCGTGCAGCCGCAGGTCGACGTGTTCGAGGACGAAGGCGGCATCACCTTGCTGGCCGATATGCCCGGCGTGCCCAAGGAGTTGCTGGAGGTGCGCGTCGAAGGCGACGCCCTGACGATAGAGGGCCGTGTGCAGCCGCAGACGCCGAAGGATCTGGAGGCCGTCTATGCAGAGCTGCGCGTGCCCTGCTACCGCCGCAGCTTCACCCTCAGTGGCGAACTCGACAGCGCGGGCATCGATGCCAAGCTGAAGGACGGCGTGCTGACCCTGCGCATTCCCAAGCAGGCCTATGCCCAACCGCGTCGCATCGCGGTGACGGCGGGCTGAGTCGGAGGCCGAAACCATGAGCAAACTCGCAGAGCAGTTGAAGCATGGTGCCGGCCAGGCCTGGGAATCGCTGTCGGAGGGCTGGCGTGAGCTGGGCGCGCGCGCCAGCGGCGCGCTGACCCGGTTCTGGTCCGTCGCGGAGTCACCGGCCGAAGGCGCTGCCGCCGCGCAGCCCAAGCCGGCGGCCGCCTTCGACGAACGCTGGCCGCCACCGGCGCGCTGGACCTTCATGGCGGTGGACATCTATGCCGACGAGCAGCAGCTCAGCGTGCGCATCGAGGCACCTGGCATGTGCCGTGAGGACTTCCGCATCGAGATGAGTTCGCCGCAGGTGCTCAGCGTGTCGGGGCACAAGCGCTGCGACGCGGAGTTCGATCGTGGCCACTACCGCCTGGTGCAATGCGCCTACGGCAGCTTCCGTCGCGACATCCATCTGCCCGCTGCCGTGGACGTGAACCAGGCACAGGCCCGCTACGAGAACGGGGTCCTGCGCATTGCCCTGCCGCGCCAGCAGGGCTACAGGCGCCAGGTCGAGGTGCGCGGCTGAACGCCAATGGCCGCGCCGCTTCAGCGATTCAAACCCGGCCGCGCCCAGCGCTCCAGCGCATCGAACAGCCACTGCACCAGCAGGGCCAGTGCGGCCGCGGGCAGGGCGCCGGCCAGCATCAGATCGCTGTCGTTCACCGCTAGGCCGGCGACGATGCGCTCGCCCAGGCCGCCGGCACCGACAAAGGCCGCCACCGTGGCGGTGCCCACGTTCAGCACCGCGGCGGTCTTGATGCCGGCCAGCAGCACCGGCAGGGCCAGCGGCAGCTCGATGCTGCGCAGCAGCTGGCCACGCCGCAGGCCCAGCGCCCGGCCGGCCTCGCGCAGCCCCGCCGGCACGCCCTGCAGGCCGGCATGCGTCATGCGCACGATGGGCAGCAGGGCATAGAGGAACAGCGCCAGCAGCGCCGGCACGAAGCCGATGCGGCCCAGCAGGGCGATCAGAAAGGCCAGCAGGGCCAGCGAGGGCAGGGTCTGCAGCAGCCCCACCGCCGCCATCAGCAGGCCGGCCAGGCGCGGGTTGAGCCAGGCCCAGATGCCCAGCGGCACGCCCAGGGCCACGCCCAGCGCCAGCGAGCCCAGCACCAGGGTCAGGTGTTGCCCGAGCAGGCGCCACAGATCGGGCGCCAGCAGGCGCTGCCACAGGCCGGCGCGGCCCTCGGTCGTTGCTGCCGCTGCTGCCTGGCCCTCGGTCAGGAAGCCCGCTGCCACCGCGGCGAAGCTGCGCCCGTCCAGCTCCACCTGGGCGTTCAGCTCCATCATGCGGCGCGCGTCGATGCGGCCGGCCAGCGCGGCGGCCAAGGGGCGCTCATCGAGCGAGGCGCGCATCAGCAGCAGGGCGTCGTAGCGCGGGAAGAAGTGGCGGTCGTCGCGCAGCACGCGCAGCGGCAGGCGCGCCAGCTTGGCGTCGGTGGTGTAGACGTCGATCAGGTCCACCTGGCTGCCCGCCAGGGCCTCATAGGCCAGGCCATGGTCGATGCCGGCCGGCGCCGCCAACCGCAGGCCGTAGGCACGCGCCAGGCCGGGCCAGCCGTCGGCGCGTTGCAGGAACTCGTGCGAGAGTCCCAGGCGCAGGCGCGCCGCCTCGGCCGGCGCCAGCCGCGCCAGCGCCGAGATCGAGTCCACGCCCAGGCGCGCCGCATCGGCCTCGCGCATCGCCAGCGCATAGCTGTTGTTGAAGCCCAGCGGCACCGCCGCCTTCAGGCCGCGCGCCGCCAGCGCCCGGTTGAGCGCGGGCAGGTCCGGCGGGCTGCCCTCGAGCTTCAGCAGCTCGCGCGCGATCGTGCCCGTGTATTCCGGATAGACGTCGATGCTGCCGGACTGCAGCGCCTGCGCCAGGATGGCGGTGTTGCCCAGGCCCTGCCGGTGCTCGGCGGCGACGCCGGCGCGCTGCAGGCTCTGCCGCACCAGCTCGCCCAGCACATAGCTTTCGGTGAAGCGCTTGGAGCCCACCTGCACGGCGGGTTGGGCACCGGCAGAGCCGATCAGAAGGCAGGCCAGCAGGCAGCAGAGCAGGGGGCGGCGCATGCGGAGATTCTGCGCCAAGGCAGGTGGGCAGCTATGCTTGCCGCCATCCCTGACGCACCGCTGCACCATGACAAACGCCGCCACCACGCCCCCCAGCACCCCGCTCGACGAACCCCGCCTGACCTCGCTCTCGCATGGCGGCGGCTGCGGCTGCAAGATCGCGCCGGGCCTGCTGTCGGAGATCCTCAAGGGCACGTCCAGCATGCCGATTCCGAAGGAGCTGCTGGTGGGCATCGAGACCGCCGACGACGCCGCGGTCTACCAGCTCAACGACGAGCAGGCCCTCGTCGCCACCACCGATTTCTTCATGCCCATCGTCGACGATCCGTTCGACTTCGGGCGCATCGCCGCCACCAACGCGATCAGCGATGTCTACGCGATGGGCGGCCGCCCCATCATGGCGCTGGCCCTGGTGGGCATGCCGATCAACCGGCTCTCCACCGCCACCATCGGCCGGGTGCTGGAGGGCGGCGCCGCGGTGTGCCGTCAGGCGGGCATCCCGATCGCCGGCGGCCACACCATCGATTCGGTGGAGGCCATCTACGGCCTGGTGGCGCTGGGCCTGGTGCACCCCAAGCGCGTCAAGCGCAATGCCGATGCGCGCAGCGGCGACCTGCTGGTGCTGGGCAAGCCGGTGGGCGTGGGCGTGATGAGCGCGGCGCTCAAGAAGGGGCAGCTGGGCGAGGCCGGCTATGCGCAGATGATCGCTAACACCACCCGGCTCAACACCCCCGGCCCCGACTTGGCCGAGTTGCCGGGCGTGCATGCGATCACCGACGTCACCGGCTTCGGCCTGGCCGGCCATGCGCTGGAGATGGCGCGTGGCGCCGGCTGCGCGCTCGAGCTCGACTGGGCGCGCGTGCCCCTGCTGGACGGCGTGCGCGCACTCGCCGGCCAGGGCTACGTCACCGGCGCCTCGGGCCGCAACTGGGCCGGCTACGGTGCCGAGGTGGAGTTGCCCGCCGGCTTCGCGCCCGAGGACCAGGCCCTGCTGAGCGACCCGCAGACCAGCGGCGGCCTGCTGGTGGCCTGCGCGCCGGACGCGCTGGACGCCGTGCTGGCGGTGTTCGCGCGCCATGGTTTCGCGCAGGCGGCGCTGGTCGGGCGCATGGGCGAGGCCATGGAGCGGCCCCGCTTAAGGGTGCGCTGACGGTGCGCTAGGCCGCGTTGATGCAGCCGCGATCCTCGGGATAGGCAGGGCGGCGGGCCGCCCGCAGAATCCGGCCCAGGGAGTCACCGCCAATGAAGATTTACCTGTCTTCGACCCTGGACGATCTGCGCGACTACCGGGCCGGCGTGATGGACGCGCTGCGCAAGGATGGCCATGTGGTGGTGGACAGCTACCTCGCCACCCCGCAGCCGACGCTGCAGCAATGCGTGGACGATGTGCGCGGCTGCGACATCTATGTGGGTGTGTTTGCATGGCGTTATGGCTGGCTGCCGCCCGGCCAGAGCCAGTCCATCACCGAGCTGGAATACCGCGCCGCGCTCGACGCCGGCAAGCCGCGGCTGATCTTTCTGCGCCCGCGCAAGGGCTGGCCGGGCGAGTATTTCGAGGAAGACAGCGAGGCCCATGCGCACATCGTCAAGCTGCGCCAGGAGCTGGGCGACGGCACGGCCCAGACCAGCAACCAGTTCAGCGACCCGAGCGACCTGGCCCTCAAGGTCAGCCAGGCCCTGCACGAGCAGGAGCGCCGGCAGGCCGGTGCGGGCGAGGCGGTGCGGCGCGAGCAGGCGGCCGGGCGCGGCAACTCGCTGATGGAGCCCTCGGCGCCGCCGCATCCGCAGCGCCTGGCCTGTGGCCTGCTGCTGCTGGGCGTGCGCGGCAGCGACGACGCCGCCCTGCAGCGCCTGCGCGACGCCATGCCGCCGGCCTGGCATTGCCAGGCGCGCGCCTGGACACCCGAGTCCGACGCCGAGCTGGCGACGCTCGATGCGCTGGCGGCGCGCGCGCGCTCGGTGGCGCTGCTGCTGAGCCCGGCCTCGCTGGCGCGCCTGCAGGCCTCGGCCGCCGGCGCGGAGCTGATGCGCTGGCTGGGCGAGCGCCTGGGCGGCGCCTTCGTGCTGAACGCCGGCGTGGATGCCGCCGCGCTGCCGCCGGCCTGGCCGGTGCGGCGCGTGCTGCCGGTGGCGCAATGGCTGGCCAGCCCGGCCGGCAGCCTGGGCGGCGAGCTCGCCGATCTGCAGGCCGCCCTGCCGGCCGATGAACTGGATCTCGACGACGAGGCCCTGGTGGGCCTGGCCTGCACCACCATCGCGATGACCGCCGCCGAGGCGCGCGCCCTGGCCGACGCGCCCGAGCAGGTGCGCGATCGCCTGGGCGCCGACGCCTATGCCTATTTCCAGGATGTCACGGCCCGGCTCGCCGGCGCCGGCAGCGACTGGACCGCGCGCTACGGCGCGCAGCGCGGCCAATGGCGGCCCTTCGGCGCGCGCAGCGCCGACGAGCTGCTGGCCGATGCCGTCACGCGCCTCAACAGCCAGCCCTTCCTGGCGCGCCAGGAGCATGCGGCGCTGGCCGGCAACCGCGTGCGCCTGCGGCCCTATCCCTTCGACCCGCTGCGCCTGCAGGAGGGCATGCCCGCCGCCAGCGCCTACGAGGCGGCGCGCGCGCGCGGCTGCCTGGTGCTGATCGACGAGCTCTCGATGCTGCATCCCGATCTGCGGCCCTATGCCTCGATGTTCGTCAGCGATGCCAACGTCAGCGTGGCCACGCTCTCGCCGCTGGACCCGGCCGCCACCGCGCTCGACAAGCTCGTCAGCGTGGCCGGCCCCTTCAATGTCGGCGCGCTGGTGGACCGCTTCGGCAGCAAGCTCGACCCGCGCTGCGAGCTGTCCATCAACAGCAGCGCAAGGCTGCGGCGCTGGCTGCGCCTGGCCATCCCCGAGACCCTGGCCGTCACCGACGCCCAGGCCGCCGACCCCGAGCGCCGCGCCGCCTTCAAGCGCCTGGCCTTCGGCGCCCCATGATCTACACCTTCTATTCCTTCAAGGGCGGGGTGGGCCGCTCGATGGCGCTGGCCAATGTGGCGGACCGCCTGGCGCGCCGCGGCATGCGCGTGCTGGCGATCGACTTCGACCTCGAAGCGCCGGGCCTCGAGCGCTACTACCCGATCGACAAGGACGCCGCGCTCGCCAACCCCGGCCTGATCGATCTGCTGCGCGCCTTCAAGGACAGCCTGGCGGGCCGCGGCGAGTCGCTCGAGGCGGGCGCCTTCCGCAATCTGGCGCGCTTCGTGTTCCCGATCTACGAGCGCGTCGGCGAGGGCGGGCGGCTGGACCTGCTGACCGCCGGCTGCCGCAGCCCGGGCGAGGGCCTGCGGCGTTATGCGCTGGAGGTGCGCACCTTCGACTGGCAGGACTTCTACTACAACTGGGAGGGCGAGGCCTTCTTCGAATGGCTGCGCCGCGAGCTCACCGGCCCGCAGGGGCGCTACGACGCGGTGCTGGTGGACTCGCGCACCGGCGTTACCGAGATGGGCGGGGTGTGCGCCTACCAGCTCGCCGACGTGGTGGTGATGATGAGCGCCGCCAACCACCAGAACCTGCAGGGCACGCTCGACGTGGCGCGCGACTTCTGCTCGGCGCCGGTGATGGCGCTGCGCCATGGCCGGCCGCTCGAGCTGCTGGTGGTGCCGGCGCGCATCGAGCAGCGCGACCCGGCCCTGCTGAAGGCCTTCTACCAGCGCTTCCAGGAAACCTTCGAGGGCCAGATCCCGGCCGTGCTGGCGGGCGTGTCGGCCGAGTCGCTGGCGATTCCCTACGAGCCCGAGTACGCCTTCGAGGAAGTGGTGGTGACCGACCCGGCGCGGCGCGAGCGCCTGGCCAGCATCGGCGCGGCCTATGAATGCCTGGCCGACGCGCTGGTGATGCTGGGCGATGGCGCGATGCTGCGCCTGCAGCCGGCGGCGCGCGCGGCGCTGTGGCCGGCGCGGCCCGAGCCGGGCGATGACGCGGCCGCCGCCGCGCCGCCGGCGCCCGGCGCCGAGACCACGCTGCGCTACGACCCGACGCGCCGCTTCGCCGACTACGACGCCTTCATCTCGCGCGGCAGCGCCGCGCCGCTGGCCGAGGCGCTGGAGCAGGCGCTGCGGCGCTGCGGCGTGCGCGTCTATCTCGACAACTCGGCCCTGGTGCCGGGCGAGAGCTGGTCGCAGGCCACCGCCCAGGCCCTGCACCACAGCCGCCATCTGCTGCTGTGCCTGGACGCCGGCGGGCTCTCGCCCTGGCAGAAGCGCGAGGTCGAGCAGGCGCGCACCGCCGCCCAGGCCGTGCATGTGCTGCCGGTGCTGCTGCCCGGCGCCGAGCCCGAACTGCTGGCGCTGGCGCTGCGCGGCATGGCCGATCTGCAGCCGGTGGACCTGCGCGGCTGGCCCGAGCGACAGGTGGAATTCGACCTGCTGGTGCAGCAGCTGAACCAGCGCGTGGGCGCCGAGGCCGCCGCGGCCGCGCCCACCGCCAGCTTCAATCCCTATGCCGGCCTGGCGCCGGGCGGCGAGGCCCATGCCGGCCTGCTCGACCTGCCCGAGGCGGCGCTGCAGGCCTTGCTGCAGGGCCTGGGCGAGCTGTACGGCATGCAGCTGCTGGGCCCATCGGGCGTGGGCAAGACCACGCTGGTGGCCAGCGGCCTGCTGCCGGCGCTGCGGCGCGGCGCGCTGGGCCTGCCGGCCCCCGAGCTGCTGTGGATCGATGCGCGCCTGCAGCCTGACTGGCTGGCGCAGTGGCAGGCTCCTGAAGCCGAGGCGCCGCCGCGCATCACCATCGTCGATCACGCCGACGAGCTGCCGGCCGGCCTGAGCATGGACGACGGGCGTGCCGATCTGCCGCGCGCCGCCTGGCTGGCCGAGCTGCAGCGCGTGATGGCCGGTGCCGGGCCGGCCGCGCGCCTGCTGCTGATCGGCCGCCATGGCCTGCCGGCCTGGCCCGGCCGCAGCGTCGAGCTGCATGCCGCCGCCGCGCCGCCCGAACGTCCGCGCCTGGACGTGCCGGCGCTGCGCACCGGCATGGCCTTCGAGCCCGGCCTGCTGGAGCGCCTGGAGGCCGATCTGCAGCTGGGCTGCGAGCCGCTCAGCCTGGGCCAGCTGCTGCTGCCGGGCCTGTGGGACAGCGCGCGCCACGGCTTTCTGGCCAATGAAAGCTATGCCGCGCGCGGCGGCGTGCCCGCCGCCTATGCCGCCCATGTGGACGCGGCGCTGGCGCGCAACCCGGCGCCGCTGCGCGCGCGCGCCGAGGGCCTGCTGCTGTGGCTGTTGCAGCTGGGCGGGGAGGCCGCCTGGGCCTGGCGCAGCAGCAGCTGGCAGCGCGTCAGCCAGCTGCGCGGGCATGATGCGAACGCCGCGCCGGCGCTGTTCTGGCTGGTGCGCGAGCGCGTGCTGCATCTCGAGCAGCGCGACGGCGAACTGCAGCTGCAGCTGCTGTGGCCGCTGCCGCCGGCTTCCTGCCCGGCCCTGCAGCGCCTGCTGGATGAGCATGGCCCGCAGCTGCGCCTGCGCGGTGCGCTCGCCTTCGCGCAGGAGCGCTGGCAGCGCGCCGAGCGCGACCCGGCCTCGCTGCTCACCGGCCAGGCGCTGCGCGATGCCCAGGGCCTGGTGGACGGCTGGGATGCCCATCTGACCCAGGACATGGTCGACTATGTGCAGGCCAGCCAGCAAAGCCTGCTGGAGGCCGGCCGGCAGGCGGCCGCGCAGGCGGTGGCCCAGGTGCGGCAGCGCCGCCATGTGCTGGTGGGGGTGCTGGTGGCCGCGCTGGGCGTGGGCGGCTTTGTCTGGACGCGCGGCCGCAGCCATGACGCGGAGCTCGCCCAGACCACCATGCAGGCGGCCGAACGCGTGCAGGAAAGCAAGACCGAGGGCGCGCGCGCCGCGGTGGCGATCGCCCAGGTCACCAGCGATGGCTCGGCGCGCCAGGCCGCCGAGTCGCTGCGCGGGCGGCGCGTGGCGATCCAGTACAGCGGTGCCTGCGAGCTGGGCCTGATGAACACGCTGGCGACGGCGCTCACCGCGCTGGGCGCGAATGTCGATGCGCCGCAGTATGTCGAGGCGCCGCTGCCCGGCGAGCTGCGCTACACCAGCGGCCACCAGGTGGCGCGCGATCTGCAGACCGTGCTGGGCGATCTGCTCGGCTCGATGGGGCTGAGCTTCCGCCCGGCGCTGAAGGAGCTGCCGGGCGAGCGGGGCGCGCCGCTGCTGTTGGCCCTGCCAGAACTCAGCCGCCTGCCCAATCCGCGCAGCGGCGAGGCGCGCGAGGGCCGCGATGGCAACACCCTGCTGCTGGTGCCGGCCGGCTGCGCCACGCTGGGCTCGGAGCGCGCGGCGCGCGAGTTGCTGATGCGCAGCCTGGGGGTGCGCTACATCAGCCTGTTCGACAACGACAAGCCGCTCGCGCACCGCTGGCTGGACGCCTTCTATGTGCAGCGCACCGAGGTCACGAACGCGCAGTTCGGCCGCTATGTCGCGCAGGCCTGCGCCGAGCAGCCGGCCAGCTCGGCCTGCCCCGCGGCCTGGAACGCGCGCGGCAAGCCCGATGAACCGGCGCGTTACCTCAGCTGGCAGGCCGCCGACGCCTATTGCCGCTGGATCGGCGGCCGCCTGCCCAGCGAGGAGGAATGGGAGAAGGCGGCGCGCGGCGTCGATGGCCGCCAATGGCCCTGGGGCAACGAGCCCGACGCCAAGCGCTTCCATGGCGAGCGCAATGCGCGCCGCCTGCTCGCCGCGGTGGGCAGCTACCCGGCCGGCAACAGCCCCTATGGCGCGGCCGACATGGCCGGCAATCTCTGGGAGCTCACTGCCTCGCCCTGGGGCGAAGGCTCGCATGTGATGAAGGGCGGCTCCTACCTGAACGACCTGGCCGAGGCGCGCGCCTCGCTGCGCTGGTCCAGCAGCGACGAGGCGCGCGGCGCCGACTACCTGGGTTTCCGCTGCGTGGTCGACTACCGCAGCCTGCGCTGAGCTGTTGATTCGTCTCGACGGTTGTCTATCCGTCGCCCGGTGGCGGCGACCGGGCGACTCGTTTCCTATCGTGCTCCCATGTTCAACAAGGAGCACGACATGAGCAGCCACCTCAGCCTGGAGGCGCAGCGCGCCGAATTCGCGCAGCGCCGCTTTCTCGCCATGCCTCTGGCCGGCACCCTGGCCTGGGCGCTGATCGCTGTGGTGGGTGCCACCTGCAGCATGCGAACCGCGGTGCTGACCCTCTACCTCGCCACCGGCGCGATCTTCTACCTGGGCCTGCTGATCGCGCGCTTCACCGGCGAGGACCTGCTGGGCCGGCGGCGGCCCGGCAACAGCTTCGACCGCCTCTTCATGTTCGGCATGCTGCAGGCGCTGCTGGTGTTCGCGATTGCGCTGCCCTTCGGCATGCAGGACGCCAGCTCCCTGCCGCTCAGCATCGGCATCCTGGCCGGGCTGATGTGGCTGCCCTTCTCCTGGATCATCCAGCACTGGATCGGCGTGGCCCACACGCTGGCGCGCACCGCGCTGATCCTGCTCGCCTGGCTGTGCTTCCCCGGCCAGCGCTTCGTGCTGATCCCGGCCCTGGTGGTGCTGGTCTACCTCGCCACCATGCTGGTGCTGGAAGCACGCTGGCGGCGCCGGCTGCCATCCATCCCGCCGCAGCCACAGTTCGCCGCATGACCAAGGCCACCGGGGTGGCGCGCCGCTATCGTGCGCCCACCTTGTTCATTGCATTGCTGCGACCATGACAAAACCTCTGATGACCACCCTGTCCGCCGGCCTGGTGCTGGCCTCTCTTGCCGCGGGCGCACAGACGCCAGGCCCGGCCGCCACCCAGCTCGCGCCGCAGGCCGAGCGCCAGGTGGTGACCCGCGCCGACCAGCTGCCGCGCCGCAGCCGCACGCTGGAGCAGCTGCCCAGCGACTACCTGGCGGCGCCGCTGAGCGCCCTGCAGGCGCTGGGTGCCAAGCTCGAGGCCGATGTGCAGGCCGACCTGGCCGGCTACGACATCCGCGATGCCGCGACGCTGCGCGAGTACTACGGCGCCATGGCCACGCTGGCGCAGCTGCGCGGCGACTGGGCCGCCGTGCCGGCCTGGACGGCCAAGGCGCGTGCGTTGCAGGAAAAGGCCGGCGCCTGCCTCAGCAGCGGCGTGCTGACCGAGCTGCTGGCCCAGCAGAAGCTGCAGCGGCAGGACAGCGCCTGGCTGCGCGCCGAGGTGCAGCGCCGCTTCGCGGCCATGCCCTGGGCCGATGTGCAGGACAACCTGAAGAGCACCAAGGGCGGCATCGAGACCTACAACCCGGAGCTGGTGCGCGGCGCCTTCAAGAGCCAGCTGGATGCGATGGCCAAGAACGGCAATCTGGTGCTGCCCGACCAGATGGTGCTGGCCATCATCGGCGCGCGGCTGCAGCTGGAACTGCTGCCGCCCAACCAGGCGGCCATCGTGGCCGGCCTGCAGGCGGTGCTGGACGCCAACAGCCAGGCCCAGGCCAAGGCCGACCTCTGGACGCCGCGCACCTTTGCGATCCCCGCCGATGCCAAGGCGCAGCCGGTGGTGCTGGCGGTGTGGGACTCGGGCGTGGATCTGAACCTCTTCAAGCCCGCCGCCGCGCGCGGCATGGCCTTCGATGCCGAGGGGCAGCCGGCCAAGGATCTGCTGCGCCCGCTGGGCGAGGCGGCGCCGCGCTGGCCGCAGCTGCGCAGCCTCATCAAGGGCTCGATGGACCAGCGCGCGGCGCTCGACACCCCCGACTCGCGCCAGTTCCGCGGCACCATGGCCGGCCTCAAGGCCGATCAGGTGAAGGGCTTCAGCGAGGACATGGCGCTCGCCGGCCTGTATGTGCACGGCACCCATGTGGCCGGCATCGCGGTGGAGGGCAACCCCTTCGCCCAGGTCTATGCCGGCACCATGTTGTGGAGCGCCGAGAGCGTGCCGCCCAAGCTCAGCGAGCCGCGCGCGCAGGCCGTGGCCGCCTCCTACCGGGCGATGGTGGCGGGCTTCAAGCAGGCCGGCGTGCGCGTCGTCAACATGAGCTGGCGCTACGGCCCGACCGCCTATGAGGCCGCGCTGGCCTATCACAACCTGGGCGGCGCGCCCGAGGCGCGCAAGCAGGAGGCGCTGCGCCTGTTCAAGATCGAGCGCGATGCGCTGCGCGAGGCCATCGCCGGGGCGCCCGAGATCTTCTTCGTGGCCGGCGCCGGCAACGAGGACAACAGCGCCGACTTCCAGGAATACATCCCGGCCGGCCTGGAACTGCCCAATCTGATCACCGCCGGCGCGGTCGATCACAGCGGCAGCGAGACCAGCTTCTCCACCTTCGGCAAGACGGTGGTGGTGCATGCTAATGGCTTCGAGGTGGACAGCCCGGTGCCCGGCGGCGAGCGCCTCAAGCTCAGCGGCACCAGCATGGCCAGCCCGCAGGTGGCCAATCTGGCCGCCAAGCTGCTCGCGCTCAAGCCCGCGCTGACGCCGGTGCAGCTGAAGGCGCTGATCCTGCAGGGCGCCGAGCGCCTGCCCGATGCCGAGGGCAAGCCCGGTCGGGTCAACCTGATCAACCCGCGCAAGAGCGCGGCGCTGGCCGGCATCCAGCTCTGAGCGGGCGGCTTACAAGTGGATGCAGGGCTCGGGGGGCGGGGCGGCTAGAATCGCGGGTTCGCCTGTGCTGCCGGCGCTCCCCCTCCCGTAGCAATCCGGCCCGTCGCCGCTCCCCGGCCCGGGCCCTGGGTCCATGTCAGTCTCGTCCAATCGTCTGTTCCACGTCGATGCCCTCAAGGCGCTCGCCGCCCAGGTCATCGTCCTGCACCACCTGTCCGTCTACGGGCCGGTGGCGCAAGCCATGCAGGCCCTGCTGCCCGATCTGAGCGCGCTGCTGTTCCATTACGGCCGCATGGCGGTGCAGGTGTTCCTGGTGGTGGGCGGCTATTTGTCGGCGCGCGGCCTGTCGGCACGCGGCGGCCTGGTGAGCGGCCATCCGCTCGAGCTGATCTGGCGTCGCTATCTGCGCCTGGCGCTGCCCTTCATGGCGGCCGTGCTGCTGACCCTGCTGTGTTCCGAGCTGGTGGAGGACGCCCTGCCCGAGCTGGTGCCGCAAAGCCTGAGCCTGGCGCAGCTGCTCTCGCATGCCCTGCTGCTGCACGGCGTGCTGGGCCACGAGGCGCTCACCGTGGGTGCCTGGTATGTGGCGATCGACTTCCAGCTCTTCGGCCTGCTCCTGGGCCTGCTGTGGCTGGCGCGCTCGGCCGTGGGCCTGCCGCGTGCCTGGCGCATGGTGCTGGGCCCCTGCCTGGTGCTGCTGCTGTGCGCGGCCTCGCTGTACGCCTTCAATCTGATGCCGGAGCTGGACCATCTGGCGCTCTATTTCTTCGGCGCCTATGGCCTGGGCGCGATGGTGCACTGGCTGAGCCTGTCGCGCGCGCCGCGCCTGGCGCTGGCCGTGCTCGGGCTGCTGGCCCTGGGCGCCCTGGCCCTGGCCTTCCGCGAACGCCTGCTGCTGGCGCTGCTGACCGCCGCGGCGCTGGCGGTCTGGACGCAGCGCCCCAGCCAGGGTCTGCGCCTGCCCGACTGGCTGAGCCGCCTGCTGGCCCACCATGGCCAGCATTCCTATGCGCTGTTCCTGGTGCACTTTCCGGTCGTGCTGCTGCTGAACGCCTGGGTCGAGCCCCAGGCCGAGCCGCTGGGCGCCTGGGCCGCCGTCTACCTGCTGGCGGCCTGGCTGCTCAGCAATGTGGCGGCGCTGCCCTTCTACCGCTGGATCGAGGCGCCGGCCGCGCGCCTGCGTCTGAAGGCGGCTCCGGCCATCACCGCGCTTCAGCGCTGATCGGATTCGGTGCGCTGCAGATCGGCCAGGGTCTTGCCCGCCTCGTCGCGGAAGCGTTCGTCCAGCACCTCCAGCTGCTGGATGCGGTCGACGCGGAAGTTGCGAAAACCTTCGCGCAGCTCGCACCAGGCGGCAATCGTCCAGACCGGGCCCCAGAACAAGCAGGCCAGGGGCCGCAGCACGCGCTCGCTGCTGACGCCGCTGAGGTCCAGGTACTGCACGCGCAGCTTGTGGCGCGTCTCGGTGGCCTGGCGCAGCTGACCCAGGCGCGCGCGCGTGGCGTCGTCCAGACCGCGCAGCGGCGCGTAGACCGCCAGCCGTTCGGCCGCGGCCCGCGCGGCGGGGGGGAGCACGGCCAGGATCTTGGAAAGGGCGTCCTCGGCCTGGCGGGCCAGCGCTTCATCGAGCTGGCCCTGCGCCAGCCGCACCACCGCCACCAGGGCCTGGGCCTCCTCGGCGCTGAACATCAGCGGCGGCAGGTCGAAGCCCGCGCGCATGCGATAGCCCACCCCGGCCTCGCCCTCGATCGGCACGCCCTGCTGCTGCAGGGCGGCGATGTCGCGGTAAATCGTGCGTGCCGACACCTCCAGCCGGGTGGCCAGGAAGTCGGCCTTGGTGAGGCGGCGTCCACGGATGTGCTGGACGATCTGGAACAGGCGGTCGGCGCGGCGCATGGGCGGCATTCTCCACTGCCGCTACAGTGCAGCGCATGCAAAGCAAGGAACTGCCTCACGTCATCATCATCGGTTGCGGTTTCGGTGGCCTGGAAGCCGCCCGCAGCCTGGCCGGTGCGCCGGTGCGCATCACCCTGCTGGACCGCAGCAACCACCATCTGTTCCAGCCTCTGCTCTACCAGGTGGCCACGGCAGGCCTGTCGGCGCCCTCGATTGCCGCGCCGATCCGCCACATGCTCAGGCGCCAGCGCAACTGCACCGTGCTGATGGCCGAGGTCACGGGCATCGCCAAGGCCGCGCGCCGCGTCAGCCTGGCGGATGGCCAGCAACTGACTTACGACGCGCTGATCGTGGCCAGCGGCGCCACCCACAGCTACTTCGGGCGCGACGAATGGGCCGAGCATGCGCCGGGCCTGAAGACCCTGGCCGATGCCTTCAAGCTGCGCGCCAGGCTGCTCAGCGCCTTCGAGCGCGCCGAGACCCTGGCCAGCCCGGCCGAGCGCGAGCCCTGGCTCAACTTCGTCGTCATCGGCGCCGGCCCCACCGGCGTGGAAATGGCCGGCACGCTGGCCGAGATCGCCCGCCACACCTTGCGCGACGAGTTTCGCCGCATCGATCCGGCGGCCGCCAGGGTGCTGCTGCTGGAGGGCTCGGAGCGCGTGCTGCAGGCCTTCCAGCCGGCGCTGTCGGCCAAGGCGCAGCAGCAGCTCGAAGGCCTGGGCGTGCAGGTGCGCACGCGCTGCAAGGTGGTGGCCATCGACGCCAGCGGCGTCGAACTGGAGGCGCAGGGCGGCGAGCGCCAGCGCATTCCCACCCACACGGTGGTATGGGCGGCCGGCGTGGCGGCCTCCCCGCTGGGCCGCGCCCTGGAGGTGCCGCTGGACCGCGCCGGCCGCGTCATCGTCGACGGCAGCCTCAACATCCCTGGCCACCCCGAGGTCTATGTGATCGGCGATCTGGCGGCGGCGCAAAGCCATGAAAAGGATGGCAGCAGCAGGCCGGTGCCGGGCGTCAGCCCGGGCGCCAAGCAGATGGGCCGGCACGCGGCGCGCCAGATCATGGCGCGCCTGATCCTGAACCGGCCCGGGGGTCAGACCTTGCCCCCCTTCCGCTACCGCGACTACGGCTCGCTCGCCACCATCGGCCGCAAGGCCGCGGTGGCGGATGTGGGGCGGCTGCAGTTCTCGGGCTATTTCGCCTGGCTGTTCTGGCTCTTCATCCACATCTACTTCCTGATCGGCTTCCGCAACCGCCTGGTGGTGCTGATGGACTGGGCCTGGGCCTACTGGAGCTTCCAGCGCTACGCGCGCATCGTGGTGGACGACAGCAAGAGCTGAGCCCGCGAACCCCTCAGCCCATCGGCGTGCACAGCTCCACCAGCGTGCCGTCCGGGCAGCGCAGATAAGCCACGGTCTGGCCCCAGGGCTTGGTGGCCGGGGCGGCCAGGCTGGTGGCGCCGGCGGCCACGGCGCGCGCATGGGCGGCGGGCACGTCGGCGCAGGCCAGGCCGATCTCCATGCCCAGCGGCGCGGCGGCGGCATCGGCGGCCAGGTAGTCGTGGCCCAGGTTGCCGCGTGCCACCGCGTGTTGCGCGAAGGCCAGCGCGGTGGCCCCGGTCTCCAACTCGCCGTAGGCGCCGGACTCGTGCAGAAAACGGCGTTCCAGGCCGAAGGCGCGCTCGAAGAACTGCAGCGAGGCCGCGACATCGGCGACATAGACGATGGTGTAGGCGAATTTCATGGGTGACACTCCTTCTGAAGGGCACATCATCATGCGCCCCGGGTACTGACACGAGATGGCAGCAGCATGAACAGCAGCATGGGGGCAATCGGCAGGCGGCGGTTCTGCGCCAGCCTGCTCGCGGTGCCAGGTCTTGCCTGGTCGCAGCCGGAGCCGGCCGCCTTCCCCATATTTCCGCCACTGCAATGGCAGCGCCGCCGCCTGGCCAACGGGCTGGAACTGCTGGCCCTGGCCCAGCCGGGCGCTTCGGTGAGCGTGCAGCTCTGGTACCGGGTGGGTGGCCGCGACGACCCGCCGGGCCGCTCCGGCTTTGCCCATCTGTTCGAGCACCTGATGTTCAAGCGCACGCGCTACCTCGCCAGCGAGCAGTTTGACCGCATGACCGAGGATGTGGGCGGCAGCAACAATGCCAGCACCGCCGAGGACTACACCGCCTACCAGAGCGTGGTGCCGGCCGAGCACCTGGAGCCGATGCTGTGGGCCGAGGCCGAGCGCATGTCCAATCTGCAGCTGGACCAGGCCAGTTTCGAGAGCGAGCGCGAGGTGGTGAAGGAGGAGTACCGCCAGCGCGTGCTGGCCGAGCCCTATGGCGCGCTGTTCGATGCCGTGCCGCGTTATGGCTTTTCGCAGCATGCCTACCGGCGCGGCGTGATCGGCAGCATCGCCGATCTGGACGCCGCCACGCTGGCCGATGTGCGCGCCTTCCACGCCAGCTACTACCGCCCCGACAACGCCCTGCTGATCGTCTGCGGCGAGTTCGATGCCGCCCAGCTCGACCGCTGGGTGGACTATTACTTCGGCAGCATCCGTGCGCTCGCCACGCCGGTGCCGCGCCAGCCCAGTGCCGAGCCCAGGCGCCAGCTGGGCGCGGTGCACGAGCTCAGCGCGCCGCAGGCGCCGCTGCCGGCCGCCGCGCTGATCTGGCCCGGGCCGCCCGCCGCCAGCCGCGATGCCGCCGCCCTGCAGGTCGCGCTGGGCCTGCTGGCGCTGGGCAACTCGGCGCGGCTGGACGAGGCGCTGGTGTACCGCGACGGCGTGGCCAGCAGCATCGGCTTCGAGGCCCAGCTGCATGCCGAGGCCGGCCTGCTGGTGGCGCATGCGATTGCCGCCCAGGGCGAGTCGGCCGCCGGCCTGGCCGCGCGGCTGCGGCGCGAGGTGCACAAGCTGGCCGAGGAGCCGATCAGCCCGCCCGAGCTCGACAAGGTCAAGACCCTGCTGCTGACCGCCGCGCTGGTGCAGCGCCAGACCCCGCTGGGCCTGGGTGAGCTGCTGGGCCGCGCCTGCCTGCTCCAGGGCGGGCCCGAGCTGGTGGGGCGCGAGCTGCAGGCGCTGCGCGCCGTCAGCGTGGCGGACGTGCAGCGGCTCTGGCGCCGCGACATCGTGCAGGCCCCGCATGTGACCCTGCTGTATGGCCGCGATGGCATGCGCCAGCCGGGTCGCGGCAAGCGGGGCCTGGCATGAAGCGCCGGCAATGCCTGCAGCTTGGCGCGCTGGCCAGCCTGCCGGCCTGGGCGCAGCGCGGCTTCGACACGCCACCACCGCCCGGGCCCGCGCGCGCGCTGCGCTGGCCGGCGCTGGAGCGCGCCAGCCTGCCCAACGGGCTGGAAATATGGGTGGCGCGCAAGCCCGGTGGCCTGCCCCTGGTGACGGCGCTGCTGCAGGTCGGCGCCGGCAGCCTGCACGATCCGGCCGGCAAGGCCGGCCTCGCCGAGCTGACGCTGGCGGTGATGGCCAAGGGTGCGCGCCGCGGCGACGAGACCATGGACGCCGCCGATCTGGCCTATGCGGCCGAATCGCTGGGCTCCGCGCTGGACATCGAGGTGTTGCCCGATTGCGCCCGCCTGGCGCTGACGGTGGGCACGGCCCGGCTGGAGGAGGCTGTCAACCTGCTGGCCGATGTGGCCTGCCGGCCCACCCTGCTGGCGGCCGAGCTGGAGCGCAGCCGCGCCCAGGCCCTGGATGCCCTGACCCTGAGCCTGGCCGATGCGCCGCTGCTGGCCGGCGAGCTGGCGCAGCGCCTGTTCTGGGGCGAGACGCCGCGCGGCCGCCTGGCGACGCGCGCCAGCCTGGCGCGGCTGCGGCGCGACGATCTGCTGGCCTGCCATCGCCAGCTGCTGCGGCCTGACAGCAGCCGCCTGATCCTGGCGGGCGATGTCGAGCTCGCTGAGGCGGTCGAGCTGGCCGAAGCCTTCTTCGCCGACTGGCCGGCAGCCCGGCAGCCGCTGCCGGCCCTGCCGATGCTGAGCCCGCAGCCGCTCGCGCCGGCGCTGCTGCTGGATCTGCCCGAGGCCGGCCATTGCGCGGTGCTGCTGGCCGCGCCCGGCCCGGCCCTGGGCGTGGACGCGGCGCCTGCCCTGGTGGCGCAGGCGGTGCTGGGCCAGGGCTATTCCTCGCGCCTGAACCAGGAGCTGCGCATCAAGCGCGGCCTCAGCTATGGCAGCAGCAGCCAGGCCGAGGCCCTGCCGGGCGCCGGCTGCTGGCGCCTGGGCGCGCAGACGCGCCCTGAGCGCGCCGCCGAGGTGGCCCAGCTGATGCGCGCCGAGCTGCTGCGTCTGGCGCGCGAGCCGGTGCCGGAGGCCGAACTGGCGGCGCGCCAGGCGGCGCTGCTGGGCGAGCTGGGCCGCGCCCCCGACACCAGCGCCGGCCTGGCCCTGCTGGTGGCTGAGCAGGCGCGCCAGGGCCGCGGCCAGCAGGACCTGGCCGATTGGCCGGCCGCGCTGCGCGCCGTGCGGCCGGCCCAACTCCAGGCCCTGGCGGGCGCGCTGTGGCGGCCCGAGGCGCTGCGCTGTGTGGTGGTGGGCGATCTGAAGGGCGCGCGCGTGGAGGAGGAACTGCGCCGCCAATGGCCGGGCGCCTGGCTGCTGCGCGCCCAGGAGCTGGACCTGGGCAGCCGCACGCTGCGCAAGGGCGCTTGAGCGGGGCGGTTAGAATCCGCTCCGTCATTGGGGAGTAGCCGCCGTGCCGCACTGGTTTGCGAGCACGGGCCCGCGTCAACACACTTGGTCTCGCAGCGGACCATGGCGCGCGCAGCCCCCGGGAAGCGCCTTCGCGGGTCCCGGATGCCTGGCAAGACCTTTGACCATGCAGCGCTCGGATCGGCCGGGAGCCTGTGTGGTCAATGGTTTCTTGCACCGGCCGTGGAGTCATTCTCAATGGAAGCCTTTCTCGTCTCCACCGGTCTGGTGGCCCTCGCCGAAATCGGCGACAAGACCCAGTTGCTGGCCTTTTTGCTGGCCGCGCGCTTTCGCAAGCCGCTGCCGATCTGCCTGGGCATCCTGATCGCCACCCTCGTCAACCATGCCGGTGCCGGCGCCCTGGGCAGCTGGATCACCGCCCTGCTGAGCCCCGGCACGCTGCGCTGGGTGCTGGGCCTGGGCTTTGTGGCGATGGCGATCTGGACCCTCGTCCCGGATCAGATCGACGACGAGGTGGAGGGCGGCAAGGGGCTCAAGCTGGGCGTGCTAGGCACCACCATCGTGGCCTTCTTCCTGGCCGAGATGGGCGACAAGACGCAGGTCGCCACGGTCGCGCTGGCGGCCCGTTTCGACGCCCTGGTGGCGGTGGTGGCGGGCACCACGCTGGGCATGATGATCGCCAACGTGCCGGCGGTGCTGCTGGGCGATCGCATCGCCCACAAGATCCCGCTGCGCCTGGTGCACGGGCTGGCGGCCATGATCTTCGGCATCCTCGGTGTGGCCACCCTGCTGGGTGCGGGCGCGAGCCTGGGTTTCTGAAACAAAAAAGTCTGATGCCTGCTGGCACGCCGGCATGACCAGCGGCATCTGTGCATCGGCGCCTGGTTTTCGGGCCTGTCCCTCACAAGGCCGATGCCTACTGCTCAAACCCGCGATCGAGGAGTGTCAAAAGATTGCGGTGCGGGCGCAACTTCGGGGGATTTCCCAGGCTTTCTGCGCCTTGTGGGCGATCGAAGAATGGTGCTTCACCGTCCCTCGCAAGGAGTCGTCCACATGAACATCAGCAAGTCCACCCGGCTGTGCAGCGCGCTGGCGCTGGCTTATTCGGGTCTCGCCGGCCTGTGGGCCCTGCCGGCCCAGGCCCAGCAAACCACCATGGAGCGCGTCACCGTCACGGGCTCCTCGATCAAGCGCCTGGAGGCCGAGACCGCGCTGCCGGTCTCGGTGATCACGCGCGACCAGATCGAGAAGAGCGGCGCCACCAGCGTCGAAGACATTCTGCGCCGCGTATCGGCCAGCACCGCGATGTTCTCGGATGGCACGCAGGGTGCGGGTTATGCCACCAGCAATGCCAATCTGCGCGGCCTGGGCGCCAACTCCACCCTGGTGCTGCTGAACGGCCGGCGCCTGGCCAACCATCCCTTCGGTTCGATCGGCGGCGCGGCGGCGGTGGACCTCAACAGCATTCCCTTCGCCGCCATCGAGCGCATCGAGGTGCTGCGCGATGGCGCCTCGGCGATCTATGGCACCGACGCGGTGGGCGGGGTGATCAATTTCATCACCCGCAAGGACTACAACAAGGGCGAGCTGACGCTGCGCTATGGCGATACCGAGAAGGGCGTAGGCGGGCGCGAGACCGGCGCCAGCCTGGCCTTCGGCATGGGCAATCTGGGCGCCGATGGCTACAACCTGCTGGTCACCGGCAATGTGAAGAAGCAGACCAAGCTGAGCGCCATCGACCAGAAGCTCTATCTGCGCAATGCCGACGAGGTGCCGGGCTCCGACCCGCCGACCTCGGGCCGGGCCTTCCCCGGCCGGCTGGTGGACTTCGACATCTCGCCGGGCGCCTATGCCAACGCCGGCGCCAACTTCAGCGCCTGCGATCCGGACTACACCATCGTGCAGGTGCGCAGCACCACTACCCCCAATGGCACGGCGAAGAAGCGCTGCCGCTTCATCTACCCGGCCATGCAGGAGAACGTGCCCGACTCCGACAAGGCCGATCTGTTCGGCCGCCTGACCTTCGCGCTGAACGCCGACCACCAGCTCTTCGTCGAGGCCTCGTTCGCGCGCAACCACAGCATTGGCCGCACCGCCGCGGTGCCGATCGACTCCACCGCCGGCCATGTGAAGGCCGACGGCACCTACCCCTCGTTCGCGCTGCCGGTGAACAGCAAGTACTTCCCGCGCGATCTGCTGCTGAGCCTGGGCTACACGCCGGCGCAGTTCGACACCCTGGGCAACGGCATGACTGAGATCGCGATGCGCTCGGTGAACGTGGGCCCGCGCATCAACGACAACACCAACGAGCAGATGCGCCTGGTGGTGGGGGCGAGCGGCCTGTGGGCCGGCTGGGACTACGACACCGCCGTCAATCTCTCGCAGGCCAAGGGCTCGCTGGACTACTTCAACTACCTGCACGAGGGCCGCTTCATCACCGCCCTGGCCAGCGGCAAGGTCAACCCCTTCGGCCCCACCGATGCCGACGGCACGGCCCTGCTCGACGCGGCGCGCATGGAAGGGCGCATGCGCGAATCCAAGGGCACGACGATCGCCTGGGACGGCAAGATCAGCAAGGAGCTGATGCCCATGGCCGGCGGCAATATGGCGGTGGCCCTGGGCGCCGATCTGCGCAAGGAGAAGGCCAACGACAACCCGGTCAACCCGGACTACGAGCAGGGCCTGCACATCGGCGGCGAGGGCTCGGTGCCGCGCACCGTGGCCTCGCGCAATATCTACGCGGTGTTCGGCGAACTCTCGATGCCTTTTGCCAAGGGCTGGGAGGGCACGGTGGCGCTGCGCTATGACAAGTACAGCGACTTCGGCAAGACCTTCAACCCGCGCGCCGCGCTGCGCTTCCAGCCGATGAAGGAGCTGCTGCTGCGCACCAGCGTGGGCACCGGCTTCCGCGCGCCCACGCTGTGGGACGTGCACAGCCCCACCGCCTTCACCAACACCGCCAACTCGCTGGTCGACCCCGACTGCCCGGCCGGCTTTGCGGGCGACCCGCGCTGCGAGACCCAGTTCAATGTGCGCCTGTTCTCCGACCCGAACCTGAAGCCGGAGAAGTCGCGCCAGTACGCCTTCGGCATGGTGCTGGAGCCGATGCGCAACCTCACCGTGGCGCTGGACTACTGGCATATCCAGAAGCGCGACCAGATCGGCACCATCGGCGGCGACGCCATCATGGCCAGCACCGATCTGTACAACAAGTACAAGGGCCGCATCCACCGCCTCGCCAACGGCTTCATCAGCTATATCGAGACCCCGGTGGAGAACCTCGGCGAGCTCAAGACCTCGGGCCTGGACCTGGATGTGCGCAGCAGCTGGGCGCTGGGCGAGATGGGCAAGCTCTCGGCCAGCTTCAACGGCACCTATATCGCCGAGTGGAAGCAGCAGAACGGCAAGGGCACGCCCTTCGTCAGCTACGAGGGCACGGCGGGCGATGGCGCCGGCGTGCAACCGGTGCCGCGCTGGCAGCACACCCTGGCCTTCGACTATGCGCTGGGCAACTGGGGCGTGACGCTGGAGAACAACTTCGTGAAGGGCTGGACCGAATCGGCCGGCCTGGTGGAGGCCAACGTGGGCGTGGCCGCCGAGCACAAGGTCAAGGACAGCAGCCGCTGGAACCTGGCCGTGAGCTGGAAACCGATGGCCAGCCTGAACCTGCGCCTGGGCGCGCGCAACATCTTCGACCAGGCTGCGCCGTTCACCGCGGTGTCCAGCTACGGCTCGCACGCCACCGGCTTTGCCGGCTCCTTCACCGACCCGCGCGGCCGCTTCTGGTACGCCACCGCGAACTACCAGTTCAAGTAGCGTCCGGCGCGCCGCATCCGGGCGGCAACCCATGCCGTTCGACACCCCCTAGCACCCCAGGTGTTAGGGGGTTTTTTCATGGGGCGGCACCGTCCGGCGGCGGACTGCGGCATTGGCGCAACTTTGAAGGGTTTTCCTAGGGGCTTGCTGCACTGCAGCGGGCCAAAAATCCGGGCTCCCTCGCCGCGGGAGCTTTCCCTAATGGCCGCGTCAGAACGGCGTCCCGCAGCGAACCCCAATCTCATTCGCAGGAGTGAAGTACATGTTGAAATCAACCCGCCTTTGCAGCGCATTGGCCCTGGCCTATGCGGGCATGCTGGCCCTGCCGGCACATGCCCAGGACAGCTCGCTTGAGCGCGTCACCATCACCGGTTCGTCCATCAAGCGCATCGATGCCGAGACCTCGGTGCCCGTCACGGTCATCAGCCGCGAGACCATCGACAAGTCCGGCGCATCCAATGTGCAGGAGCTGGTGGATCGCCTGAGCTCCAACAACGGCGGCGGCCGCTCGATGGGCGAGTCGATCGGCGACTCGAACGCCACCGGCCAGACCGGCGCCTCGATGCGCGGCCTGGGCCGCGAGCGCACGCTGGTGCTGCTGAACGGCCGTCGGCTGACGCCTTACCCGTTTGCCGGCCAGGGCGTGGATCTGAACGCCATCCCGCTGGCAGCGATCGAGCGCATCGAAGTGCTGCGCGACGGCGCCTCGGCGACCTATGGCTCCGACGCCATCGGCGGCGTGATCAACTTCATCACGCGCAAGGACTACCAGGGCGGCGACATCACCGCTTCCTATGAGTCTCCGCAACACACCGGCGGCAAGGTCACGGGCTTCCAGGGCGGTTTCGGCTTTGGCGACATGGCCAAGGACAAGTTCAACATCCTGGGCACCTTCAGCTACCAGAAGTACGACGTCATCCGGGCCAGCGACCGCGAGTTCTCCAAGACCGGCAATCGCCCCGACATCGGTGTGGTGAAGTCCTCGGGCAACACCTTCCCGGCCAATGCCTATACCGCGGACGAAGGCAACTTCGTGCCGGGCGTCCCGGGCTTCCCGAACTGCGCACCGCCCGACAGCTTCAAGGGCGGCTCCAACTGCCGTTACGACTACAGCGCCAAGATCGACATCTCGCCGGCCTCCGAGCGTACCGGCGCGCTGGCACGTGCCACGCTGGCACTGAACAACGACCACATGTTGTTCACCGAGTTTGCCTACTCGAAGAACGAGATCACCTTCGGTTCGTCGCAAACGCCGTCCAGCACCACCGGTCGCCCCGACTACCTGTACCCCGCCGGCGGCAAGTACTACCCCACCGCGGCGGTGGAAGCTGCCCAGCCCGGCTACCGCGGTGACCTGATCATCGCCTGGCGTATGGTGGACGGCGGTCAGCGCCTGACCAAGACCACCAACGACATGACCCGCTTCCTGGTCGGTGCCGAGGGTACCGTGGCGGGCTTCGACTACAAGCTGGGTCTGATGAAGGCCAAGTCGAAGGCGGTCGAGACCTTCCTGACCGGCAACTTCTCCGACACCAAGCTGGTGGAAGTGCTGAAGACCGGCAATGTGAACCCGTTCGGCCCCAACGACGAAGCCGGCCTCAAGCTGCTGAAGTCGGCCGAGCTCTCGGGTGAGAACCGCCGTTCGCACACCGACACCGATGGCTTTGACTTCTCGGTGACGCGCGAGCTGTTCGCCCTGGCCGGCGGCAACGCCGCCGTCGCGGTGGGCCTGGATCTGCGCAAGGAAAAGTACCTCGACGGCTACTCCGAGATTGCCGGCTCCGGCGACATCGTCGGTGGCTCGGGCAATGCCGGCAAGGTGCAGGGTCAGCGCAAGACGCAGGGCTTCTACGGCGAGCTGAACATGCCCGTGCTGAAGGACGTGGAGCTGAACCTGGCGGTGCGTACCGACCGCTACAGCGGTGCCTCGGGCGAGTCGCGTGACGGCAAGTTCTCGTCGCCCGACATGTCGGCCACCAGCCCCAAGGTGAGCCTGCGCTGGACCCCCAGCAAGACGCTGCTGCTGCGCGCCTCGGTGGGCAAGGGCTTCCGCGCTCCGGCGCTGGACAATATGTACGCCCCGGCGGCCGGCACCAACCTGGCCGGCAACTTCAACGACCCGTACTACAACACGCTGGTCGGTTGCGCCAACAAGCCCAACCCCAACTATTGCGATACGCAGCTGACGGCCATCAACCACAGCAACCCCAACCTGAAGCCCGAGAAGTCGCGCACCACCGCCCTGGGCATGGTGTTCGAGCCGATGAAGGATCTGTCCCTGGAAGTGGACTACTTCGACATCAAGCTGACGGATGGCATCGATTCGCTGACGGGCGACGACATCATGAAGGACTGGTACAAGAACCAGACCGGCCCGACCACCAGCTCCTCGGTCTACGCGAACCGCCTGATCCTGAATGCCCAGGGCTATCTGGACTACGTGAACGCGTCGCTGGAGAACCTCAGCAAGCAGCAGGCATCCGGTTTCGACCTGAGCGCCAAGTACCGCTTCCGTTCCTCCATGGGCACCTTCACGCCGGGTTGGGAAGGTACTTACCTGACCAAGAGCACGAAGACCAATGTCGTGACCGGCGCGCTGGAAGACAACCTGGGCAAGTATGACCAGGGCGGTCCGGTGGTGCGTCTGAAGCAGGTCTACACCCTGGACTGGGATTCCGGTGCCTGGGCGGCCGGCGTGCGCTACTTCCGCCAGAGCGGCTACGAGGACTACGACAAGGTCAAGCAGGTCGATCATTACGACCTGTGGGATCTGCAAGGCCAGTACAAGGGCATCAAGAACCTGGCCATCACCGTGGGCGTGCGCAACCTGTTCGACAAGAAGCCGCCGGTCACTGTCCAGGAAGACTACTTCCAGGTCGGCTTCGACCCGACCTATGCCGACGTCAAGGGCCGTACCTACTACCTGCGCGCGAACTACAAGTTCTGAGCAGGCTGATGTGAGAGCACAGGGCAGGCCTTCGGGCCTGCCCTTTTTTACAGGCGAGCAAGGCAATGCAGTACATCAACCCCCAACTCGATATCGAGCAACTCGGACGCGCCTTCCAGCGCGACGGGCGCTTGCTGATTCGCGACTTCTTCGAACCCGCGGTGGTTGAGGCGCTCAGCCGGGCCGTCGACGAGATCGACTGGGCGCTGACCTATCGCGACGTGAATGGCGACCGCGTGCTGAGCGGCGAGCAGCTGCGTTCGTTGAGCGCCGAACAGCGCGCCATGCTGGTGGAGGGCATCAACCTGGTGGCCAGCCAGGAATTCCAGTTCTCCTTCTGCACCGACTCGCTGGTGGCCGCCGCCAAGCGCGGCGAGAGCCATCTGCTGGCGCGCTTCATGCGATGGATGGCCGACGAAGAGTTCCTGGCGTCAATACGCCGGATCACCGGTGTCACCGACATCAACCGGGTCTATGCGCAGGCCACCATGTACACGCGCGGCAACTTCCTGGTCGTGCATGACGACCATGTGGACGCCGAGAACCGGCGCCTGGCCTATGTGATCAATCTGACGCGCAACTGGCGCGCCGACTGGGGCGGCCTGCTGCACTTCACGGGGCCACAGGGCGATGTGCTGGAGACCTACTTCCCGCACTTCAATTCGCTTTCGCTGTTCCGCGTGCCGCAGCAGCACTTCGTTTCCTACGTGCCGCCGTTTGCGCAAGGCGAACGCACCGCCATCACCGGCTGGCTGATCGCGGCCTGAGCGCGCCGCTCAGCGCCGGCCTTGCAGATAGGGCAGCGCCTCCACCAGCTTCCAGCCGGGTTGTTCCTGCACGCATTGGCGCAGCCAGTAGCTGTGGCCGGCGCCGAAGAGCACGAGCAGGCGATCGCCCGGCTGGCTCAGCTGCACGATGCGGGCGCAGATGCGCGCATTGCGCAGCGCCCATTGGCCATAGAGCTCGGCGCCGGGCTGCTCGGCCGCGCGCCCATAGCGCAGCGCGATGCTGTTGAACTGGTGGTCTGCCAGGATCGCCTGCGGGCGGTTGAACGCGGCCAGCAACTGGCTGATGCTGGCATGGGCCAGGCTTTGCTCGACGGCCTTGTTGCGCCGTTGCAGCGCGTCCAGCTGGGCCTGCAGCTGCGCCTCCTGCCCATGCTGCTTGGCAAAGGTCTGCACCGCCTCGAAGGGGAAGTCGCCGTCGGCATCCACGCCGTAGACGGCCTCGTGCCCCAGTTGCTCGGCCAGCCGGTAGCCGACTTGCTCGACCTCGTTGCGCACCTCGCGGCGCTGGCCGGCGCGCCAGGCGGCATAGGCGGGCAGTTGCTGGCCCGGAAACTGATCGGCCTCGCGCTCCACCATCAGCTTGGTGGGCCGGAAGCGCGCGAGCTGGCGCGTCAGCGCCTGCAGCTCGGCCTGGCGGCGTGGGCTCAGCACGTCGTCGACCTGGGTGTTGACGATGTCCTGGCCGGGGTTGCCGAAGTGGTAACTGCCCAGCACCATGACCTCAACCTCGGGCTTGGCGGCGGCCTGGCTGCAGAGGGGCAGGCAGGCCAGTGCCAGCGTGCCGAGGGCAAACACGATCTTGTTCATGGGCGGCTCCTGTCGATGCGGTGCCGCATTCTTGGTGTATCGGCCACGCCGCGCAGCCCGCCTGCGATCAGGCGTCGAATCGGCGGGATGAGGTGTTCAAGCCGCGGTGGCCTGGCGCACCGCGCGCTCCCAGGCGGCCATGCGTTCGGCGGCGCGCTCGCGTGCCAGCGTGGGATGGAAGACGCGCTCGGTCTGCCAATGGCCGGCCAGTTCCTCCAGCCCCTGGTAGACGCCCGTGCCCAGGCCGGCCAGATAGGCGGCACCCAGCGCGGTGGTCTCGATCACCTTGGGCCGCAGCACCGGGATGCCCAGCAGATCGGCCTGGAACTGCATCAGCAGATCGTTCACGCAGGCGCCGCCATCCACGCGCAGCTCGGACACCGGCGCGCCGCCCGCGGCCACCGCATCGGCGCTCATGGCCTGCAGCAGGGCGGCACTCTGGAAGGCGATGCTTTCCAGCGCGGCGCGCGCGATATGCGCCATGCTGCTGCCGCGCGTCAGGCCGACGATGGCGCCGCGCGCCTCGGCGTTCCAGTAGGGCGCGCCCAGGCCGGTGAAGGCGGGCACGAACATCACGCCGCCGGCGTCGGGCACGCTCTCGGCCAGGGCCTGGACATCGCCGCTGGCGGGGAAGGCATGCAGGCCGTCGCGCAGCCACTGCACCACCGCGCCGCCGATGAAGACGCTGCCCTCCAGCGCGTAGGCGGGCTGCGCGTCCACCTGGGCGGCGGCGGTGCTGATGAGGCCGTTGCGCGAGTGCTGCAGCTGGCCGCCGGTGTGCATCAGCATGAAGCAGCCGGTGCCATAGGTGTTCTTGGCCATGCCGGCCTTGAAGCAGGCCTGACCGAACAGGGCGGCCTGCTGGTCGCCGGCGATGCCGCCGATCGGGATCGCGGCGCCGAGGTGCTCGGCGGCGACCTGGCCGTATGGGTGCGCGGAGGGGAACACGTCGGGCAACAAGGCAAGAGGAATTTCCAGGGCCTCGCAGAGGCCCTGGTCCCACCGGTTGCTGCGCACGTCGAACAGCATGGTGCGCGCGGCATTGCTGACGTCGGTGGCATGCACGCGGCCCTGCGTGAGCTTCCAGACCAGCCAGCTGTCCACGGTGCCGAAGGCCAGCTCGCCGCGCTCGGCGCGCGCCCGCGCACCCGGCACATGGTCCAGCAGCCAGCGCAGCTTGGTGCCCGAGAAATAGGGGTCGATCACCAGGCCGGTGTGCGCGCTCACCAGCGGGGTCAGGCCTTGCGCGCGCAGCTCGGCGCACAGGGGCTCGGTGCGGCGGTCCTGCCAGACGATCGCATGGTGCAGGGGCGCGCCGGTGCGGCGGTCCCACAAGAGGGTGGTCTCGCGCTGGTTGGTGATGCCCAGGGCCAGCACCTCGCCGGCGGCGATGCCGGCTTTGGCCAGGGCCTCGCGCGCGGTGGCCAGCTGGCTGGCCCAGATCTCCTCGGCGTCGTGCTCCACCCAACCCGGCTGCGGGTAGATCTGGCGGAACTCGCGCTGTGCCATTGCCACCACATGACCGCGTGTATCGAACACGATGCTGCGCGAACTGGAGGTGCCTTGGTCAAGGGCAAGCAAATAGCTCATGGCAATGACTTAGAGTTAGGCGATGGACCATTTTGACGCACTGGTGGTGGGCGGTGGCATCAATGGCGCGGGCATTGCACGCGATCTCGCCGGGCGCGGCTGGAAGGTGCTGCTGGCCGAGGCGCAGGACCTGGCCGCGCACACCTCCTCATCCAGCACCAAGCTGATCCACGGCGGGCTGCGCTACCTCGAGTACTACGAGTTTTCGCTGGTACGCAAGGCGCTGCAGGAACGCGAGGTGCTGCTGCGGAGCGCGCCCCACATCATCTGGCCGCTGCGCTTCGTGATGCCGCACGACCCGGCGATGCGGCCGGCCTGGATGATTCGCATCGGCCTGTTCCTCTACGACCACCTGGCGCGCCGGCGCGTGCTGCCCGGCTCCAAGGGCGTGAAGCTGCGCAAGTCCAAGCTGGGCGAGCCGCTCAAGCCCGAGTTCACGCGCGGCTTCGTCTATTCGGATGGCTGGGTGGACGATGCCCGCCTGGTGCTGCTGAATGCGCTGGACGCGCGCGACAAGGGTGCCGAGGTGCTGACGCGCAGCCCTGTCACCGCGGTGCAGCGCAGCGCCGAGGGCTGGAGCGCTCGCATCGCCACGCCGCAGGGCGAGCGCGTGGTGCATGCGCGCGCGCTGGTGAACGCCGCCGGCCCTTGGGCCGAGAGCTTTCTGCGCGAGGTGGCGCGGCCGGCCCAGGGCGAGCAGCTCGCCACCAAGAGCCTGCGCCTGGTGAAGGGCAGCCATATCGTGGTGCGGCGCCGCTTCCCGCACGACCACGCCTACATCTTCCAGAACCCCGACAAGCGCATCATCTTCGCCATCCCCTACGAGCACGAGTTCACCCTCATCGGCACCACCGACGTGGAGTTGCCGGACGAGGCGCTGGTCAGCCAGGCCAAGGCGCAGATCAGCCATGCCGAGATCGACTACCTCTGCGCCCAGGCCAGCCGCTACCTGGCCGAGCCGGTGCGGCCGGCCGACGTGGTGTGGAGTTATGCGGGCGTGCGGCCGCTGCTGGACGACGCCTCGGGCGACCCCTCGGCGGTGACGCGCGACTACCTGCTGGAAACCCATACCGAGGGCGGCGCGCCGCTGCTCAGCGTGTGGGGCGGCAAGATCACCACCTTCCGCAAGCTCGCCGAGGATGCCGCGGATCTGATCGGGCAGATGCTGGGCGAGCGCCGCAAGCCCTGGACCGCCAAGGCCAGCCTGCCCGGCGGCGACCTCAGCGCCTGGATCGGTACGCCGCGCCGCCCGGACCGGGATTTCGAGCAATTGCAGCAGGCCGTGTTTGCGCGCCACCCCTATCTGTCGATGCCCCTGCTGCACCGCCTCTGCCGCGCCTATGGCTCGCGCATCGCGCGCGTGCTGGGCGCTTCGGTGCGGCCGGACGACCTGGGGCAAGAGGTGGCCCCCGGCCTGTACGAGATCGAGCTGCGCTACCTGATGCGCGAGGAATGGGCCTGCAGCGCCGAGGACGTGCTGTGGCGGCGCAGCAAGCTGGGCCTGCATTACAGCGAGGCCGAGCGCGCGGCCGTTGCCGCGTGGATCGCGGCCCATCCTTGTCAGTGATGCAGCTTTGCGTGCAGCTTCCGGGTGGCGCGCCACACCGCCCATAGCACCAGCGGGATCAGGGCGCCCGCCAGCAGCTCGGGGTTGAGCGGCAGGCCCAGCGACTTGAGCGCCTTGCCGCCGTACAGCAGCAGGCTGATCACGTAGTAGGAGATCGCCGCGATCGAGAGCCCCTCCACGGTGGTCTGCAGCTTGAGCTGCAGTTCCTGGCCGCGCGTCAGCTTGGCCAGCAGCTGCTGGTTCTGGGTCTCGCGCGCGATGTCCACGCGCGTGCGCAGCAGGGCGCTGGCGCGCTCGGTGCGCGCCGACAGCGAGGCCAGGCGCTGCGCGGTGGCGGCCACCGTGGCGATCGCCGGCGAGAGCCGGCGCTGCATGAATTCGCCCAGCGTCTGCGTGCCCGGGATCGGGCGCTCGCGCAGCTCGGCAATGCGCTGCTGCACCAGGCCGTGATAGGCCTGGGTGGCCGAGAAGCGGTAGGCGTTCTGCGCGGTGGCGCGTTCCACCTTGGCGGCGATGGCGATCAGCGCATCCAGCAGATCCTGCTCCGAGCTCTGCTTCACCACCAACTGGTCGGTCACCTGCACCAGCGCGGCCTCGGCCTCGCCCAGCACCGGCGCCAGCGCCTTGGCGGCGGGCAGGCCGCGCAGCGCCATCAGGCGGTAGGTCTCCAGCTCGAGCAGGCGCTGCGAGATGCGGCCGGCGCGCGTCTCGGTGGTGCCGGGGGCGAACACCACCAGCATGCGTTCGAAGCCGCAGGGGCGCAGCTGCAGATCGGTCACCACCATCGAATGGCCCATGCCGCCGCGGCCCGCTCCCGTCCTTCCACCCATTTGCGAAGCCAGCACATCGCCGCCGCCCAGCCAGCGCTGCGCGCGCGCCAGCACCTCGGCGGGCGCGTCGATCTCATGCTCCAGCATCGCCAGCTTCACCGCCGCCACCGTGCGGCCCGGAATGCCGGCCAGCCAGGCGGGCTCCACCTGCAGGGCCGGCGCCAGGTGCGGGCGCTCGGCGTCCAGGCCGGCCTCGGCGGGCAGGGGCTGGACGATCGAGTAGCGCGTGAATTCGCTGTGGCGCTCCCACTTCACCGTGAAGCCGCCCTCCATGTGCAGGCGCAGGAAGTTGCCCTGCAGCGCCTCCAGGGCCAGGTCTTGCTGGCCGGGCAGCAGGCGCAGCTGCGCGAGCTCCTGCTCGCGGCTCACGCCCTCGTTGAGCACCGCCACATAGACCACCAGGGCCGGCAGGCGGATATGGGCCTGCGGGCGCGCGTGCACCTCGTTGTGCAGCTGATGGCGCAGGGCGTCGTCGGTGGGCAGTACGGGCGCCAGGGTGGGTGTCATAGCGGGCAAGTATCGGTCAGGCCACCGGAAGCCCTTGCCAGGCCAGCAGCAGGTTGTTGGCGGGCATGGCGATGCGCTGCTGCAACTGCAGGCCCGCGGCTGCGGCCTCGCCACGCACCGCGTCCAGGCTGCGCAGGCCCCAGGTCGCATCGCGTGCGCGGAGGTCGGCATCGAAGGCCAGGTTGCTGGCCGCGGTCGGCACGTCGGTCTCCAGATAGGGCCCGTAGGTCACCAACAGCCCCGCCGGCGCGAGGTGGCGGGCCGCGCCCCGCATCAGGGCGGCGCAGCAGGGCCAGGGCGCGATGTGCAGCATATTGGCGCAGAAGATCAGCTCGTAGCGCCGCCCGTCCAGGGGCCAGGGCTCGGCCAGCACGTCCAGCCGCAGCGGCGCCGGCAGCCGCGCGCGCACGTCGGCGGGCGCCAGCTCGGCCCAGGCGGCGATGGCCTCCAGGCGGCTCGGCTCCAGGTCCGTGGCCTGCCAGGTCCAGGCCGGCAAGCCGGCCATGAAGTGAGGGCCATGCTGGCCGGTGCCGGCGGCGATCTCCAGCGCCCGGCCCTGGGCGGGCAGCAGGCCCTGCAGGGCATCCAGGATCGGCTGCTTGTTGCGCTCGGCGGCGGGGGAATGCAGGGGCGGGGTGATGGGCATGCGGCCAGTCTAAGCGCAGGCTTCAGGGCTGATACCGATGAGGGCGAAAGAGCGGCCCGCCTAAACTGCCCGCACAAGAAGTAAAGCGAGCATCCCGCGCGCCAGCCCTTCGAGGGCGCGGCGTTTGAACGGGGTCAGGGAGGGTCAGTGGTGCATGCATGTTTGCGTCTCGCGGCGCGCCGTGCGGGTGCGCCCGTGGCCGTTCATGGCCCCGGGATGTCCTCCAGCCCAGCGCCCCCTGTCAGCCATGCCCATCCTGCGCCGCCTACCGTCCCTGCCCGCCCTTGTCCTGGCCCTGGGCCAACTCACCGCCTGTGGTGGCGGGGGCGGCTCGGAAGCGCCGCCGGTGCCGCCCGCGCCGCCGCCGGCACCGGCGGTAGCGCCCAGCATCGGTACGCAGCCGCAGGATGCACGGGTCATCGATGGCGGCACGGCCAGCTTCACCGTCACGGCCAGCGGTACGGCGCCGCTGAGCTACCAATGGCAGCGCAACGGCAGCAATATCGTCGGCGCCAACCAGGCCAGCTACACCACGCCGGCGCTGAGCCTGACCGACAGCGGCGCCAAGTACCAGGTGCTGGTGAGCGGCCCGGGCGGCAGTGCCAGCAGCAACATGGCTGCGCTGACGGTGACGCCGATCGCGCTGAGCATCAGCAGCCAGCCCAAGGCCACCAGCGTGGCCGATGGCGGCACGCTGAGCCTCGCGGTGGTGGCCGGTGGCAGCGGCCCGATCAGCTACCAGTGGCTGCGCGACGGCAGCGTCATTGCCGGCGCCACCGAGGCCAGCTACACGACGCCGCAGCTGAACCTGAAGGACGACCAGGCGCGCTACCAGGTCATGCTCAGCAACCCGGCCGGCACGCTCGGCAGCGAGGTGCTGACACTGCAGGTCACGCCGGTGCCGGTGACCATCACCAGCGCGCCCGCCTCCACCAGCGTCAGCGACCTGGCAGCGGTGACGCTGCGGGTGACGGCGAGCGGGAGTGCGCCCTACAGCTACCAGTGGAAGCGCAACGGCCAGCCGATCGCCAACGCCAACGGCGCCAGCTACGGCCTGCAAGCCAGCTACGCGGCCAGCGGCGATCGTTACAGCGTGGTGGTGGGCAACCAGCTGGGCGCGGTGGAAAGCCAGCCCGCGGTGCTGACCGTCGATCCGCTGCTGGCCAGCATCGCGGCGCAGCCGCAGGCGGCCAGCATCAGCAACGGTGCGGCGGCCATGTTCGGCGTTAGCGCCAACGGCACGGCGCCGCTGGCCTATCAATGGCAACGCAGCATCGACGGCGGCCTGAGCTGGGCGAACGTGCCGGGTGCCGGCGCCAGCAGCCTCAGGCTGCCCAGCACGACCCTGGCCGATGCGGATGCGCGCTACCGCGTGCAGATTAGTAACCCGGCGGGCAGCACCACCAGCGAGGCGGCCGTCCTGAAGATCGCGGCCAATGTGCGCATCATCGCGGGCGCGCCGGGTGGGCCAGGCTATGCGGAGGGGCAGGGCGCCAGCGCGCGCTTCAACATGCCCTGGGCGGTGGCGGCTGGTCGCCAGGGGCAGTACTTCGTGTTGGACACGGGCAATGCGGTGATACGCCGCGTCGACGCGGATGGCCGGACCTCGGTCTATGCCGGCAAGCCCAACAGTCATGGCGTCGTGAATGGCAGCCTTGCCGAGGCTCGTTTCCAGTACATGTACCAGATGGTTGGCGACGCGGATGGCAATCTGTACGTCGGCGAGTCGTGCCAGGTCCGCAAGATCTCGGCGGCTGGTGTCGTCGAGACGCTGGCCGGCAGTGTCTTTTGTCAGGCCAAGGACGGGGCGGGTGCGGAGGCAGGCTTCTCCTTCATCCGCGGCCTGGCGCTGGACGCTGCGGGTACGCTTTATGTGAGCGATGGCAACGCGAGCCAGGCCCTGCGCAAGGTGCTGCCGAACGGGCAGGTCAGCACGTTGGCGGGCAGCATTGGCCAATTGGGCAAGGCCGACGGCGTGGGCGCCGCGGCGCGATTTTCAAACATCGGCCCCATGACCCTTGATGCGGCTGGCAACCTGCTGGTCGTCGACGGCTCGGCGATCCGCCTGGTGACGCCCGCCGGCAAGGTAAGTCTGTTCGCTGGTCAGATCGATGTGGCGGGCACGGCCGAGGGCGATCGCCTCACGGAGGCGCGTTTCAATGCGCCCAATGCCCTGGCCTTTGACAACCGCGGCAATCTGTTTGTGCTGGAGTTCAGCCGCTTGGTGCGCATCAACAGCGCCGGCATGGCCGTGACCGCCGTGAGCGGGCCGGACTACTCGGGGCTTTATGCCCTCAGCCGTGACGGCAACGGGCGTGCGGCAACGATCTATGGTGGCATGGGCATGATAGGCATGCCCAACGGCAATCTGGTGTTCGTGGAATATGCCTCCGCCACGTTGCGGCAGTTTGCCGGCAATGGTGATGTCAGCACCTTGGCGGGTCGCGGCCCGCAGTCAGGCAAGATCGACGGTGATGCCAGCCAAGCGCGCTTCTACTTGGGCCAAACGGGCCTGAGCAGCGACGCCAGCGGCGCTGTTTATGTGGCGGATCAGAGCAACTCACGCATCAGACGGGTTGGCAGCGATGGCACGGTCAGTACCTGGGCCGGCGACGTCTCGGGCTTCGTCAACGGCGCCGCTCGCGCGGCCCTGTTCTCCGGGCCCGCGGCGGTGGCGCGCGATCTTGCCGGCAACCTCTACGTTGCGGACGCCTACAACCAGTTGATACGCAAGATCAGCCCCGCCGGCATCGTCAGTACCCTGGCTGGTGCGCCCGGGCAGTCGGGCAGTGCCGATGGCCAGGGCAGTGAGGCGCGCTTCTTCCAGCCCAGTGGCATCGCAGTGGATGCCAACGGCACGGTCTATGTGGCCGACACCTTCAACCAGACGATTCGCAAGATCACCCCGGATGGCCGGGTCAGCACGCTGGCCGGCAAAGCCAGCAACCAGGGCGGCGCCGCAGATGGCCAAGGTGAGCAAGCACGCTTCAGCTATCCGCTCGGTCTGGCCCTGGACGCCAAGGGCAATCTCTATGTGGCCGACCAGTACAACCATGCGATTCGGATGGTCATGCCGGATGGCAAGGTCAGCACCTTCGCGGGCGCCTTGAACTCACCCGCCTACGCCGACGATCAGATCCCCTACGCGCGTTTCAACCGTCCGGTCGGCTTGGCCTTCGATCAGCAGGGCAATCTCTTCGTGGCCGACCAGGAGAATCACGCGATCCGACGCATCAATGCCGCCGGCATCGTGAGCACGGTGGTCGGGCAGCGCGGCATTGCCGCGCTCAGGCCGGGCGCGGGCGGGGCCATCAACGCGCCCAGTGCCGTGACGGTATTGCCCAATGGCCGCCTGGTGTTCACCTCTGAACAGGCAGTGGTGAGCGACTGAGGCACGCGGCCCGCAAGGCTCAGTCGGCTGCGGCCTCCAGGGCCGGCAAGGGTGGGGCCGGCGCGGCGGTTGGCGGCGCCGCGCCATGCTGGCGCACAAAGGTGCTGCGCACGCGTGCCGAGCGTTTCAGGTAGGCCGTCCAGAGCGCCAGAAGCAGCGCGCTGCGCGCCAGCTCGGTGATCTCTTTGTCATGCTTCGTCTGGTCGAGCACCGGGATCTGCGACGCGAGCAGGTGATCGCCGACGGTGAGTGCCAGGAGGGTCCACATCAACCCGATGTACAGAGGGACAAAGCTGCGGCGCTTCCGGTAGAACAGCAGGGCCAGCAGCAGGAAGAAGACCAGCTTCGCCGTCATCAGCGCCATTTCGCCCATCAGGGTCGCGGCCAACCAGGGGTGGTAGGCCGCGCCGCCCGGTACGGTCAATTCCGCCCAGCGTTCGACGCCGAAGGCTGGCAGTGCGTTCAGCAGGTTGCGCAGGGCAATGAGCGGTTGCAGACACAGCGACAGCGCCAACAGCAGCAGCCAGCCTGCCATGCCGGCCAGGGCGGGATCCGCCGCCTGCGCGGCCGACGCAGGGTCCCAGGCCCACAAGCGCCGCGCGATCCAGATCCACAAGCCGGTCAACATCAGGCCGGTCATTGCCAGCGGCAGGTTGAAACTGCCAGCGGCGGCGTCGCTCACTGGCGGCAGGGTGTCGCCCTTGTAGACCACGTAGTTGACCAGATTGCGTGCACGATCCAGTGCCGCCACATAGTCCGCCACCTGGGCCGGCTCCACGTGATCGCGCAAGGAACGGAAGCCATCGACGATTTTGAGCGTGCGCCCCTCGGCCTTGATCTCGCGCTTGAGCACGAAGGCAGGATCCTCGATGAGCTCGGTCTCGCTCTTGATCGTCCAGTCTTCCGGAAGCCGGAGCTCGACCTCGTGCGTCAGGTCCTGCGGGTGGGCGAGCGCCAGTGGCGTGTCGCGCTTGCTCTCTTGTGGCGCGCGCAGATAGCTCAGCAGCTCGGGCACTTCGATGCTGGCTTCCCGGCGCTTGCGTTTGGCTTCGTGGACCCAGAAGTCGTCGATGCGATAGTGCTCGACGAGTTCCAGCCGATTGCTATCCGCGTCATCCTTGACCTCGAAGGGTGCCAGCATCGCGATGCCCGGGTAATGACGCGCGTAGAAGTTCAGGTAGCGCTGCTGCAATTCTTGGCGGTTCTCACTCGCCAGGGCGCTACGCTGCTGCTCGGCGCTCTGGCCTTGCAGCGTGGTGGTGACCGTCATGGTTGCGGCCTCACCCACGCCGGCCTGCGCATCCAGCAGCACATGTACGTTGCGCTGCACGGTCATGGCCGGGCTCAATGCCATGTCCTGCAGGTCGCGCTGCTGCGGCGCGAGCACCAGGGCCAGCCCGAAGCTCGTCTGGCCCATGTTTTCCAGCGGCCCTGGCTGGGTGTTGCGCGTTGCATCGAGCCAATAGGGCCGGCCGTCGATCTTGGCCCGTACCAGCACATGGTTGAAAGCCGATGGCCGCGCCAGGCCGGCGGCAATGCCCTGGCGTAGCTGCGTGTTCACCAGCGCAGCATCGGCTTGCACATCGAGTGCGCGCAACAACGTGAGCAGAAGCAGGGTCTTGTCTTTGCAGTCACCAAAGCGGCGTGCGTACACCAGGGCCGGTGCATTCGGTGCATGCGAGTTCGCACCTACCTCCACGCCGAGGTAGCGGATCTCGCGCTGCACCAGGCGCAGCGCTTCCGCCGTGCGTTCGCGCGGCCCCGCATGCCGTGCGGCGATGCGTTCCACCTCGGCCCGCAATTTGGACGGCAGGTTGGCAGGCGTCCGATACAGGGGGAGGGCCCATTGCACGACTTCGCCCCATTGCGCGTACTCGCTCCACTGCACCGCAGGGTAGGGGTCGTACCAGGCGGGCGTGTCGGCGTCCAGGCGGCGGGCGGTCTGACCGTTCAACAGCCACTCGTACTCGCTGTATTCGGTACCAGCCTGGTGGCGCGGTTGCAGGTCGGTGTTGAGTGCCTTGATGGCGAGCGGCCGCGCGCTGGGCCAGATCAGGCGGGCATACAGCTTGGCTACTGGTGCCGACCATTGCAGATCGAACTGGCCGAACTGCTTGCCCGCGAACACCGGGTTGCTGCCGGTGATTGAATAGGCGTACTCCACCGTATCGCCGACGCGCACGTCGTCCAGGAACACATGGGCGGTCTTGCTGCCGTCGAAGATCAGGTAGTCCAACTCCTTTTCTCGCTGCAGGATGCGCAGCTTGGCGCTGGCCAGCTTGGGAATGCGCACGCCGCCGCGCTGGATGGTGATGCCGTGCAGCTTCAGGCTTTCAAAGGCGGGGTCGAAGCGGATCTCCAGATTCGCAATGTTCTCCAGCCCCTTCTCGTTGAGCGCCCGCATCGCGTAATGGCGGAATTGCTGACGGCCCTGCGCATCGACGCGTACCTGTACATCCGACAGCAGGTACTCCACGCCCTGGCGAACCTGCGCGATCGGCTCGGCATCGGCTGCCGGCGGCTCGACGACCTTCACCCAGGCCGGCGTGGGGGCCTGAAATTCGGCGTTGGCGGACTGTGCCGGGACGGCAATGCCGGCCAGCAGCCCGAACAGGCAGTATTGGAAACAGCGGCGCAGGCCGTCGTTGACACCTCGAAGCATGGTCTATCCCTCCCTCTCGCAATCCTCTGACGGGCTTGACGTTGAAGCATCGTCATTCTCGATCCTGAGTCGGACGAAACACCCTGGGGATAACGTGGCGCGTCAACGCACGGCGCTGCAAACCGGGTGGCGCATCAGATCTTGCCGGCGCGGCGCCCGGCGGCGGGGGGCGGAATGACTCAAGTCGCTGGCGCAGACGCCGATAAGCACGTATGCCGCAACTTCATGGGCGCTGCCATGTCAGACCCGGTCGATGGCCCGTTGGAGGCACAGCCCGCTGAACCAGCGGCCGCGCTGGATGCGTTGAGCTGGCTGGATCCGGCCACGCGCGTGCCACCGGCGCTGGCCCTGCAGCACATCAAGACCCTGTGCGGTCTCTACCCCGATTTGTTCTCCGCCATGTTCGTCGTCTCGGCCACGCATATGGCGGTGTCGCGCGAGATGCTGGCGATGGCGCTGAAGCAGTTCCGGCCCGATGCCGCGGCGCTCAGCCAGGAGGACGTGCAGAGCCTGCTGGTCAGCATCGTGAATGGCGCCAACCAGGCCTTCGAGGCGGTGCTGCGCACGCGCAAGAACCAGGAGCGCAAGGGCGGCGGCGCGGCGCTGCCCTGGGGGCGGGACACTGATTAGTCCAGGCCCAGCAGCGCCCGTTCGCGCTCGCGCGCCAGACCCTGCGGCGCCTGCGCCGGTTCACCGCGCAGCCAGGCGGCGGTGTCGTGCAGCGTCTCGGCCAGCGGCCGATACTGCAGGCCGGCGGCCAGGGCGGTGGTGTCGCGGATTTCCATCATCGCGTTGTCGGCCTCGGGCAGCCAATAGGGCAGGTCGGCAAAGGGCTGCACGCCGGCGGCCAGCAGCTCGGCGTCGCTGCGCCAGTGCAGCTGCGCGCTGGCGCCGCAGGCGATGTTGGCGGCCTGCAGCAGCTGGCCCATGCTGAGGCCGTCGGCGCCGGCGGTGTTGAACACCCCGGAGCGGCGCTGGGCGGCCTGCCGCAGCGCGAAGTCGGCGATGTCGCGCGCGTCGATCATGCGCACGGCGCGCTCGGGCCGGCCCGGTGCCAGCACCGCGCCGCCCTCGGCCAGGCGCGTGAGCCAGTAGCGCAGGCGCGGGCTGAAGTCGTAGGGGCCGACGATGAAACCGGGGCGCAGCACCAGGGTGCGGTCGGGCAGCAGGGCCTGCACGGTCTGTTCGCACAAGGCCTTGAGGCCACCATAGGCCGCGCCATAGCCACCGCCGTTCTGCGAGGAGCCGCTGCTGGCCTGGGCCTCGGCGGCCTCCAGTTGCGCGGCGCTGAGCGTCGCCACAGGCGAACTCTCCACCGTGTCGGCATCGATGTGCGGATAGACCGAGATGCTGCTGATCAGGCAGTAATGCTCCACCGCATCGCGCAGCGTCTCGGCGGCGCGCTGGGCGGCGCTGGGCAGGTAGCAGCCGGCGTCGAACACGGCATCCCAGCGGCGGTCGTGCAAGGCGCTCAGGTCCTGCAGGCGGTCGCCATGCAGCTGCTCGACCTCGGGGAAGAGGCCGGCGCGGCTGCCGCGGTTGAAGAGCGTGAGCTCGTGGCCGGCCGCCAGCGCGGCGTCAACGAAGTGGCGGCCCAGGAATTGGGTGCCGCCAAGGATCAGGAGTTTCATGGGCAAGGGCGGAAGTGGTAGCGACGGCGCATTGTCCGGCGCGGCCTTGCCTGCCCAGGCGCTCGGCAGCTCAATCCGGATCGTTGTTGATGCCGGGGTCGTAGATTTCTTCCTTTCCAGAGACTGAATCGGTGACGTAAACCGTGTACTTGAAGTAGGCCTTCTTGGTGTTGTTGTCCAGCACCGATGCCTGGCTGTCGCTGTTGCGGATGACGGGGCCGAATTCGGTGCTGGCGCCGTCACCGCTGATGACGATGGGCTTGGTGGTCGAAAGCACCCAGGGCGCCGGTGCAAGCAGATTGAACAACAGGGTCACCCCCTTGTGCTTGACGGTGAGCGGATCCGGATTGGCGCTCCACGGCTGCGGGCTGCCGGGCGAATAGTTCACCGTGATCGACTGGGTCTTCTTGGCTTCGCTGTCGGCTGTCATGGACATCTCGCTGGTTGGGGGCTAAGGGGGTGCCGCCGCCAGCTGCAGGCGCTCTCTCAGCCATAGATTCATGGGATGCAGGTAGCTGGCGGATAAGGCGTTTTCGGCGAACGGACGCGCTTCTTGAGGGCGCCCCAGCCGCAGCAGCGCATGCGCCGTTAGGCAATTGACGCGGGGCTCGGCGTTGCCGTCAGGATCGACCATTTGCCGGCTGATCTTGTAGGCACGCTCCCAATGCAGCGCGGCGTCGCCAGGCGCCGCGCCTTGCGCGAAGGCATCGCCCAGGGCCAGTTCGGCGCTCGCAAACGCCCATAGCTGCTTGCTGTCGGCCGCCAGGGGGCTGCGCTCTTGCAGGAATTGACTCAATGCATTGCGCTGGGCGGCAAGCTCGGCGTCGTTGCTGAGCTGCACTCTGATCGTTAGCCAGCGTGCTGCCAGGGTGGTGCGGCGGGCGGGCATCGGGCCGGATGCCTGGCGCAGCTGCAGAACGCTGGCGGAAAGTTCCTGCGCAAGCGCGCGGGCCGGCCCACCATGGCCGGTGGCGAGCCAGACTTCGGCCAACTGCAGGCCGGCCAAGGCCAGGTTTTCCGAGGCCTCGACATTGCTCGAGTCCAGCGCCGCCAGGCTTCGATAACCATCCCAGGCCTGCTTGGCAGCGTCCACCGCTTCATCGGGGCGTCCCACGCTGAGATAGAGCCGGCTCATCGCGACCTGCGTGGCATGCAGCAGTTGCTGCGACTCGCGGTGCCGATCCAGCTCGGGCAGGCCGCGAATGGCAGCCAGTTTTTCTTGGTTCGTCTGCAAGGCGTTGGTGAACTGCCCCAGCACCTCCTGGGCCTCCGCGAGCCAGCCCAGGGTCCGGATCAGGTCGTTCGCGACGGACGCGTCCTGGCGCATGAGTGCGACCCAGTCCGCCTTGGCCTCCAGCAGCGCGTCCAAAGCCTGCCGCGGCTGGCCGCCCCGCACCAGCAGTACGCCGATATTCCAGCGCGCAAATGCCTGTTCCTGCCGCCACTTGGGATTGGCGGGGTCAATGCCATGCAGACGGTTGGCCAGGTTCAGATAGGCATCGAACTGGGTGCGCGCGGCGTCCATGTGGCGGCGCTGCCAGGCGATGTCGCCCAGCCAGTAAAGGCTTTGCGCGTGGTCGAAGATGCGCTGCGGATTGTCTGGGTCGCGGCCCAGCAGCTCGCCGGTGCTATCGGCGGCCTGCGCGAACAGCTGCGCCGCGGGCTCGAACTTGCGCTGCTTCAGTGCCACTTCACCCATCAGATGGAGAGCCCTTGACCTGCGCCCCAGCGAGTCGGCGTCCGTGCGACCCAGGTCCTGCTGCGCGTAATAGTCCAGCGCCTTTTCGCCCACCGCGTCGAGCACGTCGAGCCGACCCACCGGCTCGAGCTTCTTGCGCAGATCGCCGAGCATGAACTCGATCAGGCTCTCGGCCTGCACGCGCTGCTGATGCGCTTCGCGGGCCTTCCAAAGCGCCACGCCGGCGCCGGTCGCAACCGCCAAGCCGGCCAAAGTGCCCGCGGCCACGCCGATGCGGTGCCGCCGCACGAACTTGGCAATCCGGTAGCCCGCGCTGTCCGGCCGCGCCTGGATGGGCTCGTGCGCCAGCCAATGCTTCAAATCCGCGGCCATCGCCTCGGCGTTGGCATAGCGCTCGGCCGGGGCCTTCTTGAGCGCGCGTGCGACGATGGTGTCGAGGTCGCCGCGCAGCTCGCGCGCGCGCCTGGCGTCCAGCGTGCCACGCGCCTGCTCGGACAGGCGCCGCGGCTCCACGTCCAGCACCGCCTTCATGCGTGCCAGCGGGCTGTCGTCATTGGCAATCGCGCCCGCGGTGGGGTGCTGGCCGCTCAGCAGCAGGTAGAGCAGCACGCCCAGCGCATAGACATCGGTGGCGGTGGTGACATCGCCGCCCTGCACCTGTTCGGGCGCGGCGTACTGCAGCGTGAAGGCGCGCCCGGCCTGCTGGGTGAGTTCGGTGGCCGCGGCGGGCTGGGTGGCGTCGCCCAGCAGCTTGGCGATGCCGAAGTCCAGCAGCTTCACCTCGCCGGCCTGGTTCACCAGGATGTTGGAGGGCTTCAGGTCGCGGTGCAGGATCAGGCGGTTGTGCGCGTGCGCCACGGCGGCCAGCACGTCCAGGAACAGCGTCACGCGCGCCCGCACATCGAGGGCCTGCTGCTCGCAGAAGCGGTCGATGGGCTGGCCGTCGATGTATTCCAGCACCAGATAGGGCGGGCCGGCGTCCTGCGCCACACCGGCGTCGAGCAGGCGGGCGATATGCGGATGGGCCAGGCGGCCGAGGATCTGGCCCTCGCGCGCGAAGCGGCCGCTGTCGCCGCGGCCCAGCAGGCCGGAGGTGAGGAACTTCACCGCCACCTGTCCCTCGTAGCGGCCATCGGTGCGGCGCGCCAGCCAGACCGTGCCCATGCCGCCCTGGCCGATCTCGCGCTCCAGGGCATAGGGGCCCAGTTGCTGGCCGGGCTTGAGGGTGGGCAGCTGGGCCAGCTGCGCGAGCACCGGGCTGTCGAGCACGGGGGCGCGGGCCATCGCGGCGTCGCGTGCCAGCAGCTCTTCCAGGTCCTCGGCCAGGGCCAGGTCTTGCGCGCGCAGCTGGGCCAGGCGGGCGGCGCGCGCGGCCGGCTCCTCCAGGTCTAGCAGCTCGTCCAGCAGCGGGCTCAGCTCGGGCCAGCGGGATTTGTCGATTTCGCGCTTGGGCGCAGGCGTGGCGCTCATTGCAGTGAGAGGGAGAGGAACAGGCGCGCCTTTTGCCAGTCGCGCTGCACGGTGCGTTCGGTGATGCCCAGGGCCGCGGCGATCTCGGCCTCCAGCAGGCCGCCAAAGTAGCGCATCTCCACCACCTGGGCCAGGCGCGGCTCCAGGCGCGCCAGCTCTTCCAGCGCCTCGTGCACGCGCAGGATCTCGTCGTCGCGCTGCGGCGGCAGCTCGGCGATGGCGGTGTTGAGCGTCACATGCGCGGCGCCACCGCCGCGGCGCTCGGCCTCGCGGGCGCGCACCAGGTCCACCACCACGCTGTGCATCACGCGCGCGGCGTAGGCGAGGAAATGGTTCCGATCGGCGAAGTCCAGCTTGCCCTGTTGCTGCTGCAGGCGCAGATAGGACTCGTGCACCAGGCCGGTGGCATCCAGCAGGGTCAGCTCGCCGCTCTGGCGCAGGCGGCTGCGCGCCAGGCGCTGCAGGTCGGCGTAGAGCAGGGCGATGGCCTGGTCGGCGGCCCGGGCGTCGCCGGACTGGGCGGCGCGCAGCAGGGTGGTGATCTCGGAAGGCATGGGCAAGCGGGGAAGCTGAGCGCACTCTAGCCGCCCCCGCCGCCCGGCCTGACCGGCAGTGGAAAAAAAATTGGCTGCGCCTGTCGGGTTTGGGTGCGGCGCTGCGTTTTATCAAGAGAGAGCGGAGTGGTGGGCCGGACAGGGAGGTCCCGGGCACGGCTCAGGGAATGCTGGTCGGCCGTTTCGTTCTCACCCGTCTTGATCCAACAAGGATTGCCCGTGAGCGCCAGCCCTTCCTCCAGCCCCGTCATGCCGGTCGCCTCGCCGCCGGAGGCCCGCCAGGCCCAGGCGGTGGCCTGTGAGCCGATCGTCCTGCCCGATGGCGAGCATTTCGCCGCGCTGGTGAGCCGCGAGCTGGCGCAGAGCCGGCGCTTCGGCAAGGGCATGGGCGTGCTGCTGATCGACGCCTGGCCGCATCCGCCGCAGGGCGATGCGCTGGCCGGCACGGCCCTGCTCAAGCTGCGCCAGGCGGTGGCGGCGCGCCTGCGTGCACGCGTGCGTGGCAGCGATGTGGTGGCCACGCTGGGCGAGCAGCGCTTTGGCGTGATCCTGATGAATGCCGGCCGCAAGGAGGCCGAGCTGGTGCAGGCGCGCCTGCACAAGGCGCTGGGCGGGCCCTATGGCGTCGACGAGCACCACCTCTACGTCCGCCTGGTGATGGGGGCTGCCGCGTTCCCGGAGATGGGTGCCAGCGGGACCGAGCTGGTGCGCGGCGCCGAGGCCGCCCTGCTGCGCAATACCGGGCTGCCGCTGCGCGCCTGACGTATCTGCCATGATGCGGCATGGCCGCGCCGCATCCACCGTTTGAAGAGGCCACCGACCGGGCCCAGTACCGCCGCCCCGCGCACCGCGCCGGGGTGGAGCTGTACCACGCCAGCATCCTGCACCATCGCTTCGAACCCCATGTGCACGAGGCCTATGGGCTGGGCGCGATCACCGCCGGGGTGGGGCGCTTCCTGTGGCGCGGCGGCCAGCATCTGGCGCCGCGCGCCACCCTGATGCTGATGAATCCCGAAGACCTGCACACCGGCCAGGCCGAAACCGAGGCCGGCTGGGGCTACCGCATGCTGTACCTGGACGAGCCGGTGCTGCGCGAGCTGAGCGGCGGCGAGGCCTGGTGGTTTGACGCCGCGGTGGCGCACGACGCCGGCAGCGCGGCCGAGGTGGCGGGGCTGATTGCCGGGCTCTGGCATGCCGAGGAGCCGCTCGCCTTCGACAGCCAGCTGCTGCAGCTGGTGCAGGCCTTGCACCGTCATGCGCGGGTGGGCGGCCGCAGCGAGGGCAGCGCGGCGGCGCTGCGCTACGGCGCGGTGTTCGACTACATGCGTGCCCATCTGCATGAGCGGCTGAGCCTGGAGCAGCTGGCCGCGGTGGCGGGGCTGAGCCCCTTCCACTTCCTGCGCAGCTTCAAGGCGCAGCGCCATGCCACGCCGCAGCAGGCGCTGATGGCCTTGCGCCTGTTCGAGGCCAAGCGGCTGTTGAGCCAGGGCGAGGCGCCCGCTGCGGTGGCCGCGGCCGTGGGCCTGACCGACCAGGCGCACCTGAATCGCACCTTCCTGCGGCGCTATGGCGTCACGCCGGGGCGCTACCAGGCTCAAGTGTGGCCCGGGCGGCGGCCAGCACCCGGGCCGTGATGCGTTCCAGCATCGGCAGGGCCAGGCGGCTGGCCTGCCAGTAGAGCGGCACCCGCAGCGGCGCGCCCAGCGCCACCAGCCGGCCATCGGCCAGTGCCTCGCGCACCAGGCTCGCCGGGTTCATGCCCCAGCCCAGGCCGGCGCAGGCGGCGTCCACAAAGGCCTGGCTGGCGGGCAACCAATGCGTGGGCAGGGTCAGGTCTTGCCCAAGCTCCTGTTGCACCCATTGCGCCTGCAGGCGGTCCTGCCGGTTGAAGCTGAGGCAGGGCGCGGCGGCCAGGGTCTGGGCCGTCAGGCCGGCGGCGAAATGCTGGCGCGCGAAGGCGGGGCTGGCGGTGGCGATGTAGCGCATCGCGCCCAGCGCATGGCTGCGGCAGCCCTGCACCGGCGCGGCCAGGGCGGTGACGGCGGCCAGCACCTCGGCGCTGCGCAGCCGCTCGGCGGTATGTTCCTGGTCCTCCAGGCTGAGGTCCAGCAGCACCGGTTCGCTGGCGGCGATCTCGGCCGCGGCGGCGATGAACCAGGTGGCCAGGCTGTCGGCATTGATGGCCAGGCGCAGGGTGATGCGGCCCTGCGCGTCGGGGGCCAGCGCGGGCAGATCGGCCAGCAGGTCCTGCTCCAGCATGCCCACGCGCTCGGCGTGGCGCGCCAGGCGCAGGCCGGCCTCGGTGCCCGTGCAGGGCGGGCCGCGCTGCACCAGCACCTGGCCCATGCGCTCTTCCAGCAACCTGATGCGCTGCGAAACCGCCGAGGCGCTCAGATGCAGGCTGCGCGCGGCGCGCTCGAAGCTGCCCTCGCGCAGCACGGCGGCCAGGGCGGCGAGCAGGGAGTAGTCGAGCATGCCAGGGCCTGGATTCGTTAGCGTTGCTGCAGCGGGTGAAGCAAGTCTAACTGGCGCCCCGCTGCCGCCGCGGGCATGCTGCGCCCCCATGCATCCCCCTTCCGAACTCGCTTCCAGTGCCCTGAGCGGCCTGGCCCTGAGCCTGAGCCTGATCGTCGCGATCGGTGCGCAGAACGCCTTTGTGCTGCGCCAGGGCCTGCGGCGCGAACATGTGTTTCCTATCGTGCTGGCCTGCGGCCTGAGTGACGCGTTGCTGATGGCCGCTGGCGTGCTCGGCCTGGCGGCGATGATCAGCCAGCAGGCGGCGCTGGCACGCTGGCTGACGCTGGGCGGTGCGGCCTTTCTGATCGTCTACGGCCTGCGCGCACTCTGGCGGGCGCGGCGGCCGGAGAGCCTGCGGGCCGGTGCCGGCCCCTCGGTGACGCTGCGCCAGGCCCTCATGCAGCTGGCCGGCTTCACCTTTCTGAACCCGCATGTCTACCTGGACACGGTGCTGCTGGTGGGCTCGGTGGGCGCCCAGCAGCCCGGCGCAGTACGCGCGCTGTTCCTCACCGGCGCGGCCAGCGGCAGCCTGCTGTGGTTTGCCGCGCTGGGCTTTGGCGCGCGCTGGCTGGCGCCCTGGTTCGCCAGGCCGCGCGCCTGGCAATGGCTGGACGCGCTGGTGGGCCTGACCATGCTGGTGCTGGCGGCGCAGCTGCTGCGTCAGGCCTGAGCGCAATCCCGTACAAGACGCCGCCGGCCCGGGCGGGCAAGATCGGCGCATGTTTGCTGGTGTCCTGTTTGCCCTTGCGGCCGGCCTTCTGTGGGGTCTGGTCTTTGTCGCGCCCCTGATGTTGCACGAGTACCCGGCGGCCATGCTGGCGGCCGGCCGCTATCTGGCCTTCGGCCTGATCGCGCTGCCGCTGGCGCTGATGGACCGGCGCGAGCTGCGCGCGCTGGGCCGCGCTGACTGGCTGGAGGCCTTCAAGCTCAGCGCCATCGGCAACTTCATCTACTACCTCTGCCTGGCGGCCGCCATCCAGCGCGCCGGCGGGCCCCTGCCCACCGTCATCATCGGCACCCTGCCGGTGGTGATCGCGATCAGCTCCAACATCCGCGACCATGCGCGCGACGGCCGCCTGCCCTGGCTGCGCCTGCTGCCCTCGCTGGCCCTGATCGCCGCCGGCATCGCCTGCGTCAACCAGGTGGAGCTGGCGGCGCTGGCCGGCAGCAGCGCCGGCGACATGCGGCGCTATGCGCAGGGCGCCGGCCTGGCGGTGGTGGCGGTGGCCTGCTGGACCTGGTATCCGATCCGCAATGCCGACTGGCTGCGCGCCCATGCCGAGCGCAGCCCGCGTGCCTGGGCCACGGCCCAGGGCCTGGTGACCCTGCCGATGGCCCTGCTGGCCTTCGCGCTGATCGCGCTGCTGCAGGCCGTGGGCCTGCCCCTGCTGGCGCGCGAGTTCACCCTGCCCCTGGGGCCGCGCCCCTGGGCCTATATGGGGCTGATGCTGGCGGTGGGCCTGTTCGCCTCCTGGATCGGCACGCTGTGCTGGAACGAGGCCAGCCAGCGCCTGCCCACCACCCTGGTGGGCCAGCTGATCGTGTTCGAGACGCTCTCGGCCCTGGCCTATGCCTTTGTGCTGCGCGGTCAGGCGCCGCAAGCCCTGACCCTGGCCGGCATCGCGCTGCTGGTGGCGGGCGTGATCTGGGCGCTCAGGATCAGGCCTAGCCGAGCTTGAAGGAGCCGACGATGTCGGCCAGCGCGCGCGCCTGCTGCTTCAGGCTCTCGGAAGCGGCGGCCGATTCCTCCACCAGGGCGGCGTTCTGCTGGGTGTTGTGATCGAGCTGCGAGACGGCGGTGTTGACCTGGGCAATGCCGGCGCTCTGCTCGCGCGTGGCGGTGGAGATCTCGCCCAGCATGGTGGTCACATGCCGCACCTGACCCACCAGTTCTTCCATGGTGCGGCCGGCCTCGGCCGCCACCTGCGAGCCGCTCTCGACCTTGCTGACGCTGTCGCCGATCAGGGCCTTGATCTCGCGTGCGGCCTGCGCGCTGCGCTGGGCCAGCGTGCGCACCTCGCCGGCCACCACCGCGAAGCCACGGCCCTGCTCGCCGGCACGCGCGGCTTCCACCGCGGCATTCAAGGCGAGGATGTTGGTCTGGAAGGCGATGCCGTCGATCACGCCGATGATGTCGGCGATCTTCTTCGAGCTGCCATTGATCTCGTCCATGGTCGTGACCACGCGGCCCACCGCCTCGCCGCTGCGCTCGGCGGTGCGCGAGGCCTGGTGCGCCAGCTCGTTGGCCTTGCCGGCGGTCTCGGCATTGTTCTTCACCGCGGCGGCCATCTGGTCCATCGAGGCGGCGGTTTCCTCCAGCGAGGCGGCCTGCTGCTCGGTGCGCGCGCTCAGGTCATTGCTGCCCAGCGAGATTTCGCCCGAGGCGCCCGACACCGCCACGGCGCTGTCGCGGATCTGGTTCACCGTCTGCGCCAGCTGCTGCTGCATGCTCTGCATGGCGGCCAGCAGCTGGCCCATCTCGTCGTCGTTGCTGATTTGGATGCGGGCGCTGAGATCCTTGTTGCTGATCATGCCGGCCACCTGCAGGGCCTCGCGCAGCGGCCGCGTGATGGAGGCGATGATGCGCCAGGCCAGCAGCACGCCCGCCGCCAGCGCCACCGCGAAGGTGATCAGCACCACCCAGATCGAGAGCTTGTAGGTCTTCTCGCCTTCGGCGAATTCCTGCTCGGCGACCTTGAGCTGCTCGTCCACCAGATCCGAGACGGCGCCGGTGAAGGGGTCGATGGCGGGGTAGAGCTCCTTGCTGGCGAAGGTCTCCAGCGCGTCCGCGTTCTGCGCCTGCAGGATCTCCTTGAGTTTGGCGGTGGCGGCCTGGGCGGCGGCCTTGAGCGACTGCGCCTTGGCCAGCAGCAGCGCCTCATTGCCCTCGATCTTGGTGGCCGTATAGGCGGCCCATTGCTTGGCCACCAGTTGCTCGGCCTCGTTCACCAGCTTCAGCCCGCTGGCCGCATCCAGGCTCTTGGCGCGCACCTTGTGTGTGGTGTCCACCACGTTCACCGCGTAGGCGTCCGAGACCTGCTTGAGCTGCTTGAGCGGCACCACGCGGTCGCTGTAGACGGTGTCCAGCGCGGCCTCCATCTGGCCTAGCGCCCTGATGCCCCAGCCGCCCACCAGGGCCAGCAGGATCAGCAACAGGAGCGCAAGCATCACCAGACGTGTCTTGATGCTATTCATCCGCATGGCGAACTCCTCAAGATGGCGTGCTCCGACTCTAGCGCCATCGGGCTCACCCAAAAGGGGGATATGCGCGGACTGTGTCAATTCGGCTGCAGCGCAGCCAGGCCCTGGAGCTCGGCCTAGAGCTTGGGGATGCGCAGCCGGCTCACCATCAGCGAGCCCGAGACGGCGAACATCAGCACCAGCGGGTGCAGGGTGAAGCCGCCGATGAGCAGCTTGCCGCCCCAGAGTTCGCTGCTGCCCACCGCACCCTGTGCGGCCGCGAACCACAGCGCCAGCACCAGCAGCAGCGAGGTGGGGATGGGCGTGCCCTCGAAGTACTTGACCTTGTCGCCACCCTCGGACAGTGCCTCGGCGGTGACGTTGAAGCGTGCCAGGCGCGAGACGCCGCAGGCGACGAAGAACACCAGGATGATGCGGTCCCACAGGCCCTGCATGCCGAAGCCGTAGGCGATGGCGGCGGGCGCGACGCCGAAGGAGATCACGTCCGCCAGCGAATCGAGTTCGCGCCCCAGCACCGAGCTCTGCTGGCGCCAGCGCGCGATGCGGCCATCGAGGATGTCGAACACCAGCGCGGCCGGGATCAGCGCGCAGGCGTAGTGCAGGTGCAGCAGCTGCTGCGTCTGCAGATAGGTCATCACCGAGAACAGTGCGCCCATGCCGCAGAAGGCATTCGCGAGGGTGAACCAATCGGCGAGGTGGAACTCGCGGATCATCGAGAAGGGCTTGGGTCGGTTCATGTGAGCAGAATAACTGACCGTGGCCCCGCCGGCCCACTGCCCTGCTAGGGCGCGGCGGTGGCGGGGGCCGGCTTGTCCGGGCTGAGCCGCTTCCAGGCCTTGACGCTCAGATGCCGGGCCAGCATCAGCGGCGGCATGCGCAGCCAGTGTGCACGCATGTACAGCGCCAGCTGGGCCGGCCCGGTGCCGGGCAGGGAGGCGCTGGCGTGCGGCGTGCGCAGGCCGCGGCGCCAGAGCATGGGCATCCAGGTGGAGACCGGCCAGGACGGGCCCATGCCGCGGCAATGCGCCGCGAAATCGGCGGGCATGGGCGTGTCGAAAAAGGTCTGGGTGGCCCAGGCGCCGTAGTGCAGCGAGCGCTGCAAGCCGAGCGCAGCGGCGCGTGCCAGCAATTGCTCCCAGAAGCCGGGCAGGGCGGAGAAGTGGCGCAGCAGCGCATCCAGATCCGAGAGGTCGCGCAGGCCGTGGCTCAGGTCGTCGTTGTGGAACAGATGGGTCATGCTGTGCAGCACCATGTCGGGCGGCGCGAGCACGCTGGCACCCGGGCATGACTCGACGCGGCGGGCGTCGCGCAGCAGCAGCGCGGCATCCGGTGGATGGCGCGTCGTCAAGGGCAGGATGTTGTGATGCACGTCCAGCACGGTGTGCCGCTGCACATGCTCCATCGGCGGCAGCTCGTGCATCCAGACGCGATAGTAGTGCTGGTCGTAGTCGTCATGGTGGCCGCCCATCCAGCCGTGCATCATCAGATGCCCTTCGACCGCCTGGATGGACTGCCTGGGCACGAGGATGTCGGTGTCCGAGAACAGCCGGCCTTCGGCGGCGGGCAGGCCGGCCAGCACATAGGCCGCGCCCTTGAGGAAGATCAGCGGGATGTCGAGCTGGCTGAGCGCGGCGCAGATGAGCATGGCCTCGCGCCGGACTTCGCCGGCCTGGGCCCGGGCCAGGGTCAGCGCCGTCTGCAGATGGCTGCGGGGTGCCGCCGGCACGGCCTCGAGCAGGCCGTGCGCTTGCAGGCGTGCCGCAACGCGCGCCAGCACATCGGCGCGGCGCGCCTGGCGGATCAGCAGTTCCCAGCTGGGCATGTCGAGCGTGGGCAGGCGCTCGGGGTGCTTGAGTGCCCACAGGGCCAGGTCCGCGCGTGGTGTCAGCCCGCTCATGCCAGCGCCTCCGTCACGGGCGCGCCGCTGGCGAGCCTGTCAAACAGCGCGACGGCCTCGTCCAGCGAGCCATAGCTGAACTCGTGGCAGTCGCTGGCGGTGACGAATTCCGCCAGGCGTTCGAAGCCGGCGCGCTGCTGTACGTTGTAGTTGAAGGCGTTGTCGAGCAGGCGCATCAGGCAGCGCCCCTTGGACACGGGCGTCAACAGTGCCGGCGCCTCTGGCACGTAGCGCGGGAACACCACCCAGCCGGGGCGGGCCAGCTCCTCGGCGCGGCGCAAGGCTTCGGCGGGGGCGCTGAAATGGCCGACCACGCCCTTGCTGGTGTCGTGCACGATGGAGCCGAACTGCAGGTCGGGGCCGGCGAAGCGCTGGATGACATCGATGGAGGCGTTCTTCAGGCTCACCGCGCGCGGCAGGGGCACCAGCTGGCCGTGGCCCATGTCGATCAGGGCCAGTTCGTCCGAGAGCAGGCGCCAGCCATGGAACAGCAGGGCCGCGCACAGCGTGCTCTTGCCCGAGCCGGAGGGGGCGGGCATCACCAGCGCGCGGCCGTTGCGCTCCAGTACCGCGGCATGGAGGATCAGGTATTGATGGCAGGAGCCCGAGATGCACCAGTTCATGCCCCACTCGAGCATGGGCATGCCCTGATCGCCAGGAAGGGGCGCGAAGGCATCGTCGCCATCGATCAGGAAGGACAGCTGCGGGCGCAGCCAGCGCCGCAGGCCGGCACGGTGTTGCACGGCGATGTGGAAGTCGGCAAAGGTGTCGGCATCGACCACCTCGTAATGCCCGTACAGCTTGGTGAGGCCTTGCAGGACCTCGGGCACTTTTGAACGGATGCAGAACACCAGGGGGCCGGTGCGCAGACGCAGCCCGTCACCGCTCAGACGGTGGCGCAGCATGCCTTCTGGCAACTGGGCCAGTGTCAGCATGGGGTTTCGGCCAGCACGTTCAGGCGCAGCAGTTCCTGCAGCAGGGTCTCGAGCGCAGCGATTTCGTCCGGGGCTGCCGCCTGATCCGGCTCATCGCTGCCGAGCAAGACCTGTCGAAGCGCGTCGAAATCGCGCGGCTGGTCCAGGCAGTCGAGCACCGCACCGGCGGCCCAACTCAGCAAATGGGTTTCGAAGCGGGATTCGACGTAGACGACGGTGTCGTCGTCCAGCTTGCGCCAGCTCACGCCCGGTGCAATCAGGTAGCAGCCCGCCATCGCGGTGAGATCGCTCCGGGGAGATGGCTCAGGCGGACATCTGACTCTTCAGCCAGATCAGGGCCAAGGGCTCGTCCCAGGCCGGCACCACGGTGGGATAGGCACTGATGCCGGCGGGCAGGGTCGTGCCTTTGATCGTCGCCCAGAAACCGCGCGCCTGGTTGACGGTGATCGAGAAGCCCCCCGCGCTGGCATTCAGGTATGCGGCGACGCAGTAGCGATCAAACTCGGTGGTGGCCCCGTTCAAAACGTCGGAGAGTTTCACGCTGTTTGAATAGCTGCCTCCGAATACGTCCTTGAACTTGCTCGTGTAGGGGGCGCTGTTGGTGATCTTGCCCTTCCAAAAGCTCGGGCCGTTCGTGGTGCAAACCGTCGCGCCGGGGTGGCGGCTGTTGAAGGTCGTAACGGAAATAAAGCCGGAAGGATTGACGCAGGTGCCGGCCGCATGCACGGGGCGGCTGACGGCGGTGAGCACAACAGGCGTGATCGCCCCCAGCTTGATCAGCCGACGCCGGCGCGCGGAAGCCAAGGTCTGAGCCTCAGCGACCTCTGCCGGAGCGGTGTCGGGCTCTTGCGGCTTGTGATTTTCGCTAGGAATGTTCATGACTCTGCTTTCGACAGCTATGGTGCGGTCCGCCGAGGGCTAACCTGATGAAGACGATGCTAAACCGAGCGGACCGACTCTTGATGGCAGTGTTTCACACAAAGCCTCACCGAGATAGCCGAACTCACCCCTCGAACGGGTGGTGAACTTTGCGCTGTGCCAAGGCGTGCACGGTTACTCAAAACGATACCGAGGGTTTACCCTCAGTATCGTTTGATGTTGATCAGTCAGAGCTGTTTCGCCCTGAACGTGTCGCAGGCCGCGAGTTCGCCCTGCGCGAGCCCGCGCTTGAACCAGCTCACGCGTTGCGCGCTGCTGCCATGGGTGAAGCTCTCCGGCACCACCCGGCCCTGGGCCTGGCGCTGCAAGGTGTCGTCGCCGATCTTTGAGGCGGCATTCAGGGCCTCGGCAATATCGCCCTGGTCCAGCCAGTCCTTGCTGCGCTGTGAATGGAAGGCCCAGACACCCGCATAGCAGTCGGCCTGCAGCTCCAGCTTCACGCTCAAGGCGTTGTAGACGGTCTGCGACACGCGCGCACGTGCCTGCTCAAGCTTGTCCGTGGTGCCCATCAGGTTCTGCAGGTGGTGGCCCACCTCATGGGCAATCACATAGGCCTGGGCAAAATCGCCGGGTGCGCCCAGCCGGTCGCGCAGCGTGGCATAGAAGTTCAGGTCGATATAGACCTTGCGATCTGCCGGGCAGTAGAAGGGGCCCATGGCCGCCTCGCCGGTGCCGCAGCCGGTGGGCCAGTGATCCCTGAACAGCACCAGCTTGGGTGCCTCGTAGCGTTGCTGTTTGCTGCCGAAGTAGCCGCCCCAGACGTCTTCGGTATCGGCCAGCACGGTGGCGACGAAGCGCGCGCCCGGGTCCTGCGGTTTGGGGCCGGGCTTGCTGGCCTGCGCGCCCGGACTCTGCGGCAGCGCCTGACCGCCATCCAGCAGCCCCAACACCGTCATCGGGTTGATGCCGAAGGCCCAGGAGGCCAGCAGGGCGATGACGATGCCGCCCAGGCCCAGCCCGCGACCACCCAGCATCGGGCTGCCGGCGCTCTGCTGCTCGCGCATGTCCTCGACGTTGTCGCTCTCGCGCTGGCCTTCCCACTTCATCGCTGCTCCCCGCATGAATGGCGTGATCGTATGTCAAGCCTGCAGCCTGTGGCGGCCAAGATGCAGATCGTCGCAAGCGAGGTGGCCGGCGCTGGGTGCTCGGGCACAGTGCGGAGCGTGGCAAGCAGCTGGAGCACGGCAATGCAAATCAACAAGTCATGGATGATGGGGCTGGGCCTGCTGGCCTGTTCGCTGGCCGCCAGTGCCGGCGAGGCCGACTGGACCCTGCGCATCAAGCAGGAGGCCAAGCACCTGGCCATCACCCTGGGTTCCACCCATCAGTACGGCCCGAACGCCGGCCGCATCAAGGGTTCGGGCAATCTGGTGGAGAAGAAGCGCGAGATCGGCAGCTTCAGCAAGCTGCGCATCGAGGGGCCGCTGGACGTGCAGCTGAACCAGGGCGCGACCGAGACGCTGAGCATCAGCGCCGAGGACAATATCGAGCCGCTGATCGAGACCCGCCTGGACGGTGATGCGCTGGTGATCGCGCTGAAGGGCGGCGCCGGCTTCACCACCCGCAAACCGCCGCGGCTGATGCTGGGATTCCGCAAGCTGAACGCGGTGCAGATCAAGGGTTCGGGCGATGTGTCCATCGACCAGCTCAAGGCCGAGCAGTTCGCCGTCAACATCAGTGGCTCGGGCGATCTGGACATCGGCCTGCTGGAGGCGCGCGAGCTCAGCGCCAGCATCAGCGGTTCGGGTGATGTGCACATCGCCGGCCGTGCCGAGCAGCAGAACTGGAGCCTCAGCGGCAGCGGCGACGTCAGCGCCGCCAGCCTGAGCGGCCGTGCGGCCAAGGCCCAGCTGTCCGGCAGTGGCGACCTGAGCCTGGGCGTGCTGGAGCAGCTCGATGCCAACCTTAGCGGCAGCGGCGACCTGAGCTATGCCGGCCGCCCCAAGCTGACGCAGAAGATCAGCGGTTCGGGCGAGATCAGCGGCCGCTGATCCCGGCCGGCCACGAGCTCAGGCCTCCTCGCCCAGGAAGCCGCCGCTCTGGTGTGCCCAGAGCCGCGCGTACAGGCCGCCCTGGGCCAGCAGCTCGGCGTGGCTGCCCTGCTCGACGATCTCGCCCTGGTCCATCACCACCAGCCGGTCCATCGCCGCGATGGTGGAGAGGCGGTGCGCGATCGCCACCACGGTCTTGCCCTCCATCAGCCGGTAGAGGCTGCGCTGGATGGCGGCCTCGACCTCCGAGTCGAGCGCGCTGGTGGCCTCGTCGAGCAGGAGGATGGGGGCGTCCTTGAGCATCACGCGCGCGATCGCGACGCGCTGGCGCTGGCCGCCGCTGAGCTTGACGCCGCGCTCGCCCACATGCGCGTCATAGCCGCTGCGGCCCTTGGGGTCGCTGAGCGCGAGGATGAATTCATGCGCCTCGGCGCGCTCGGCGGCCGCCATCATCTGCGCATCGCTGGCGTCGGGGCGGCCGTAGAGCAGGTTGTCGCGCACCGAGCGGTGCAAGAGCGAGGTGTCCTGCGTCACCATGCCCACCTGGGCGCGCAGGCTGTCCTGCGTCACCTTGGCGATGTCCTGGCCGTCGATCAGCACGCGGCCCTGCTCGATGTCGTAGAAGCGCAGCAGCAGGTTCACCAGCGTCGACTTGCCGGCCCCCGAGCGCCCCACCAGGCCGATCTTCTCGCCCGGCTTGATGAGCAGCTGCAGATCCTTCAGCACCTGCTTCTTGCCGCCATAGGCGAAGCCCACATGCTCGAAACGGATCTCGCCCTGGCTCACCTGCAGCGCCGCGGCGCCCGGCGCATCCTGGATGGCGACGCTGCGCGAGAGCGTGGTGATGCCGTCCTGCACCGTGCCGATGTTCTCGAACAGGCTGGCCATCTCCCACATGATCCAGTGCGAGATGCCGTTCAGGCGCAGTGCCATCGCGGTGGCGGCCGCCCCCGCGCCCACGCCCACCTCGCCGCGCGACCACAGCCACAGCGTGGCGCCGGCGGTGCTGGCGATCAGGCCCATCGAGAGCGCGTGGTTGATGACCTCGAAGCCGCTGATCAGCCGCATCTGGCGATAGGCCGTGGCGAGGAACTCCTGCATCGCGCCGCGTGCGAACAGCGCCTCGCGCTGGCTGTGCGAGAACAGCTTGACGGTGGAGATATTGGTATAGGCGTCGGTGATGCGGCCGGTCATCAGGCTGCGCGCATCGGCCTGGGCCGCGGCCGCCTTGCCCAGGCGCGGCACGAAGAACCACAGCGCCAGCACGTAGCAGAGCAGCCAGGCCAGGAAGGGCAGCAGCAGGCGTGCATCGAAGCCGCCCACCACGCCCAGCATGGTGAGGAAGTAGATGGTGATGAAGACCAGGATGTCGGTGACGATGAGCACGCATTCGCGCACCGCCAGCGCGGTCTGCATCAGCTTGGCCGAGACCCGCCCCGCGAACTCGTCGGCAAAGAAGCTCATGCTCTGGCCGAGCAGGTGGCGGTGGAACAGCCAGCGCAGCCGCATCGGGAAATTGCTGGACAGGCCCTGGTACTTGCACATCGCCTGCAGGGCGATCAGCAAGGGGCTGGCGAGCAGGATGGCGGCCAGCAGGGCGAGCCGGTCCTTGTGCTCGGCCCACAGCCGCTCGGCCGGCACCTGGCTGAGGAAGTCCACCACCGAACCCAGCATCGCGAACAGCAGCGCCTCGAAGGCGCCGATGCCGGCGGTGAGCAGGGTCACGCCCAGGATCACCGCCCGCATGCCCTGCGTGCCGGCCCAGACGAAGCGGAAGAAGCCTGCCGGCGGCTGCGCGGGCGCGGCCTCGGGGAAGGGATGGACGAGGCGCTCGAACCAGCTGAACAGCAAGGGTGTTCCGATCAGGGTTGACGCTGGAGCGGCAGGGGCAGGGGCTTGCCCTGCGCCTGGGCCGGCGCGCGCAGGCCCAGGATGCCCGCCAGCGTGGGGGCGATGTCGGCCACCTCGACGCGCTGCGCCACCTCACCGCGGCCCACCCAGGCGGGGCCCCAGGCCAGGATGGGCACATGGGTGTCGTAGGCGTAGGGCGTGCCATGCGAGCTGCCCACCGGGCGTGAGCCGAACAGCCGGCCCTCCTTCATGATCACCTGCACCGGTGCGGCGCGCTCGGGGTGCCAGGACTTGCGCATCTGCTCCAGCAGCGGTGTGCCGGGCTCCTGGCCGGCCAGCTCGTCGGGCGTGTAGACGGCGGCCACGTCGGGCATTTGCAGCATCACGCGCTTGGCCTCGGCGTAGACGGCGGCCGGGCGCAGGCCGCGCGCGGCGATCAGCGCCTCGTCGAACAACAAGCCCATGGCCGAGAGCTGGGTCACCCAGGGGCCTTCGCCGAAGGTCTTGCCGAGACCGGCGTTGGCAAAGGCCAGCAGCTGCGCGCCGGGCAGGCGGGCGGTGTCGCGGCCCTGTGTCCTAGCCCATTCGGGCGTGTCGGCAAAGCCATGATCGGCCGTCAGCATGGCCATGTAGTTGCCCTTGCCCAGCCTGGCGTCCAGGTACTGGAAGAAGGCCTGCAGATGGCGATCCAGCTGCAGCACATGGTCGTGCGAAAGCCGCGACTCGGGGCCGAAGGCATGGTTCACATAGTCGTGGCTGGAGAGGCTGACGCTGAGGATGTCGGGGCTGGCGTCGGCGCCCAGGGCCTCGCCCTCGATGGCGGCGCGCGCGAAGGCCAGGGTCAGCTCGTCGCCATAGGGCGAGGGCAGGATGTTGCCGTAAAAGCGCGGGCCCGGGCCGTCCATGCCGGCGCCCAGCACGGCGGGCAGCCGGTTGCCATTGCCGGCATTGCTCTGCCAGGGCTGGCCGTCGGGCACCGAGCGCGCGTAGGCGCAAGCAGGCGCTGGGCCGCCCTGAGCCTGCTTGACCCCCTCGGGGGGCGGCGACTGCGCGGCAGTCGCCTGGGGGCAGTCATATCCGGGCAATACGGGCGACCAGCTCTTGCCGAATAAGGCATCGGCCGGTTTGGCGGCGTTGAAGCGCTGCACCCAGGCCGGGTGGCTCTGCATGTAATAGGTGCTGGAGGCGAACTGGCCGCTCTCGCCCATATACATATAGGCCGTGCCCTTGTGGCCGGCCGGCAGGATGGCGCCACGGTCCTTGCCCGAGATGCCGATCACCTTGGCGGCCGGGTCGGCGCCGCGCAGCACATCGCCCACCGTCTCGGCCAGCAGCATGCGCGGGCTGGTGCCGGCCAGCGGCGCGGTCGGGCTGCCGATGTACTGGTAGTCGGCGTCCATGGTGTTGTAGACCTGGCCGCGGGTCTTGGGGTCCACCCATTCATTGCTGATGATGCCGCTGCGCTGCGGGTAGGCGCCGGTCAGCATGGTCGCGTGCCCGGCGGCCGTCACCGTATGGGCATGACCGTAATGCGCGTTGGCGAACCAGGCGCCCTGGTCCAGGAAGCGCCGGAAGCCGTCGGGCTGGAGTTGGTCGCGGTAGCCCAGCACCTGGCGCATCGGCAGGCCGTCCACCACCATGAAGACCAGCAGCTTGGGCTTGGCAGGGGTAGCGGGCGGGCTGGCGCAGGCGCTCAGCAGGCCCAGGGCCAGCAGCAGGGCGGCGGAGGCGCCGTGCGGGAGGGGCGAGCGGAACAGTACTTGGCGGGCCATGGCGGAGGGTGTGACAGGGAAGGGCGCGCGCAGTATCGCGCAGCAAGGCCGCCAGAAATAAGTAGGCCGGACATCCTTGCGTTGGCAAGAAGGCCCGGCCTGTTTCTTGATGCGGTGAACCTGTTCTTGTTTCACCCAGCTGGCCATGCTGGCTGGCCGCTTCCCCTCCTCAAGGTTGGCGCCATTGTGTAAAGAACCATTTCTATGCAGGCGCGGGTTTCCACCCGGTTTGGCGCTATGCGCACAAGTGGCGCAGCGTTGGTGCGCGGGCGGCGCTCAAGAACGCAGATCGGCGTCCAAGACCTCGATCCAATGCCGCACCGGTGTGCGGCTGGCGGACTGCAGCTGCTGGATGCAGCCGATATTGGCCGACACGATGGCCTCCGCCTGCAGCGGTGCCAGGGCCTCGAGCTTGCGATCGCGCAGCTGCTTGGAGAGCTCGGGCTGCAGGACCGAATAGGTGCCGGCCGAGCCGCAGCAGAGGTGGCTGTCGCAGGGCGCCAGGTTGATGGTGTAGCCCAGCGCGCGCATCAGACCCTCGACGCCGCCGCGCAATTGCTGGCCGTGCTGCAGCGTGCAGGGCGGGTGGTAGGCCAGCTTGGCGCGGGCCTTGGCCTGGCCCAGTTTGGATTGCAGCGCGGGCAGCAGGCCGGGCAGGAATTCGCTCAGGTCCACGCACAGCTCGCTGATGCGCCTGGCCTTCTCGGCATAGGCGGGGTCGCGGGCCAGCGCATGGCCATATTCCTTCACCGTCACGCCGCAGCCCGAGGCGTTCATGATCAGGGCCTCGACCTTGCCGGCGGCGGTGAGCCCCTGCACCAGCGGCCACCAGGCGTCGATATTGCGGCGCATGTCGGCCAGGCCGCCCTCGTGGTCGCCCAGATGGCTGCGGATCGCGCCGCAGCAGCCGGCGCCGTCGGCCACCACGGTCTGCACGCCGGCGGCGTCCAGCACGCGTGCGGTGGCGCTGTTGATATTGGGCATCATGGCCGGCTGCACGCAGCCCAGCAGCATCAGCACCTTGCGTGCATGCGTGCGCGTGGGCCAGTCATGCGCATGCGCGGGTTGCGGGCCGGGCACCTTGTCTTGCAAGGCCTTGGGCACGAGCGGGCGGAACCATTGGCCCAGCTTCATCGCCGGACCGAAGGCGGCCGAGGTCAGGCCCTCCTTGAGGGCCCAGCGCGTCGCGCGTTCGGCGGTGGGGCGCTCTACCTTGGCCTCCACCACGGCGCGGCCGATCTCCAGCAACTGGCCGTACTGCACGCCCGAGGGGCAGGTGCTCTCGCAGTTGCGGCAGGTCAGGCAACGGTCCAGGTGCAGCTGGGTGCTGCGCGTCGGCGTGGCGCCCTCCAGCACCTGCTTGATCAGGTAGATGCGGCCGCGCGGGCCGTCCAGCTCGTCGCCCAGCAATTGGTAGGTCGGGCAGGTGGCGGTGCAGAAGCCGCAATGCACGCAGCGGCGCAGGATGGCCTCGGCATCCTCGCCGGCGGGCGTGCCTTGGAATTCGGGGGCGAGTTGGGTTTGCATCAAAGATCCGGATAGAGACGCCCAGGATTGAAGATGCCCTGCGGGTCGAAGGACTTCTTCAGCTCGCGATGGATGCGCAGCAGCGGGGCCGATAGTGGCGTGAACACCCCCGCCGACTTGTCCAGCGAGCGGAACAGCGTGGCATGGCCGCCCGCCGCCGCCACCGCCTCGCGCAGCTGCGCGGCCGGCAGGGGCGTGGTGACCCAGCGCTGCGCGCCGCCCCATTCGATCAGCTGTTCGCCCGGCAGCTTCAGTTCCGGCGCGGTGCTGGGCAGGGAAAGCCGCCAGAGCTTGGCGCCGCCCTGCACGGCGCGCTCGGCGCCCTGGAAGAATTCGTCGCTGTGGTCGCGCAGGCCCTGCCAGAAGGCGGCCGCCATGGCCTCGGGAATCACCTCGCCGCCGAGCTGCGCATGCGCCGCGCGCACCGCCGCCTCGGCGCCGGCCAGGCGCAGCACCAGCGCACCATCCCACCAGGCGCTGGCATGGATGGGCAGGGGCAGGCCGCCCCAGCGATTCAGCTGCTGCAGGGCCAGGTCTTGCCTGAGATCGAAGCGCAGCGTCGCCATCGCCACCGGGCGCGGCAGCACCTTCAGCGAGACCTCCAGGATCAGCCCCAGCACGCCCATCGAGCCGGCCAGCACGCGCGAGACGTCGTAGCCGGCCACGTTCTTCATCACCGTGCCGCCGAAGTTGAGCGCCTCGGCGCGGCCGTTCAGCATCGCCACGCCCAGCAGATGGTCGCGCAGGCTGCCCATGCTGACGCGCGCCGGGCCCGAGAGGCCCGCGGCCACCATGCCGCCCACCGTGCCGCCACCGCCAAAGCGCGGCGGCTCGAAGCCGAGGTGCTGGTTCTGCGTGGCCAGCAAGGCCTCCAGCTCGGCGATCGGGGTGCCGGCCTTGACGCTGACCACCAGCTCGCTGGGCTCGTAGCTGCTGATGCCCGTGAAGCCGCGCATGTCCAGCAGCTCACCGCCGGCTTGCTGGCCGTAGAAGGCCTTGCTGCCCTGGCCCCGCACCTGCAGCGGGGTCTGGCTGGCCGCCGCCGCGCGCACGCGTTCCCGCAGATCGGACAATTGCATCAGAAGCGCTCCAACTCGGGGAAGGCCAGCAGGCCGCGTTTCACATGCATGCGGCCGTATTCGGCGCAGCGGTGCAGGGTGGGGATGACCTTGCCCGGGTTGAGCAGCTCGGCCGGGTCGAAGGCGCGCTTGAGTGCCGCCATCTGCGCGCATTCCTCGGGCGAGAACTGCACGCACATGGAGTTCAGCTTCTCGATGCCCACGCCATGCTCGCCGGTGACGGTGCCGCCCATCGCGACGCTGGTCTCCAGTATCTCGGCGCCGAATTGCTCGCAGCGGTGCAACTGGTCCGGGTCGTTGGCATCGAACAGGATGAGCGGATGCAGGTTGCCGTCGCCGGCATGGAAGACGTTGGCGCAGCGCAGGCCGTACTTCTTTTCCATCTGCTGGATTGCCAGCAGGATGTCGGCCAGGCGCTTGCGCGGGATGGTCGAGTCCATGCACATGTAGTCGGGGCTGATGCGGCCCGAGGCCGGGAAGGCGTTCTTGCGCCCGCTCCAGAAGCGCAGGCGCTGCGCCTCGTCGGCGCTCACCGCCACCTGGGTGGCGCCGCTTTCCAGCAGCACGGCCTGCATGCGGCCGATTTCCTCGGCCACCTCCTCGGGCGTGCCATCGCTCTCGCACAGCAGGATGGCCTCGGCCGTGAGGTCGTAGCCGGCGTGCACGAAGTCTTCCACCGCCGCGGTCATGGGCTTGTCCATCATCTCCAGCCCGGCCGGGATGATGCCGGCGGCGATGATGTTGGCCACCGCGTCGCCGGCCTTGCGCAGGTCGTCGAAGCTGGCCATGATGCAGCGCGCCAGCTGCGGCTTGGGGGTGAGCTTGACGGTCACCTCGGTGATCACCGCCAGCATGCCCTCGCTGCCTACCACCAGGGGCAGCAGGTCCAGGCCGGGCGCGTCCAGCGCCTCGGAGCCGAACTCCACTGCCTCGCCCTCCACCGTGAAGCCGCGCACGCGCAGCACGTTGTGCAGGGTCAGGCCGTACTTGAGGCAGTGCACGCCGCCCGAGTTCTCGGCCACATTGCCGCCGATGGTGCAGGCGATCTGGCTGCTGGGGTCGGGCGCGTAATAGAGGCCATGCGGCGCCGCCGCCTCGGAGATGGCCAGGTTGCGCACCCCGCATTGCACCCGCGCCGTGCGCGCCAGCACATCAATGCCGACGATGCGATTGAACTTGGCCAGCGCCAGGGTCAGACCTTGCCCGTGCGGCAGCGCGCCGCCCGACAGCCCGGTGCCGGCGCCGCGCGCCACCACCGGCACCTTGAGCCGGTGGCAGGCCTGCAGCAGCGCCGCCACCTGGGCCTCGGTCTCGGGCAGGGCCACCGCCAGCGGGCGCTGGCGGTAGGCGCTCAGGCCATCGCACTCATAGGGCGTGGTGTCCTCGGGCGTCCACAGCAGGGCATGGGCGGGCAGCAGCGGCTGCAGCGCTGCCACCAGCTCGGCTTGGGTGGTGGGGTGAGGCGACATGGGCTCCGACTGTAGCGCCGCTCAGTGCACCAGCAGCGTAAAGGGCGGGACATAGGCCTGCAGCGTCACCAGCAGACCGACCAGGCAGGCGAGCGCGATCGAGTGGAAGAACACATAGCGCAGGATGTCGCCCTCATGGTTGAACCAGCGCGTGGCGGTGGAGGCCACCACGATGGACTGGGCATCGATCATCTTGCCCATCACGCCGCCCGAGCTGTTGGCCGCGCCCATCAGATTGGGGTTGAGCCCGAGCTGCTCGGCCGCCACCTTCTGCATGCCGCCGAACAGCACGTTGGAGGCAGTGTCCGAGCCGGTCAGCGCCACGCCCATCCAGCCCATCAGGGTGCCGAAGAAGGGGTAGAACACGCCGGTGGTGGCGAAGGCCAGGCCCAGGGTGGTGTCGAGGCCGGAGTAGCGCGTCAGCGTGCCCAGGGCCAGCATCAGCACGATGGTGAGCAGCGAGTAGCGCACCAGCCAGATCGTCTTTCCGAACTGGCGCAGCAGCGCCGGCAGGCCATAGCCCATCACCAGCCCGCCGATGATGGCGGCCAGCAGGATGCCGCTGCCGGTGGCGGAGAGCAGGTTGAAGGTGTACTCGGCGGCCTCGGTGGCGGGCGTGGCCACCACCGGTGCGACCTTCTGCACCAGCTTGTGCAGGCCCTCGATGGCGAACTTGGGCGCGTAGATGCCGTTCAGCGCCGTCTTGGTGACCGGCAGACCCCAGGCGAACACGAAGGCGGTGAGGATGACCCAGGGGGTCCAGGCCTTCACCACGGCAGCGCGCGGATGCACGGCCGGGGCCTGCGGCGCCTTGGCCTCGCCGCCGTCGGCCTCATGGCCGCGCAGCGACACCGAGGTCCAGATGCGCTTGGGCTGCCAGACGCGCAGAAAACCCACCAGCGCCGCCATCGAGCACATCGCGGCGATCACGTCCACCAGCTCGGGGCCGATGAAGTTGGAGACCAGGTACTGCGGGATCGCGAACGACAGGCCGGTCACCAGGATGGCGGGCCAGATCTCCCACATCGCCTTGCGGCCGGCGAAGGCCCAGATCAGCCAGAAGGGCACCAGCAGCGAGAAGAAGGGCAGCTGGCGGCCGATCATGCCGGACACCGCCATCAGGTCGTAACCATGCACCTTGGCCAGGGTGATCACCGGCGTGCCGAGCGCGCCGTAGGCCACCGGCGCGGTGTTGGCGATGAGCGAAAGCCCCGAGGCCGCCAGCGGCGAGAAGCCCAGGCCGATCAGGATCGCCGCGGTCACCGCCACCGGCGTGCCGAAGCCGGCCGCACCCTCGAAGAAGGCACCGAAGGCAAAGGCGATCAGCAGCAGCTGCAGGCGCCGGTCCTGGGTGATGCCGGCGATCGAATCCTGCAGCACCTTGAAGCTGCCGTTCTGCTCGGTGAGCTGGTGCAGGAAGATGATGTTGAGCACGATCCAGCCGATCGGCAGCAGGCCGGTCAGCCCGCCCAGGATGGCGGCGCGCCCGGCCATGCCGGCGGGCATGCCGAAGGCGAACACCGCGATCGCCAGCGCGCTGGCCAGGCCGGCCGCGGCGGCGATATGCGCCTTGAGGTGGAACACGCCCAGACCCAGCAGCATCACCACCACCGGAACGGCGGCCATCAGCGTGCTGAGCAGCATGTTGTCGAAAGGGTTGTATACCTGCTGCCAGATCATGGCTTGTCTCCGTCTTAGTTCGATTGGGACGGATGGTGGGGCGCAGGCCGCCCGCCGTGCGTGAAAGCTAGCATGGCCGCGTTTGAGCAAATTTCAAACGGCGGACCGACACAGGGTCAACCATGAGGGCCGCTGTCAGGCCCGGTTCAGTCGCTTTGTTTAAGCGAGCGCGCGCCTGAGCCAGTCGGCAAAGGCCGCGCATTCCCAGCGTTCCATCGCACCGGGCTTCCAGCACAGGAAGTGGTGGTAGGGCGAGGCCACGGTATGGCTGGACAGGCGTATCAGCCGGCCGCTGTCCAGCCACATGGTGCCCAGCTTCATGCGCATCAGGGCCACGCCAAAGCCGGCCGCGGCGGCGTCCAGCACCAGGCCGACGTCGTTGAACTGCGCGCCCGCGCGCGGCTCGTCGAGCTGGATGTCATGCGCGGCGAACCAGGTGCTCCAGGGATCCAGGGGGCTGCGTATCAGGCGCGCGCGGCCGATCTCGGCGCTGGTCTCGAAGCCTTCGAAGGGCCCGAATTCGTGCAGGTACTCGGGGCTGCACACGGGGGTGAGCTCGTCGCTCAGCACGCGCACGGCTTCCAGCCCCGGGTAGGGGCCCATGCCGTAGCGGATCTCCAGGTCGGCGTCCTCGCCCTTCACGTCCAGCAGCGGGATCGAGACCTGCATGCTCAGCTCCACCTCGGGGTAGGCGTGGCGGAACAGCGCCAGCTTGGGCAGCAGGATCTGGCGCGAGAAGGTGGGCGTGACGGCCAGGCGCAGGCGCACGCCGCTGGGCTTGTGGGCCGCGTGCCCGGGCACCTGCTGCAGCGACTTCAAGCCCTGGCGCACCGGCGTGAGATAGGCCTTGCCGTCCTCGGTGAGGGTGAAGTCGCGCGCGAACAGCTTCAGGTCGAGCTGCGATTCCAGCTGGCGGATGCGGTGGCTGATGGCGCTGGGCGTGACGCTCAGCTCCTCGGCCGCCAGGCTCACGCTGCGCAGGCGCGCCAGCGCCTCGAAGGCCTGCAGGCATTGGATCGGAGGGATGCGCGGTGGGCTCATGACGGCTGCAGGAACACCGTCAGCACGCCGGTATAGCCGTAGAGCTTGTCATGGGCGATCTCGCCGCCGGCGAAGAAGCCCACCAGGGGCACCTCGCCCAGGGCATGGCGCAGCCATTGCAGCTCGGCCGAGGGCGCGCCGAAATGCGGGCCGCCGCGGCCGGCGCAGCTGATGTAGACGGCGCCCGCGATGCGGCCGCTGCCCGCCTGCTCGGCTTCCAGGGTTTCGCAGGCGTCGCGGATCTCGGTGCAGATGCGCATCAGGTCGCGCCGCGCGGCCTCGGCGTTGCGTTCGCAGAAGCTCAGCAGCTGGCCCGGCCGCGGCTGTTCGGCCACCGCCACGCCGCGCTGCGCGGGGTCGATGCCGATCAGATGCCGTACCAACACCTCCGGCCCGTAGGCGCGGCCGTGCTGCGCCGTGCTGCCGGCGTCGCGCAGCCCCACCAGGGTGCGGCGCAGCCGCGGCAAGGCCTCGCGCAACTCGGCCGGCGCGGTCAGGGCCGGCAGGCCCAGGTCCTGCAGGAGCGCGGCCAGGGCCGGCTGCTCGTCCAGGCCGGTGATCAGATTGCCGTCGCAGCTGCTGATGCGGCGTTCGGGCCCGAGCGCCTGGCAACCCTGGCTGACGCGCGAGATCAGCCGCACGCCCGCACCGAACGCCACGCCGGACAGCCCGCCCTGCCAGACACCATCGGCGATCTGCAGCGCCTGGCGGCGCCCCGAGGCCAGGCCGCCGAACAGATAGCCGGCCTGCGTCAGGCCGGCCAGTTCGGCCAGCAATTCCTGCAGCTCGGCGCTGCCGCCATCGGCATGCACCTGCGCGCATTCGGCCGGCCAGGCGCCCAGCGGCCTGGTGCCGGAGAAGACGCGGAACTGCTCGCGCGGCAGCTCGGCCAGCATCAGGGCCAGCGCCGGCTCGTCAAAGTACTCGACCCCGGCCGCGCACACGCCCACGCCGCTGGCGCCCACCCAGGCCACGCCGGGCCAGCGCAGCTGCAGCTCGGCCAGCAGGGCCGCGGCCTGGGGCGCATAGGCTTCGGTCAGGTAGATCCAGCCCAGCGTGGGGCGCAGGCCGCTGCTGCTACCGTGGGGGCTGCGCTGAGCCTCCAGCTGCGCTGCGGCCAGCGCCAGCGCCATATGGGCGTCGGGGTGGGTCGCATGGGCATGCGCGAAGGCTGGCATGGTGCTCGCGCGAGGGTCAGGTCTTGCGCTTGCGCGCTGGCGCCGCGCGCGCGCCACTGCTCTTGGCCGCGGGTTTGGTGGCCAGCGTCTTGCCAACGGTCTCGGCCATGCTGCCGACCACCGCACCGGGCATGGAGGCGGCCTTCTTGAGGGTCTCGCCGGCGGCGTCGAAGCTCTGCTTGACGATGGCGCCGGCCAGGTTCTTGGCGGCGTCGGTGGCGCTGTCCTTCATGGCATTGGCGGCCAACTGGGTGAACTGCTGGCTCAGCGCGCCCCACCATTGCATCGGGTCGACCACCGGCGCGGCCGGCTTGGCGGCCTCCTCGGCTTCGGCCTTGGGGGCCGGCTTGGCGGCGGCCTTCTTGGGCTTGGCCACGCCGGGCGGCACGCCGGGCCAGCTGCTCAGATCGGGCGTGGGCACCTTGAGCGCGGCGCTCAGCTCGTTGATGGGCACGTTCATGGACTTGAGGGTGGACAGCGTCATGCGCTGCACCTCCAGGGCCTGGATGGTGGCGCCCAGCATGCGGGCGTTCTGCTCCAGCCAGAACTGCACCGTGCGCAGCTCCTCGATGCGCTTGCTCAGCTCCTCGGGATTGATGGTGGGGGCCACCCATTGCCCGATGCCGGGCAGCGCCGCGCCGGCGTTCTTCACCAGCCCTTGCAGGAACTCGAAACCGGGAACGAATTTGGTGAAGCTGTTGTCGGCCATGTTGTCTCCGTGTTGGGTAGAGCGCTATCTCGGCGATGGTAGTCCTTGGCCGGCGCCAGCGGGCGCGGGATGCAGTGCCTGCACCACAAATCCCTGCTGTTCGAGCAGGCGCGGCAGGGCATGCGGGCCCGTCATGTGCAGGGCACCGACGGCCGCCAGCAAGGTCTGACCCCGGGCGTGCAGGGCGGCGATGCGCGCGGCCAGCATGGGGTTGCGATCGTCGTTGAGGCGCTTGAGTTCGGCGCGGTCGGCGGCGTCGGCCACGCATTCGCACCAGCGGGCGTAGTCGGCGAGCTCGGCCAGGTCGCCGCGCTCCCAGGCCGCGGCGAGGCGGCGCAGCACCGGGCGCAGGCTGCCGTCCTCGAGTTGCGCCAGGCCCTGGCGCAGCGCGCGCAGCGCCGGCGCGGCACGGCGCGGCACCAGGGCGCGCAGCTGCTCATCGGCGTTTTCCAACGCCGCGATGGGGCGGCCCTGCTCGGCGGCCCAGCCGCCCAGCATCAGCTCCTGGCCATAGGCGGCGTCCAGCCCTTCCCAGCGCCCGGCCAGCAGGCTGAGAGTGGCCAGCTGCAGCAGCGGGTGCAGGGCGGCCAGCGCCTGCTCGGGCAAGCAGGCGGCGCGCGCCTGGGCCTGCAGGCGCGCCTGGGTGCCGGCATCCAGCCTGAGCGCATCGGCATGGCGCGGGCCGCGCGCCAGCAGGCGCTGCGTCTCGGCGTCAGCGAGGTCGAGCTCCAGTGCGATCAGCTCGCTGTGCGCCAGCGCCTCGCGCAGCAGCGGCCCGGGATAGGCCCATTCCGGCCTGCCCACATGCAGGCTGGCAAACAGATAGGCGCTGCGGCCGTCGCGCGTGAGGCGCCACAGCATGCCGCGGTCGGGCGCGGCGGCGGCAAGCTGCTCGGGCGTGGCAGCGGCCCGCGGCATGGGCGGGCATTGCGCCCAGGCCGGCGAGACGAGCAGCGCGGCCAGGCCGGCGGTGAGGAAGTGGCGCAGGGAATTCAGCAGCATGCCGCTACCATGCCACAGCCGCCGACCCCTGGACCCCGACACCATGCAGAGCATCTTTCACCTGGCCTTCCATGTGCGCGACCTCGACCAGGCGCGCGCCTTCTACGGCGGCCTGCTGGGCTGCCGCGAGGGCCGCAGCACCGCCAGCTGGGTCGACTTTGATTTCTTCGGCCACCAGATCTCGCTGCATCTGGGCGAGCCCTTTGCCAGCAGCAACACCGGCCAGGTCGGCGACCATTGGGTGCCGATGCCGCATCTGGGCGTGATCCTGGCGCTGCCCGACTGGCAGGCGCTGGCGGCGCGGCTGGAGGCTGCGGGTCAGGCCTTCGTGATGGCGCCGCAATGCCGCTTTGCCGGCCAGCCCGGCGAGCAATGGACCATGTTCTTCCTCGACCCCTCGGGCAACCCGATCGAGGTGAAGGGGTTCAAGTCGCTGGATACCGTGTTTTCGAGCTAGTGCAGCTTGAAGCCGATGCCGCGGCGCGAGCGCACCTCGGGCTTGAGCTTGTGCTCGGCCTCCAGCTGGCAGAGGAAGTCGTCGGGCGCCAGCGCCTCGCCCAGGATCGCGATCTGCTGGCGCACCGCGGCAAAGTCGCCCGGCGTGAGTGAATCCAGCGCGGCGAGGCGCTCGCGCTGCTCGTCACCGGCCGCCTGGGCCGCGGGCAGGGCCTCGCGCTCGAACATGCGCAGGCGCTGTTCCAGCGTGAGCGGCTTGAAGCGGATCTTGAAGGCGAAGCGGCGCAGTGCCGCGTCGTCGAGATCCTCGAACAGATTGGTGGTGCAGATGAAGATGCCGGCAAAGCGCTCCATGCCGGCCAGCATCTCGTTGACCTCGCTGACCTCGTAATTGCGCTCGGCCATGCGGCGGCTGCGCAGGAAGCTGTCGGCCTCGTCAAGCAGCAGCACCGCGCCCTCCTGGCTGGCGCTCTCGAACATGCGGGCCATGTTCTGCTCGGTCTCGCCGACGAACTTGCTGGCCAGGTCGCTGGCCAGGCGCACCATCAGCGGCCGCTGCAGGCGCTGGGCGATATGCTCGGCCAGGGCGGTCTTGCCGGTGCCGGGCGGGCCGTAGAAACAGAGGTTGCCGGCGCCGCGCTTGGCCAGGGCCTCGACGATGCGCGGCACCTCGTAGCGCGACTCGCAGTTCAGCAGGTCCAGCGCGTATTGCGTCACCACCGGGCGCAGGCCATGGTCCTGCGGCTTGCTGCCCAGGGCCTTGTCGGCGCCCTGCAGCTGGCGTTCGATCAGGGCCTCGGCCTCATGCGCCTCGCCCGCCAGTTCGGCAAAGCGCACCGCGGTGCGTATCTGCGCCGGCGTGAGGCCGCGGCGCTCGGCCAGGCGGGCGGCGAACTCGGCGCTCACCTGCACCGGCCCCAAGGCCTTCTGCACCAGGCCCAGGCGCGCGCCGGGCGGCGGCGACTTGAGCTCCAGGTGGTACTGGAAGCGGCGCCGGAACGCCGGGTCGATCTGCTCGATGCGGTTGGTGACCCAGATCACCGGCACCGGGTTGGTCTCGAGGATCTGGTTGACCCAGGCCTTGCCGCTCACCGAGCCCGAGCTGGGCGCATCCAGCGTGGCATCGAGGCGCGCGATCAGATGGGTGGTGTCGCTGGACAGCGGCGGGAACACGTCCTCCACCTCGTCGAACAGCAGGGCGACATTGGCGCTTGCCTTCAGGAACACCTGGCTGATCTGCAGCGAGCGGTAGCGGTCGCGGCCGGACAGCGAGTTGCCATCGCGATCGGCATATTCGACCTCGTAGAGATTCAGGCCGGCGGCCTCGGCCGCTACCTTGGCGAGTTCGGTCTTGCCGGTGCCGGGCGGGCCGTAGAGCAGCACGTTGACGCCCGGCTGGTGGCGCGCCACCGCGTTGCGCAGCAGGCTGCCCAGCAGGCGCAGTTCCTCGGCGATGAAATCGAAATCGGGCGGTTGCAGCTCGGTCAGCGTGGCGGGGCGGGTGAACACCGCCATCAGGTCCTGCGGCCCCTGGTACTCGCGCATCAGCACCGGCGGCAGTTGGTCGCTGACCTTCATCAGGTCCGCCAGGTCGGTGATGTTGTGCTCGGAGATCAGGTTCTCCACCATGCCGATGCGTTCCAGGCGCGAGCCGGCGCGCAGGGCCTCGGCCACCTCCTGCTCGTTCACGCCCGCCACCGCGGCAATCGCCGCAAACGCCTCCTGCGCGGTGTTGACCTTGAACTCGACCAGCGCGCCGCGCAGCTCGCGCTGGTAGCGTGCCAGCGTGCCGTAGAGCAGGATGGCGCGCTCGGCCGGGTTCAGCTGCAGCAGATTGCCCAGCGCGGCGATGTTCTTCTCCACCAGGGTGGATTCGCGCTTGAGCTGGCGGTCCAGCACCTCGCAGGTGGTGGCCAGCAGGGCCAGCATGTCCTTGGGCGCGTCCTTGATGTACTCGTCGAGATAGAAGAACAGCGTGGCCTCGGCAAAGGGGCCGTTCCAGACGCCATGGCGCTCGAGGAACTGCTCGTCGCCGAGCGCCTCGTGGCCGTTCCAGAGTTCGTTGTTGCGGCAGCGCTGGGCCAGGTATTCGCGCAAGCGCGTCAGCACGCGCAGCGGCCACACCAGGTGGCGGCCGGTGAAGGAGAGCAGGCCGTTGAAGTCGCGGCGCAGGTTGAAGCGGCCGGCATGCTTGACGGTGAGCGTCAGCACGAAGTGCGAGCACATGCGATCCAGCACCGGGGCCTCTTTGAGCCCGGGCGATGCCAGTACATGCGTGTCCGCCAGACGCTTGACCATGGGCAGCTCCTCGCAAGGGTGCGGCCAACCCGGCTTATTCCGGGCGGCCGCCCCATCTTGGCGCAGCGGGGGCTTCAGTACAAGTGGCTATGCGCGGCTTTCGCGGGCCTTTTCCTGGCAGGACTGCTCAATGCATCACGACCGGTTGATGGCCGAAATTGGCGTAGCGCTCGATGAAGTCATCGAGATCCTCTTCGCTGGGGTCCTGCTCGATCAGCGCTTCCACACCTTCCTGGAACTGCTGGGCCAGCGCGCCCTCGATGAAGATTTCCTTGCGGGTGAACTTGTCGACGATCTCGTAGCCGCCGCGCAGCAGCGGCGGGTGCTCGGTGCCTGCGCCATCGGTGCGCAGGGCTTCCACCGGGACCTCGAACTGGACCACGATGAAACTGGGGGAGTTGTAGAGCATGTGCATGAGGTACTCCTGTGTCCCGCAACTGTGGCCAGTCGCAGCGGTTTCAAGAGATCCCGCTGCCCCGATGGCGTCGGCCACGCACAAATAGTGTCAGAAAGCCGGGCTTCTTGAGGCTTGGCTGCGGGAGATTTGTGGTGGGAGCGTCACAAGATCACGCTCACGCCCCCGTGCTCAGGGATTCGGGCTATCGTCCGACGCTGCGGGCTCGGCGAGCCGCTCATCCAGGCGCCCCTCGAGTCGCATCTCCCAGCGCTCCTCCTCGCCCACGCTCTGGCGCACCCGCACCGGCAGGTAGCGGCGCTGCGGGTCCAACCAGATATCGAGCCTGGCGTCGTAAGGCCCCAGTGCCTGGCGGCTCAGATGCCAGAGCCCGTCCTCCTCGCGACCCTCGACGTGGAACACCCAGTCCACCGCCATGCCGCGCAGCGCGGCCACCGGCAGCACCAGCTCCTGGCCGGCCACCAGGCGTGCGGGCTGCGCCGCCAGCAGGGCCGGCAGCTGCAACCACCAGGAGAGACGGTCCTGCACGCCCTCGGGCAGGGCCTGCAGCTCGGCGCTGGCCGAGAAGCTGATCAGGCCCTGCTCGCGGCGGAAGTTGATGGCCTGGCGGTCGCGCCCGCCGCGCTGCACCGCGAAGCGCGCCGGCGCCAGACCCTGCTGTGCATCCAGCCGGCCCTCGCTGCGCCAGGCCGGCAGGGCCCGGCCCGCCAGCTCGCGCTCCAGCCGCAGCTGGTAGGCGTGCTCGCCCAGCTGCCAGCTCAGCAAGGCCTGGCCCTCGGCCTGCCCCTGCGTGTAGCGATAGCTGAGGCGGCCCTCACCCCGCAGCGGCAGCGGCAGGGGCGGCGGCAAGGGTTCGGCCGCCGCGGACGGTGCTGCGGGTGGCGCTGCGGATGGTGCGGGCTCGGCGCTGGTGCTCGGCGCGGGCCGAGGCGCGGTGACGACTTCAGGCGGCGCTGCTGCGGGTGGCGCCGCAGCCGGTAGCGCCGTCGGTATCGTGGCCGGTGTGGCGGCCGGCAGGGTGCGTGTCTGCATGGCCAGGCGCGCGCCGCCGCCATGCCAGACGGGCGGCGCCGGGTGCAGCAGCCGCCACAGGCCGGCATGAAGGGCCAGCGCGCACAGCAGGGCCACGGCGATCGAGCGCCGGGCGGACTTCTTGACTTCCCTGAGCATGTTCTGGCTTGGACTGACAATGCGGCGAATCGGATTCGGGACAGCCCATGAAACTCGCCACCTATCGAGACGGATCGCGCGACGGCCAACTGGTCGTGGTGTCGCGCGATCTCGCCCAGGCGCACTATGCCACCGGCATCGCCACCCGGCTCCAGCAGGTGCTGGACGACTGGAACTTCATCGCCCCGCAGCTGCAGGAACTCTCGCAGACGCTCAACCATGGCAAGGCGCGGCATGCCTTCAGCTTCGACCCCAAGCAGTGCATGGCGCCGCTGCCGCGCGCCCATGCCTATCTGCTGGGGGCGGCCTATGCCCGCGAGGGCGGCGCTGCAACGCTCGGCCAGGCGGCCAGCGATGGGCTGCAGGGCCCCTGCGAGGCGGCGCGTTTTGCCTCCGAGTCGCTGGGCATCGATTTCGGCGCCGGCCTGGCGGTGCTCACCGGCGACGTGGCGATGGGCAGCACGGCCGAGGCCGCGCTGGAGTCGGTGCGCCTGCTGCTGCTCAGCAACGACTGGGCCCTGCGCAGCCTGCCGCCGGGCCATGTGCAGCCCTGCGCCGCCTTCGCGCCGGTGGCGGTGACGCTGGACGAGGCGGGCGAGGCTTGGCAGCGCGGCCGCCTGCACCTGGGCCTGCAGACGATGTGGAACGGCCGCAAGGTCGGGCTGTGCGAGGCCGGGCCGGAGATGGGCGTCCACTTCGGCGAGTTGATCGCCCAGGCGGCCAAGACCCGCAAGGTGCAGGCCGGCAGCCTCATCGGCTCGGGCACGGTGAGCAACCAGGACGGCAGCAAGGGCTATGGCAGCATCGCCGACAAGCGTGCCCTTGAGGCCTTGGAGTCGGGTGAACCCAAGACCGAGTTCATGCAGTTCGGCGACAGCCTGCGCATCGAGGTCAAGGGCCGCGATGGCCTGAGCCTGTTCGGCGCCATCGACCAGGATGTGGCGTCCTGGCACGAGGCGGCCGCGGCGCGCGAGGAGGCCCAGCCATGACGCAGCAAATCATCATCGACACCGACCCGGGCCAGGACGACGCCGTCGCCATCCTGCTCGCGCTCGCCAGCCCCGAGCTCGAGCTGCTGGGCATCACCACCGTGGCCGGCAACGTGCCGCTGGCCTTCACCAGCCGCAATGCCCGCATCGTCTGCGAGCTGGCCGGGCGCCGCGAGCTGAAGGTCTTTGCCGGCGCCGACAAGCCGCTGGCGCGCCCGCTGGTGACGGCCGAGCATGTGCATGGCAAGACCGGGCTGGACGGCCCGGTGCTGCCGGCGCCGAGCATGGCGCTGCAGCCCGGCCATGCGGTGGACTTCATCATCGAGACCCTGCTGAACCGGCCCGCCGGCACGGTGACGCTGTGCCCGCTGGGCCCGCTCACCAATATCGCCCTGGCCCTGCAGCGCGAGCCGCGCATCGCCGCGCGCATCCGCCGCATCGTCATGATGGGCGGCGGCTTCTTCGAGGGCGGCAACATCACGCCCACGGCCGAGTTCAATTTCTATGTGGACCCCGAGGCCGCGGCCCTGGTGTTCGGCGCCGGCGTGCCCATCACCATGCTGCCGCTGGACTGCACGCACCGCGCCCTCACCACGCGCGCGCGGGTGGCGGCGATCCGCGGCATCGGCAGCCATCTGGCCGAGGTCACGGCGCAGTGGCTGGAGTTTGCCGAGCGCTTCGACGAGCAGAAATACGGCACCGAGGGCGGCCCGCTGCATGACCCCTGCGTGATCGCCTGGCTGCTGCGGCCGGCGCTGTTCCAGGGGCGCGAATGCAATGTCGAGATCGAGACGCAGAGCCCGCTGACCCTGGGCATGAGCGTGGTCGATTGGTGGGGCGTGACGCAGCGGCGCAAGAATGCGCTCGTGATCAAGGATGTGGACGCCGATGGTTTCTATGCGCTGATCGCCGAGCGGCTGGCGCGCCTCTGACTTTTAGCTGGGAGTGATGGCAATGCAAAGACGAATGCTGCTGCTGGCCGCCGGCCTGCTGCCCCTGGGCAGCGCCCGGGCCCTGGGTGAGAGCGATGCCGCCAGCGGCGTGCGCGCGGCGCTGGAGCGCGGCGCGGTGGCGGCGATCGGCACGCTGGGGCGCACCGACGGCTTTCTCGGCAATCCGGCGGTGCGCATCGAGCTGCCCGGCTATCTGAAGGACGCGGCCAAGCTGCTCAAGGCCACCGGCCAGGGCAGGAAACTGGACGAGCTGGTGACGGCCATGAACCGTGCCGCCGAAGCGGCCATGCCCGAGGCACGCCAGCTGCTGGTGGGGGCGGTCAAGTCCATGAGCGTGGAAGACGCCGTCAGGATCGTGCGCGGCGGCGAGGACTCGGTGACGCAGTTCTTCGCCGGCAAGACGCGCGCGCCGCTGACGCAGAAGTTCCTGCCCATCGTCACCCGCGCCACCGAGAAGCAGGGGCTAGCCGACAAGTACAACGCGGTGGCCGGCAAGGCCGCGGGCTTCGGCCTGCTGCGCCAGGAAGACGCCAACATCCAGCAATACGTGACCGCGCGCGCGCTGGACGGCCTCTACTTCATGATCGGCGAAGAGGAAAAGAAGATCCGCCAGGACCCGGTGGGCACCGGCAGCGCGATCCTGAAGAAGGTGTTCGGCGGCCTATGAGCGACAGCACGGCACCCTGGCAGGACCGCAGCCACGATGTGCGCGATGTGGATGCCTTGCGCGGTCTCTACGGCTGGCCCGGCGAAACCTCCACCAGCAAGGAGAGCGATCACATCCACCCGCTCTACCGGCCCTATATCGAGGCCGCGCCTTTTGCAGTGCTGGCCACGCGCGGCCCGCATGGGCTGGACACCTCGCCGCGCGGCGACCGGCCCGGCTTTGTGCAGGTGGCGGACGCGCGCACCCTGCTGCTGCCCGACCGCCGCGGCAACAACCGCATCGACAGCCTGCGCAATGTGCTGCACGACCCCGCGGTGGCACTGCTGTTCCTGATCCCCGGTGTGGGCGAGGCCTTGCGCGTCAACGGCCTGGCCCGCATCAGCAGCGCCCCTACGCTGCTGCAACGCTTCGAGGTGGATGGCAAGCTGCCGCGTTCGGTGTTGGTGATCGAGGTGAAGCTGGTGTTTTTTCAATGCGCGCGCGCCATCAAGCGTTCGGGGCTCTGGGACGCGACCGTGCAGATTGATCGCAGTCGCCTGCCTTCGCCCGGCCTGATCCTGCAGACGCTGAGTGGAAGCATCGACGGCCAAGCCTATGACGCGGCGCTGCAGGAGCGCCAGCAGCAGACGCTGTACTGAGGCCCCCGCCTTAGTAGCTGATGCTGAAGCGCTGGCCCTGGAAGGCCAGCACCGCGCTGTTGAGCTTGATCTGTTCCAGCACCAGACCCGGCGCCACCGTGGCACCCTCCTGGTAGAGCTGGCCATTGATGATGAGCATGCGCTTGGCCGGCGTGTCCGAGTACATCGCGCCGCCGGTTTGCAGCGGCGGCAGCTGACGGCGCAGGGCCTCGGGCAGGGCACTCAGCGCGAGCGGCTGCGCGGGGCGTGACGCCGGCGCTGCGGCCACGGCCGGCAGGCCGGGCGGCGGCAGCCTCACCAGCTCGGGCGCGGGCAGCGGCGGTGCAGCGCGCGCAACCGCCGCCGGTGGTGCGAGCGGTGCCGGCATGGGCGCAGGCGCGGGCACGGGCGCGGGCGCCAGCCAGCGGGCGGCCAGGGCGCCCAGCAGCAGCAAGGCCAGGGCGGCGGCCGCGGCCAGCAGCCAGACCCGCTGGCGCTGGCCGGCACCGGCCTGCGCATCACCGGGTGCCGGCTGGGTGTGCACCCCGGGCACCTGGCCGCGCTCGCGCTCGGATTCGGCGCGGCGCAGGGCATCAAGAATGTAAGACATGGTCCGGGCCTTATGGCGCTGCCGCCTGGAGGCTGTCCAGGCGTGGTTCCTGGACACCCGCCGCGCGGTTGAGCTGCATCAGCGTGATGGGGCCGATCAGGCCGTCCACTTTCAGGCCCTGGGCGCGCTGGAAGGCAGCAATGCGTGCCTGCAGGGCGGCGTCGTAGCGGCTCGGGCCGTGCGGCGCGGGCTCGTCCGCCGCCTTGGCCAGTGCGGCGGCCAGCCAGCTGGCATCCTGCCCGGCGCCGAGCTTGCCGGCATAGGCCTCGGGCCAGCGCCACAGCGTGGCGAACTCGCCCTGCCATTGCCGGGCCAGCGTGCTCAGGCTCACGGTTTCGCTGCTGCCGCCGGCGCGCACGGTGGCGCTCTGCGCGCCCAGCTGCACCAGGGTCACATAGGAGGGCTGGCCGGCGCCGTCGCGCAGGGTCAGGATGGCGGGACGGTCCAGCAGGCGCAGCACGGCCAGGCCGCCCTCGCTGCGGAAACAGGCCAGCCGGGCGGACCTGAAGGCGCGGCAGGCGTCGGGCTCGTCGGGTGCCAGCGTGGTCTTCCAGGCCGGGGCCAGGTCTTGCCAGGCGGCATGCTCGCCGCGCCAGGCCAGGCTGATGCGGCCGGCCAGCGCGGGCGCCGCCGGCGCCGCTGCGGCCAGCGATGCGGCACTGGCGGCGCTGGCGGCAGGCGCCGGCCTTGGCATGGCCGGCCGTGGTTCGGGCGGCTGTGGTTGCGATGGTTGGGTGCGCAGCAGCAGCGCGCTGGCGCCGGCGGCGGCCAGGGCCAGGCCCAGCGCCCAAACCCAGCGCATGGGGCGCTGGCTCGGTGGGCTGGCCTGATCGAACACTTCGGCCGCGGCCTTGTTCAGGGTGGCACGTTTCACCTGCCGCTGGCCTTGCGCATAGGCGCCGAGCAGGGCGCGGTCGCACAGCAGGTTGATGCGCCGTGGCACGCCGCGCGCGAGCTGATGGACGCGCCGCAGCGCGGCGGCGTCAAAGGGCGAGGGGCCGGCGAGCCCCGAAACCTCGAGCCGGTGCTGCACATACTGCGCCGTCTCGGCGGCACTCAGCGCCTGCAGATGGAAGCGTGCGATCACGCGCTGCGCCAGCTGCTCCAGCGCCGGCTGCGCCACCATGCTGCGCAACTCGGGCTGGCCGATCAGGATGATCTGCAGCAGCTTGCGCTCGCTGGTCTCGAGGTTGGTGAGCAGGCGCAGCTGCTCCAGCACCTCGGCCGAGAGGTTCTGGGCCTCGTCGATGATGAGCACATTGTTCTGGCCCACCGCATGCGTCCTGAGCAGGAACTCGTTGAGCGGGTCGAGGTATTGCTTGACCGTCTCGACGTCGCCCGTCGGCGCCACATGCGGGATGTGGAATTCCTCGCACACCGTCTTCAGCAGCTCGATCACGCTGAGCTTGGGGTTGAAGATGTAGGCGACGTTGCAGCGCGGCGGGATCTGCTCCAGGAAGCAGCGGCACACGGTGGTCTTGCCGGCGCCGATCTCGCCGGTCAGCAGCACGAAGCCGCCGCCGCCGCGCAGGCCGTAGAGCAGATGCGCCAGCGCCTCGCGGTGACGCTCGCTCATGAACAGGTAGCGAGGGTCGGGCGCGATCGAGAAGGGCTCCTGGCCGAGGCCGAAGAATTTCGCGTACATGGCGGCGGCATGGTAACGGTTGGCCGGCGCTGCATGAGGTCTTGCCGGGTTTTCTACAATGCCGCCATGAACGCATCCACCTCCCAAGGCTACACGCGCGGCGCCCAGCTGCCCGAGCTTCTGCAGCAACGCATCCTCATCCTCGACGGTGCGATGGGCACGATGATCCAGCGCTACAAGCTGGGCGAGGCGGATTTCCGCGGCACGCAGTTCGCCGATCACCCCAAGGACCTGAAGGGCAACAACGACCTGCTGCCGCTCACCAAGCCCGAGGTGGTGCGCGAGATCCACGAGCAATACCTGGCGGCCGGCGCCGACATCATCGAGACCAACACCTTTGGCTCGACCTCGGTGGCGCAGGAGGACTATGGCCTGCAGGACCATGCTTACGAGATGAATGTGGCGGCGGCCCGCATCGCCCGCGAGGCCTGCGCCAAGTACAGCACGCCCGAGAAACCGCGCTTCGCAGCCGGCGCCCTGGGCCCGACACCACGCACCGCCAGCATCAGCCCGGACGTGAACGACCCGGGCGCCCGCAATGTCGATTTCGACACCCTGCGCGCCGCCTACTACGAGCAGGCCAAGGGCTTGCTCGATGGCGGCGTGGACCTGTTCCTGGTTGAAACCATCTTCGACACGCTGAACGCCAAGGCCGCCATCTTCGCGCTCGACGAACTGATGGAGGACACCGGCGAGCGCCTGCCGGTGATCGTCTCCGGCACCGTCACCGATGCCTCCGGCCGCATCCTCTCGGGCCAGACCGTCACCGCCTTCTGGCATTCGGTGCGCCATGCCAAGCCATTGGCGATCGGCCTGAACTGCGCGCTCGGCGCGACCCTGATGCGGCCCTATATCGAGGAGCTGGCCAAGGCCGCGGGCAGCACCGCGATCAGCTGCTACCCGAACGCTGGCCTGCCCAACCCGATGAGCGACACCGGCTTCGACGAGACCCCCGAGGTCACCGGCAGCCTGATGGCCGACTTCGCCAAGAGCGGCTTCCTGAACATCGCCGGCGGCTGCTGCGGCACCACGCCGGCGCATATCGCGGCGATTGCCAAGAACGTCTCGGCCTACAAGCCGCGGCCCTGCGGCGCCAAGCTGTTCAGCGGCCTGGTGCAGCAGGCGGCCTGATCAGGCCGCGCCGAAACGCTGCAGCAGGGCCTTGACGCGGCCCTCGGCGCGCAGCCGTTCGAGCGCCTGTTGCAGCCGGGCGGCCAGGGCGGGCGCGGCCCCGGCGTTGAGGGCGTAGTAGTAGGCCCCGCCGTCGCTGAGCATCAGCAGCTTGTGCGCCGCCGCGGGTTGGCCGGCCTGGCGCAGCTGCCAGGCGGCCGAGAGTTCGGTGTCATAGAAATAGTCCACACGGCCGGCCAGGAACTTCTGCACCGCGTGGCCGATGTCGGTGCTGGGATCCAGCAGCCTGGGCGGCACGCCCGAGCTGAGCAACTCGTCGATGGCGGCATCGCCGCGCACGGTGGCAATGCGGCCTTGGATCAGCTCAAGCTGCGGCGGGCGGCTGCCCGGCCGGCCGTAGAGCCAGAGCTGGCGTGGCGCCAGCGGGCCGATCCAGTGGAAGCGCGGCTCGCGCTCCGGATTGCGTGCGGTGGGAAAGATCAGCGCGTCGCGCTCCTGCTCCGCATAGCGCAGGGCGCGCTTCCAGGGCAGCAGTTCGATGCTCAGCCCCAGCTCGGCCAGGCCGGCCATCTCGCGCAGCAATTCGACCGCATAGCCGGTGCTTCGCTCGCCCTCCTGGTAGCAATAGGGCGGCCAAACCTCGGCATAGGCCCGCAAACTGCTCTCGGCATGGGCAGCGAAGCTGGCTGCGCTGCCCGCGGCCAGCCGAGCCAGCAATTGGCGACGGTTCACCGAGCCCCCCACTTGTTGCAAGCGCTGTGGAAGACCAATTGTGCCGCCCGTTCAGCTCACCTTCAGCAGCTTGTCCATGTTCACGAACAGCTTGAGTTCGTGCGGGGCCAGGCTGGCGGCGATGGCCTGGCTGGCCAGGCGGGTGTCGCGGGGCACCGGGTCGCTCAGGGGCGCGCCGCTCTTGCCCAGCAGCGCCGCGACGATGGGTTCGTTGGCGCTGTGGCCGCGTTTCACGACGATGCCCAGCTCGCCGTTGGCCAGCCGCACCAGTGAACCGGGCGGGTAGAGGCCCACGGCCTTGATCAGCGCGGCACCGGCCGGGTCGGGCTGCTGCAGCTCATCCAGGAACACCGCGCGCGCCGCGGCCGCGCCCGCCATGGCCTTGCGCGAGCGGCGCGGGCTCAGGCGCGCACCGAAGATGTCGACGCGGCGCAGCAGGCGCGCCAGCTGCTCGGCCGGCGCGCGCCCCTGCAGCGGGCCGGGGCCGGCGTCGTGGTGCAGGCGCACCGCACCCAGCCAGAGCTCGTCGCTCACGCCCAGCTTGCGCAGGAGTTCGGCGCTGCGGTCGCCATGGCCCATCAGCTCGTCGCGCTGCCGGGCGCTGAGCTTGTCTTCCTGGCCGGCCAGGCGGTCCTGTGCCACGCTCATGCTGAGGTTCATACTCAGCGCCGCCTGCGTCAGGGCGCTCTGCTCGGCCGCGCCCAGCGCCAGCTGGCGCCCCAGCAGATCGGCCAGCACCAGGCTCAGCAGGGCATGGCGCGAGCTGTAGTCCTGAAAGCCCTGGCTGGCGTCGAAGATTAAGAGCGTCAGCACCGCATCGGGATGCTGCTGCAGCCGCGCCAGTGCCGCGTCATGCAGGATCTGCAGGCGCTGCAGAAAGTCCTCGCGCTGCGGGTCGCGCAGTAGGCTGCGGGCATGCAGCTGCAGATCGGCCCAGGCGGCGGATTCGCTCAGCTCGGCGGCGCGCGTGCCGCGGTCGGGGCGAAACTGGGTCTCGGCCTTGACGATGTCGGCCAGCACCGCGCCCTGGTGCATCATGGTGTCCATCTTGTGGGCCAAGGCGCGCTGGTATTCCTTGGTCTCATGCGCATAGGCATAGGCGCCGCGCTCGATCAGCGCATGCACCAGGCCCGTGTTGGGCAGCACCTGGCCGGCCGCGAACAGCAGCTTGCCCTCCGCATCGCGCACGGCAAAGGTCAGCACCTGGCCGACGCGCAGGGCTTTGGGTGGGAGATGTATCAGGTCCAAGGTGTGGCGCTCGAAAGCCCTGGCGATGGCCAAGGGCACGCATGGTTTTCGGTTGTTGCGAGCATAAGCTTGAGTTGACCCGGCCGGCGTGGGTAGCTTCCCCGGGCTTCAGCGTAAAATCCCCGACGGTTCGAGGAGCGTTGCGACGGCTTGCCCACCCAGGCGCCGCCAGGCTCGGACCGGAGCCCGGCGCACCCGCCCGCTCAGCAACGACGCTCACCGAACCATGATTTCTTGTGGCCGCGGTGAGTTCGCGGCCCTGTCCACCGAGGCCGACAATGACCGATACCAGCACCGCCACCACCCCTCCGCCGATGAAGCTCTCGGGCCTGGAGCCGGTGCAGATCGGCGCCGGCACCCTGTTCGTCAACATCGGCGAGCGCACCAATGTCACCGGCTCCAAGGCCTTTGCTCGCCTGATCCTGAACGGCCAGTTCGAGGAGGCGCTGGCGGTGGCGCGCCAGCAGGTTGAGAACGGCGCCCAGGTGATCGACATCAATATGGACGAGGCCATGCTGGACAGCAAGGCCGCGATGGTGCGCTTCCTCAACCTGATCGCCTCCGAGCCCGAGATCGCGCGCGTGCCCATCATGATCGACTCCTCCAAGTGGGAGGTGATCGAGGCCGGCCTCAAGTGCATCCAGGGCAAGGGCATCGTCAACTCGATCTCGCTCAAGGAGGGTGAGGCCGAGTTCAAGCGCCAGGCCAAGCTGGTGCGCCGCTATGGCGCGGCCGCGGTGGTGATGGCCTTCGACGAGAAGGGTCAGGCCGACACCTTTGCGCGCAAGACCGAGATCTGCGCGCGCGCCTACAAGGTGCTGGTGGACGAGGTGGGCTTCGACCCCGAGGACATCATCTTCGACCCCAATATCTTCGCCATCGCCACCGGCATCGAGGAGCACGACAACTACGCGGTGGACTTCATCAATGCCACGCGCTGGATCAAGCAGAACCTGCCCGGCGCCAAGGTCAGCGGCGGGGTCTCGAACGTGAGCTTCAGCTTCCGCGGCAACGAGCCGGTGCGCGAGGCCATCCACACCGTGTTTCTCTACCACGCCATCCAGGCGGGCATGGACATGGGCATCGTCAACGCCGGCATGGTGGGCGTCTATGACGACCTGGAGCCGGTGCTGCGCGAGCGCGTGGAAGACGTGGTGCTGAACCGCCGGCCCGACTCCGGCGAGCGCCTCATCGAGGTGGCCGAGAGTGCCAAGGGCGCCGCCAAGGACGACTCCGCGCGCCTGGCCTGGCGCGCCGGCACGGTGGAGGAACGGCTCTCGCATGCCCTCGTGCATGGCATCACCGACTTCATCAACGAAGACACCGAGGAGGCCTACCAGGCCATCCTGGCCAAGGGCGGCCGGCCCCTGCATGTGATCGAGGGCCCGCTGATGGCGGGTATGAATATCGTCGGCGACCGCTTTGGCGCCGGCAAGATGTTCCTGCCCCAGGTGGTGAAGAGCGCGCGCGTGATGAAGAGCGCGGTGGCGCATCTGGTGCCCTATATCGAGGAGGAGAAGCGTCAGCTGGCGGCGGCCGGCGGCGATGTGAAGCCCAAGGGCAAGATCGTCATCGCCACCGTGAAGGGCGATGTGCACGACATCGGCAAGAACATCGTCACCGTGGTCCTGCAGTGCAACAACTTCGAGGTCGTGAACATGGGCGTGATGGTGCCCTGCCAGGACATCCTGGCCAAGGCCAAGGTCGAGGGCGCCGACATCATCGGCCTCTCCGGCCTGATCACGCCTAGCCTGGAAGAGATGCAGCATGTGGCGGCCGAGATGCAGCGCGACGATTACTTCCGCATGAAGAAGATCCCGCTGCTGATCGGCGGCGCCACCTGCAGCCGCGTGCACACGGCGGTGAAGATCTCGCCGCATTACGAGGGCCCGGTGGTCTATGTGCCCGATGCCTCGCGCTCGGTGGGCGTGTGCTCGGACCTGCTCTCGGACGAGCGCGCTACGCGCTTCATCGATGAGTTGAAGAGCGACTACGAGAAGGTGCGCGAGCTGCATGCCAACAAGAAGCAGACCCCGCTGGTGACGCTGGCGCAGGCGCGCGCCAACAAGACCAAGCTGGACTGGGCCAGCTACCAGCCGCCCAAGCCCAAGTTCATCGGCCGTCGCGTCTTCAAGAACTACGACCTGGCCGAGCTGGCCGCTTGCATCGACTGGGCGCCGTTCTTCCAGACCTGGGACCTGGCGGGTTCATTTCCGGCCATCCTGAAGGACGAGATTGTCGGCAGCGAGGCGCAGCGCGTCTTCAGCGACGGCAAGCGCATGCTGCAGCGCCTCATCGAGGGGCGCTGGCTGCAGGCCAGCGGCGTGATGGGCATCTACCCGGCGGCCCAGGTGAACGACGACGACATCGAGATCTACAAGGACGAGAGCCGCAGCGAGGTCTTGATGACCTGGCGCGGCCTGCGCATGCAGAGCGAACGCCCGGTGGTGGATGGCGAGCTGCGGCCAAATCGCTGCCTGGCCGACTACATCGCCGCCAAGGGCAGCGTGCCGGACTACATCGGCCTGTTCGCCGTCACCGCCGGCCTGGGGGTGGAGAAAAAGGAGGCCCAGTTCATGGCCGACCACGACGACTACTCGGCCATCATGCTGAAGGCCCTGGCCGATCGACTGGCCGAGGCCTTTGCCGAGCGCCTGCACCAGCGCGTGCGCATGGAGCTGTGGGGCTATGCGGTCGACGAGACGCTCAGCAACGAGGCCCTGATCGCCGAGCAGTACCGCGGCATCCGCCCGGCGCCGGGTTATCCGGCCTGCCCGGATCACCTGGTCAAGCGCGATCTGTTCCGCGTGCTGGTGCCCGAGGAGATCGGCATGGGCCTCACCGATGCGATGGCGATGACGCCGGCGGCCAGCGTCTCGGGCTTCTATTTCTCGCACCCCGAGGCGAGCTATTTCAATGTCGGGCGCATCGGCGCCGATCAGCTGAAGGATTGGGCGCAGCGCTGTGCCCTGGATGAGGCGGCGGCGCAGCGTGCCCTGGCGCCGCTGCTCTGATTGCTAGTGTTTGTTACAACTTCGGCCGCCGGCTTTGCCGGTGTGCGTGCGTCGGCTGGCATGCTGATGCCCCCGGCCCTTGCGGGCCATGCATGAGGAACAAGTCCATGTCCATCAAGTCCAGTCAGATCGTTGCCGGCGTGGCCGTGGCCGCGCTGATGTTGGGCGGTGCCTATGCCGTCGGCCGTTCGCAGTCGCAAGCGCAGCCGGCGCCAGATCCCGTGCTGGCGCAGGCGGCGCCCGTGGCCAAGCCTGCGGCCAAACCGGCCGCGGCCAAGACCTGCCCTGATTGCGCCACCGTCAGCGAGGTGCGCACCGAAGAACGCCAGGGCAAGGCCAGCGGCCTGGGTGTGATCGGTGGCGCGGTGGTGGGCGGCCTGCTGGGCAACCAGGTGGGCGGCGGCAGTGGCAAGAAGCTCGCCACCGTCGGCGGTGCTGTGGCCGGCGGCTATGCCGGCAACGAGATCGAGAAGCGCAGCAAGTCGCACAAGGTCTGGATCGTGCGCCTCAGCTACAAGGACGGCAGCACGCGCACGTTCGAGCGCAACCAGGATCCGCAGCTGCGCGTGGGCGATTTGGTGCTGGAGCGCGATGGCCAACTGACACGCCAGTGATGATTTGGCGTCGCCGCCTGCTGGCGCTCGGTCTCGCGGCACTGCTCGGGGCCACGGCAATGCCGGCGGCGGCCCAGCCGCTTGTCTATCTGGTGCGCCATGGCGAGAAGCTGGACCTTTCCAACGACCCCGGGCTCTCGCCGACCGGCGAAGCGAGGGCGCAGCGCCTGGCAACGATGCTGGCCGACGCCGGCCTGCGGGCCATCTACACCACTCCCTACCGGCGCACCGTCGCACATGCCGCGCCGACGGCGCAGCGCCTGGGGCTCACGCCCGTGGTGCTGCCGGCACGCGACACCGAGGCCTTGCTGGCCAGGCTGCGCGCCCATGGCAGCGGCGAGGCTGTGCTGGTGGTCGGCCACAGCAACACCCTGCCGGCGATCCTGCGTGGCCTGGGCTACCAGGCCGAGGTCACGATAGACGAGGACGAGTTCGACTGGCTTTTCGCGCTGACGCCTGGTGTGCCGGGCGGCGCCGCGCCGGCGCTGGTGCGCTTGCGCTACTGAAATCTGCCCTTCCTAGGGGTGGCAGGCCACCCTGCGCGAGCCTAGTATCCGCGGACGGGGCTGTAGCCGCCCCGGTAAGGGGCAAGCCGTGAAGCCACAGTTCCGCAACGCCGTTCTCGCAGCGTCCCTGGCAGGCCTGGTGGGCCTGGCGCCGGCGCATGCGGCCAACACCGTCACCTCCTTCGTCGATACGCTCACCGATCTGAGCCTGGGCTGGAACTGGAATGCGGCCGGCGGCACCGCCACCTACAACGGCGTGTTCTGGGATGCCGAGCTGACGGCGACCTTTGCCAACAACCAGTGGACCGTGAGTGGCTGGTACCAGCATCTGTCGGGCCCGCATGGCGAGACCCTCGAGGCACCGCATCTGCTGGCGGGTGTGTTCGCACCCTTTGGCTCGTTCTCCCAGGCCGGTGTCGATGACCACCTGGGCCTGCCGGGTCTGGCGCCCCAGCATCTGCAGGCGCACAACTGGCAGTTCGGCGCCTTCGGCTCGACCTTCACCGGGCTCTCCGTGCTGCAGGTGGCCCACCCCGTGCCCGAGCCGAGCCCGGCTGCGATGCTGATCGCGGGCCTGCTGGGCGTTGGCTTCTACCTGCGCCGGCGCGGCCTGGAGCGCTGAGCGCTCAGCCCACGCGGCCGAGGCCGCGCCGCCACTGGATCGCTTCACTCAGGTGGCCGATGGCGATATCGGCGCTGCCTTCCAGATCGGCGACGGTGCGCGCCACTCTCAGTACGCGGTGGTAGCTGCGCGCCGACCAGGCGAGGCGATTCGCCGCCTTGTGCATGAACTCGGTGGTGGCCTGATCGATGCGCGCCACGCCATCGAGTTGCCTGACACTCAGCCTGGCATTGCTGCAACCCTGGCGCGCCAGCGCCAGTTCGCGCGCCCGCGCCACCCGCGCGGCGACCACGCTGCTGGCTTCGCCCCCGCTGGCATCCGCCAGCACCTGGGCCGGCAGCACCGGCACCTCCACCAGCAGATCCAGGCGGTCGAGAAAGGGGCCGCTGAGCCGCCCCTGGTAGCGTGAGATCTGCTCGGGCGTGCAGCGGCAGCTCTGCACCAGGCTGCCGGCATGGCCGCAGGGGCAGGGGTTCATGGCCGCGATCAGCTGGAAGTCGGCGGGGAACTCCGATTGCCGCGCGGCGCGCGAGATCTGGATGTGGCCGGTCTCCATCGGTTCGCGCAAGGCCTCCAGGGCGCTGCGGCTGAATTCGGGCAACTCGTCGAGATTTATGTTTTGCGCAACACTAGCCAAGTCTCCCAATTCCCTCTATAGCTTCACTTGGCTATCGCATGACCCACAGCCACAACCAGAAGGGCACCCTTCGACCTGATGTTGTGGCTAGCACCAAAATCCCCTTCCCCCCGCCCTTCCCCTTTGGGGAAGGGAGCGCTCCCACCGGGCCGCAGGGCCCTCGGGGCAGCCGGCATTGGGGCTTTCAGCCCCACTCCGTCTGCCCTTCGGGCAAGGCTACGTGCCTTTGCACGCGTCAATGGCAAGCCCCGTACTCACCCGTTCGGTGCTCGGCCTGCGGCCTGCGCTCCGCTGCGGCTTCCGTGCGGGGTCGGGGCCTTGCCCCGACCATTGACCCGTTCCAAGTCAAGCGGCGACATAGCCAGCGCCGTACAACTCGGCTACATCGCCGTTTCATCGACGCGCATCAGCGTGTCGATGAGTGGACAGCTCACCTTGCGCTTGGTCGATGCGCACTGACGTACCAGGCTCTGAAGGGCGTCTTCCAGTGCCCGCAGCGTCTGGATGCGCTGTCGTACATCGGCCAGCTTGTGCTCGCCGATGCTGCGTGCTGCTGAGCACGCCTGACCGTCGTCAAGCGACAGAAGCGCCTGCACATCATCGAGCGAGAACCCCAGCGACTGAGAGCGTTTGATGAACCGGAGCCGCGTCAGCGCCGTCGGCGAGTAGCGCCCGATGCCACCCGTCGGACGCTCTGGGACCGCCAGCAACCCGCGGCGCTGGTAGTAGCGGACCGTCTCGACATTGACCCCCGCCGCAAGAGCGAGTTGGCCGATAGTCATCTGTTCCAACATGGGCTTGACTCCGTACTTGGGTACGTACCTAGACTACCCTCAATCGAGCTTTGAAGGAACCCGCGTGGCGCGACCTTGGACTACATCAGGCTCTGTCCTAGCCGGAGCGGCAGCGGCCATCGGCGCATCTGCGTGCTGCGCGGGCCCGCTCCTGCTGGTCGTGCTCGGTATCGGCGGCGCTTGGGGCTCTCGTCTGGTGGCCCTCGAGGCCTATCAGCCGTTCTTCATGGCCGCCGCGTTGGCGTTCTTCGGCTTTGCGTTCTATCGGCTCTACCGCAAGCAAGAGGAGTGCGCTCCCGGAGAGGCTTGCGCGGTGCCCGTGGTGCGCCGACGCCAGCGGGTCATCTTCTGGGTTGTCGCGGTCATTGCTGCTGCACTGATGGCGTTCCCGCTCTACGCTCCACTCTTCTACTGAGGTATTCCATGAACAAGTTGCTTGCCCTTCTGCTGTTGACTCTGCTGACCTCCGTTGCCGCAATGGCGGCGGGCAAGCAGACCGCGACGCTCGACGTGACCAACATGGATTGCGCCGTGTGCCCGATAACCGTTCGCAAGGCGCTTGAGAAGGTGCCCGGGGTGGAGACCGCCAAGGTGGACTTCAAGACCAAGCGTGCGGTCGTCGCCTTCGACCCCGCGAAGACCACGCCTGATGCACTAGCGAAGGCCACTGCCGATGCCGGCTTCCCCTCGTCCGTCAAGCAGGTGCAGTGAGATGCGCGACGTCGTTCTGGAGTCGACCATCACGTGCCCGGAGTGCGGCCACTCGAAGGAGGAGGTGATGCCTACCGACGCGTGCCAGTGGTTCTACGAGTGTGAGCAGTGCCATGCGGTGCTGCGCCCGAAGGCTGGCGACTGCTGCGTGTTCTGCTCGTACGGCACGAACAAGTGCCCGCCAATTCAAGCCAGCCCCACCTCCTGTTGCGCAGGCTGAGCAATCGCCGGAAGGCCTGTTGAGTTCCGGGTCGGCAGGCGGAACCCTGTGGTTCTAGCGGTTCGACGCTGCACTGCTTTCTCCAGCGCGTCGTTGTCGCAGGCCAGGAGTACGAGGTGCTTGCCGCGTGTCAGCGCCGTGTAGAGCCACTCGCGAGTCACGAGCGGCGAGTCCTCCACGACGACAACCACCGCATGCGCCGAACTGCCTTGGGCCTTGTGGCAAGTGATGGCATAGGCGAGCTCCACATCGCCTTCGGCCTCCGTTTGCAGCGAGCGAGGCTCCTCTTCACCGTCCCAGAGCACGTCGATGGTCGGACCGTCGATGGCGGTGACTACGCCCAGGAGGCCGTTGAAGAGCCCATCCTGGTAGCGGTTCGCGGTCATCACGACGGGGTCAGCCACGGCCACTGTTGCCAGAGGACCGAGGCGCCGTGTCGGTGCGCCGGCAGGTCGACTCACGAATGAGTCCGTGTCGTTGATGTCGGCGACCGTCGCCCGCTTGGCGGCAACGACCATCAACTCGCCTTGTGCGCGCAAGCGGCGTTGAGCCGTTTCGCGGCCGGCGGGCGGCACAAGGAAGACCCCTGCCGCCTCGCCGGTCCAGACATCCAGCTGCGGGACGCACCCTTGGCGAACCAGCAAGGACACCTTCGGGATGTCGCTGTCGGCCGCTTGCCGCAGCACCTTGGTCAGCCGAGCAACGCGAGAGCCTTCGGCCACAAGGTCGTGGAAGACCTTGCCGATGCCCACTGGCGGCAACTGCCCCTCGTCGCCCGCGAAGAGGACTCTCGCGCCTTCGGGCAGCAGGCCCAGCAGCGTGTGGAGACTGGGCGTGTCCAACATGCCCGCCTCGTCAATAACCAGGAGAGTGCGCGAGGTGAACGTGACATCGGACGCAGGCCGCTTGCGCTCCGGGGCGGTCTCCTGTTCGTGCTGGCGCTGCAGCATTCCGATGAGCCGTGCGATGGTGTAGGCCAGTCGAGGGCGAGCAGGTGACGAGGCGCCTCGCGACAAGGTCAGCGCTGCCTTGCCGGCGAGGGCGCCCATCACGACGTCGCCGCCGGCGAACTCCCAGGCCGTGGACAGAACCTTCATCACGGTGGTCTTGCCGACGCCGGCGCCACCTTGAAGGGCGGCCACCGGCAGCTCCAACAGATTCACCACTGCGGCGTGCTGCTCCTCGGTCAGCTGCAACCCCGTCGCGCTCTCGGCGTCATAGACCAGCGCATCCAGAGCGTTGCCCGTAGGCAGGGCGACGCTCGGTTCGCGTCTCTCGATGGCCAAGAGCGCTGCGCTGACCTGGTCTTCCAGCCATGCGGCCCCTGGCACCCTCAGCAAGGCACCAGAACGTCGCAGGAGGCCGCGCTCGTCGGCAAGGGCGAGGGTGGCGGCGGGTTCGGCGCCGCGGGCCTCCAAGAGCGCTTCAACGCGTTCTTGCGTCGCGGCAGTATCTCCATCGCTGAGAAGCTCGCGCCAGGCGCTGTTCAGCGCGCCCAGGAGGCGGCTAGGGTGGCCGTGCAGGTCGGAGCCTTCGTCGGCCGCGCGCAGCAGCCGCTGGCCGACGCGGTCGGCCAGCTTCCAATCCATCAGGCTTGCCGGCACGTACGGGTTGCGGCGAAGTCGGTCGGCGGCGTCCACGCCCGCCATGAAGCGCCACAGCTGACCCGCGGCGCGGGACTCTCGGATGCCCAGCTTCTCCAGGAACGTGAGGAACTCGACCTCGGCAGCCTTGACCTTGTCGGCGCCCGCCTGCGCGGCCACTGCAGCGTAGACCTGGGCCGCTATCTTGGCCGCGAGCGCAGGTTTGTCGGGCTCGATGAGGGCTGCGACCTCGCCCATGCGCGTAGGGTCGGCCAGCACGGCGGCCAGGTCGTGGCCGAAGGCCTCCACGAGCCGCTGCGCGCGCACCGCGCCGATGTTCGGTAGTCGCTCCAACCACGGGCGCAGCAGGTCGCCCTGGCGGATGGTGCGCTTCATGCGCTTGCTGTCCACCTGCGCGACGGACTTGCCGAAGCGGTCTCGGTAGCTCGACAGCTGGCCCTTGACCTCGAAGGCATCGCCGGGCAGAGGCTGCGTGTCTCGACCAGCGAACTTCACGCGCAGGACGCTGCCGTCCTCGCGTCGACCGGTGAAGATGCAGCCGCCATCGAGTTGAGACAGAACCCTCTCGACGACGACAATGCCCGCAAAGTTCTCGCTCAATCTTCGACCCTCACGAACATCCCGGTGAGGATGGCATCGAGCTGGGCGTGCAGCCGCGCGTTCTCGGCCTTGAGTATCTCGATGTCAGCCACGGCCGCTTTGAGCTTGTCCAGCAACTCGGCGTGGACGGCCTGCGCCTCGACCGCAGCTTGTGCTGCGGCCTTCGCGGTCTGGGCCTGACGCACCATGCGCTCCTTGAGCGCCTTATCGCCGGCCTCTTGCATGAGCCGCGCGCCGATGGGCAGCAGCCCCTGGCCTTCGGCCATCAGGTTGATGAGCTGACTCAGCTCATCGCGTTCGTAGAGGTACTTCTCCTGTGTGACCTTGAGGTCGATGGCCTGGGCGACCGCGCGCACATTGACCTTGCCGTCGGGTGTCGCCGGCAAGGTCGGCGTTCGCTGCTGGTCAGGCTGGGCCTGGTATGCAACCTCACGCTCGTTCAGGTACGCCTCGAGGCGTACGCGCACTTGGGGTATGACGCTGGGCCGTGCCACGGGTCAGCCCTTCTTCGGGCGCAGCGGCACGACCTTCAACGTCGCTTGCTCTGCCACCCTCTGGCGTAGTTGGTCGTTCTCCTGAAGGACCTCTTTTAGCCGTGCCTGGGCGTGCTCCAAGTCGGTCTCGCTGATGCGGTGCGTCTCCAGCAGGTCCTCGTAGAGCTTCTTCCATTCCTGGACGCGGGTCCCCAGTTCCTTGCGGACCCGCCCTCGACCGACAACTCCTCCTTGCTTCAGCGTCTCCAGCCACGCCTTCACTTCTTTGCCGAGTTCAACGTAGCGCGGCTTGTGAAAGGTGAAAGGGTGAATCTGCGCGCGCCGTGCGACCTCGGCCATCGACACCGCGCCCTTGTTGTTGGGATAGATGCCTTCGTTGCCGGCCATCTCCTTCTGGATGGTCTTCATGACCGCGCGCACCCGCTCATGGGCCTGCTCTGCTTCACTGTCGTAGCGGGCAAGTGCGGCGGCGCGCATGCGCTCAATCGCATCGGTCGAGTAGGTCCGCTTCGCCTTTGACTTCTCCTTCATACGGTCACCTTACCGTTCTCGTTGCCGACCAGTGCCCGCACCGTCGGGTTGACCATCCACTTCGCCTGCAGGTCGGCGAAGCGCGGCACATGGGCACGTACCTGGGCAGCCCAGTGAGCGGCCGTCAGGCTTTCCTCATCGGCAACTGCCGCCTCGTAGGCGGCCAGCGCATCGCGGATTGACCCATCAACGTCTTCGCGCAGGAAGGCCTCTTCGAGACGATGACCACAGGTGCTCTGGCACTTCGAGGGCTCGGGTCGTCCCTTGCTCTTGTTGCAAGGCCCGGCCTCGCCCGGAAACTTGGTACAGAGCACTCCTGGGCGGACTTGCTCCCACGCTTTGCCCTGCAAGGTCAGTAGCTCGGCCAACTCCATGACGTTGTTCGCGCCCCATTGGTCGCCACGGCGGTGCACGCGCTCGCGGTGAACACCGATGGCGTTGTGCAGGGATACCGCCGCGAGACCACCGTACCCGCCCAGGTTGGCGCTATCCGCACCTTGCGAGGCCAAGTCCGCCTCAACCATCCGTTCGACCACCTCCTTGGCACGCATCACGCGCAACTCGCGCGAGACCGTCTCGATTTCAGCGCGGAGGTCTTTGTCGGTGAGGATGTAGTAGAGGGTCATCTCAATCGACTTGTGCCCGAAGACTTCCATGAGCAACTTTGGCGCTTGGGTCAGTGCCAGAGCCACAAGACGCGCCAGCGTCTTCCGGAAGCGATGTGGTCGCAGGGTCTGGCCGCCAGGCGTGGTGTCCAAGTCGAGCGTGCGCGCATAGGCCAACAACGCCTTGTTGACGTCGGCAAGCGGCTTCGTAGCATCGCTTTGGTTTGCCGCAGATACCTGCGCCCACAGGTGATGCGAGCCCGTGTTCGACGCCGCACCAAGGGTCGTCTGTGCTGGTGTGAGGAATGCGATGCGCTCGGCAACCTCCACGAGTCGCGCTTGCTGTGCGAGGGCATCGACTGCAGCCTCAGGCAACTGCCAGTCCCTCCACTCGCCCTCATGTCGTTGCACGAGCTTGTAAGTCTTGCCGTTTGCATACGGCCGGCCATCGACCGAACGCACGACACAGGCCCTCTGCAGTCCAAGCGCTTCGGACTTGCGCGCACCGATACTGATGCCGGTAATGAAGTAGTGAGCCATCTGCACAGTGCCGAGCAGGGCCATGACATCCCGATACGATGTCGGCGGCCAGCGCAACTCTCCGTCGGCTTCGCCGCCACCCTTCGATATTGCGAAGCCGCTTTGCTCGGGAAGGCTGATGTGAAAGGGCGGACGGTCGAACGTGCGACCCTCGTGGTCTAGCCAGCGGTGAGCGGAGAGCAGCCTACTGATTCCGGCTCGTCGCTTGTCTCGTATCGTCTCGGCAGACCAATCGTCAACGCTAGTCGTTGACCAGAGGTCGGCCATGGCGCTTCCGATTGCAAGCAAGTTGGGCCCGAGCACCCGCATGAGCCAGAGGCTGCGGCGTCCCATCGCGGAGACGTAGTCGTCCGGGAGCGGGAGGTGACTATTGAGCTTCTGCGGTTCCTCCGTGTAGCGAGGGGCGCCGGTCATCGCGGTCGCTGTGGAGTCCGGCTGCAGGCTGGGTGCGTCAGCCCACAGTCCACGGTCCGCGAGCATTCGCATGCGGCGGCACTCTTCGAGTACGTCTGTCCGCTGGTTCCTGGACAGGTGCGCAAGGTCACCCAGCCGCAATGAGCTGAGCGATGCGTCGTCGACCATCGGTTGCCCAGCCTCATCAAGGGACGCAGCAATTGCCAGCGCGAGGATGGTTGGACCTGGCCCGTAACCGACGAAGAGCACCGATGTCGGGTCAAGTGAGCGGAGGTTTCCTTTGCGTCCGAGGCCCACGGGGCCCAGGCGCAATAGGACCAAATAGCGAGTCAGGACGAGCACTGCCTCGTCGAGGCGCCTGGTGATTGGCGAACCATCGGGGTGACTGGCGTCACTCGCCAGGTGCTTTAGATGTTGGGGCAGGAAGTGCGCGATGCGTCGACGCAAGTCGATTGACACAAGAGTGCGCTGCCTTCGCCCGGGTGGAATCCACGCCTCCGGTGTTTCCCAACGGCCAAGCGTGTCGCCGTGTTGCAAGACGCGCTGCAAGGCAGCGAGCTGAGGAGCGTCCGCTCGCTGGATGGAGTCGACAGTGGCGGCCAACAACCCGCGATTGCGAGTTGCTTCAACCTCGGCGTCTCGTTCGCTTGGAAGGCTGCTCTGCTGCTGCTGGAATTGTGTAACGGCTGTGCTCATTGAGCGACCTCCTGCGCGCGACCATCAAACTCAATGACCCTGTGCGCTCCGCTGGCGATGCGCCCTTCCCATTCCTCAAGCAAGCGCCTGACCTCTTCAGCGTCGAAGGCGAGAAGCGCAAGCTCTGTGTTGTCCAGCTCCTCGAGGAATGAGGACTCTTGGAACGCCGCCACGCTCATCTGCGAGCGCAGATGGCGCAGCTCGGCCAGTCGCTTGCATAGGCCGGGTAGGCTTGCAGGAAGCAGGACGGCGTTTTCCAGGCAGAGTGTGCAACGCTGTACATGGCACATCGCCTTGCCGTCTGGCTTGAAGTTTGGGTCAATGTGCCGCGGTGGATGCATCGGGTCCGCGCAGCCAACCCCAATGCGGCTTAGCATCATCGTTCGGTAGCTGTGCAGGCGCTCGCGCTGTTCCGAGCTGATGTCTCCGTTGCGGGACCGCTGGGCGAGGACGGTCGGGTCCACGCGCCCATGGGCTTCCATCTCGCTCCAAAGGGCCTCACTGAAGATTCCGAATAGCTTGCGATGCTCCTCCCTCAGCAGCGTGTTGTGGAGGTAGCCCTGTGTTGAGCGGACCTCTCGATGGCCAAGTGCCTTCATGACAGACAGCACCGAGCCGCCGCTCGCGTGGTAGACATATGCGGCATAGGCGTCTCGCAGGTCGGACGGCTTCAGCCTGGACAGCTGACGCTCTCTTGCTTGCCGCATGTTGACGGCCGTGATGAGGTCGCCGAGGTACGTGGAGTAGCGCCCGCCGTCTCTTTCCGAGCCCTTCGCGAAGTTGTTATCGGTCAGCCACTGAGGCCCTGTCTTTCCGCTGCTGAGGAACAGCCAAGGAGACCTCAAGCCTTGCTCGAGCGCTGTGATGCGGCTGCGCATTACTTCGAGGTCCGCGGCCTCCTGTGTCGCGTTCGAAGTCATCTGCGCCAACTGAGCTCGGCATAGCTGCAGGTCCGTCCTCAAGGAGTCACGTAGCAGGGAAGTTCGAGCCACCAGCGTTTGAATGACGACGCCGGCACTGCCCTGAGACTTGAGCAATCCCTCATTGAGCTGTTCGGTATCGCCCCGTGCCTTCGTCCCACGAAGGATGTAGCGTCCCGGGTCCTTCGGGTGTTGCTCAATGAAGACCTGTGTCACGTCAAGACTCAGCAAGACTGCAGGGTTCCAACCCGTTGTGGCAAGGCACAAATGGAAAGCGGCGCGGACGTCATCGCCGTCCGGGTAACTGCCGCGGAGCATGTCGCCAATGTTGAAGCCCTGCTTGTAGAAGGATTGGTAGGTCACTCCGTCTGTCAGCGAATCGAGCTGCGGCCGCAGGTTGCGCGTTGCGGTAACGACTGCGTCGAATCGCTCGTAGTTGCGTAGCAGCCGCTCCTGCTCCACATGCTCTTCGGGAGCCGTGTCTCGGTCAACCAAGGGTGCCCGGCACTTCCGCAATTCGTCTGCCAAGGACCATCGGTCAATCACGGAGAACCAGCGGTGCTTCAGTTCGCGACGCACAACGTCCGTCTGCCACTGTGGTGGCAGATGGCGACTGGCAACCTTGTCCTCCGGCGCTTGCCAATACAGAGGCTTGAGCCCAAGGGCTGTGCGGGTGGTGTTTGCGAGGAGCAGGAAGAGGCCGAACTCACCGCGACGCATCCCGTGGTCCAAGGCGAACTGCCGATGCACATCACTGAGGTCAGCAACCGAAGTGATGGGAGACGCGACGCCTACTGCAGATGTCTCGACAGCATCGAAGAGCCGCCACCACGCGCGCAATGAAACTAGGTACAGGCCGACCGACTTTTCGGCCAACGGCGACAGCTGGTCGCGAATTGCCGGCGCGAGCTGCGCTATGAGTTCCGGCCGTCCACTAAATGGCCCCGCCCAGGTGCCGCCACGGTTCGGCCGGGTCTGCTGGCCACTCTTGAAGACATTCAGGTCAACGGCGCAAGCCTTGGTCCGATGAGAGGTGTAAAAGCGAAGCAGGTCGTCCACCGGAGGCTGCGGCGCAGCGCTCTCGACCAGCGACAACCTAGTCGCTTCCGCGTCTTGTCGCAGGTGGTCCTTGGTATTCGTATTTGTGCGGATGCCCATGCGGCTCCCTATTCTTCGTCGGAGGAAGACTCGCCGGTATCCTCGAGCGACACGGGCACGCCCAGCATGTCCATCACCCATCGCAGATACACCATCGTCGTCGTGTCGTGGGCGTGACCGAGCTGCGGCTGAATTTGCAGCCTGATGATGCTCAGAGCTGTGCTCTCTAGAAGCGCCGCAGCTGTCTCGTTGCTGAGGTGCGCAGTGTTCTGATGCTTCTTTAGTTCCCGCCAAAGGACGGAGCATGCCCACCAATGGCGCCCCTGGTGGGGCGACCAACCCGTGATTGGAGGCTCGACTCCCGTCCAGGCGTTGTAGAGCTCGGTTCCCTGGAACCGCATTCCGTCTGAGCTCCTGAGGAACAGGTGCACAGCGCTCTGAGCGCGTGCAAGCCGGGCCGCCCCCTTCACCCCTTTCATGCGCGCCGCAAAGGCCTGGTTCCGCGCGTTGGAGCGATAGCTGTCCCAGTTGTTGGCCAGGCTCAACGGAATGAGGATGTCTCGCTCCGGGCCCACCTTGTCGTCATGGTCCAGGCCGTAACTCGGCCCTTTGGTTCCGTATCGAATGGTGATGCGCACCTGCTGTTGTGCAGGCGGGGCAAGGGGGTTCGCGATAAGCCAGTCCTTCCGGTTCTCCGGCAGCGTGTCATTGCGGATGCAGACGACCTCTTCGCGCCGTAGAGCGGTCAGCAGTACCGTTTCGCACATGAGGCCACAAGTCGGGCCACGCTCTTCGTGGACACGGCCGAGCCAATGTCTCACTTCGTCGTCGGACGGCATGCGCAGCACGCGCTTTGGCTGACGCACCTTGCCCTTGCGTACCCGAACCTCAAACCCGAGATGGCCGATGGAGCTCGTGGCTGAACCGACCTTTAGCCTCGCCTTGTCGTAGGGTATGTGGAAGGCACTGCGCCGGCCGGTGTCGCTCATCCAGGTCAGGAAGTCGCACGCTTGCTGGACTCGCAAGTTCACTGTGGTCGGTGCGAGGCCTTGCCCGTCGCGTGACCAGAGACCGTCGAGCATCTCGTTCTGATAGCGGCCCGCGACGTGCGTGGCGTAGTCGCATACGTTGATGTCCACCCCGCGCCTGTCGGCCCACTCAAGGAAGTTCGCCAGCCACTGCGCGTAGCTGTGCATCGACTGGGAGGTGGGTATGTGACCGGTCGGGCCCTGGTTCCGGCTCTCAGGCCCCCAGAGGCCCAGGCCCCTGTCGACTAGGTACGCGTTGCCCAGGCGGTGGTAGCCGGGGCGTGAGTCGAGGATGAAGGGGAGGTGCGCAAGCGCGGGGTACCGAAGTGCAAACGCGCCGTCAGGCGTGAAATTCACCGAGTAGCTGCGGCCCTGTTGCATCAATGAAATTGCGCGTTGCAATAATTACATGATAGCAAATGTACATAGCGGCAGCAAGTTGTGAGTAGTGTTTTCGCAACCTCAACATAACGAGGAACAGCACGCCGTGCAAGGCCAGCGATACCTCGCCGGGGCGCGGCGGCGAGCCACCGCCCACCAGGGCGGCGCTGGACGCGCTGTGGTGGGGGCTGCGAAAGCTGCGCTGTCCCCAGCGCTCGGGCGTGAACATGCCGGCCAGGCTCAGCATCGCGGCCGACTCCAAGGCCTCGTGCTCCTGCATAGCGGGCAGCAGGCCCGGCAGACGCTGCGCCAGCATGGACTTGCCGGTGCCCGGCGGCCCGATCAGCAGCAGGCTCAGGCCTCCGGCTGCGGCAATCTCCAAGGCCCGCTTGGGGCCGGCCTGGCCCTTGATTTCGTTGAGGTCGGGCGCGGGTATGGCTGCCCTGGGCTGCGCGGCCGGCATCGGCAAGGGCAGCTGCCCGCCACCGCCCGGGCCGAGGGCCGCCACCACCTCGAGGAGATGGCCGGCGCCGTGGACCGCCGCGCCGCGCACCAAGGCCGCCTCCTGGGCACTCGTGACCGGCAACAGGAGCCGGCGGCCCTGGCCCTCGCGCCGCAGCGCCAGGGCCATCGCCATGGCGCCGCGCACCGGGCGCAGCTCGCCGGCCAGCGAGAGTTCGCCCGCGCATTCGAGGTCGGCCAGCAGCTTGTCGTCAATCTGGCCGCTGGCCGCCAGCAGGCCTAGCGCGATCGGCAGATCGAAGCGCCCGCCCTCCTTGGGCAGGTCGGCCGGCGCCAGGTTCACGGTGATGCGCTGACTATGTGGAAAGCTCAAACCGCTGTTGAGCAGGGCGGCGCGCACGCGCTCGCGAGCCTCCTTGACCTCGGTTTCCGCCAGCCCCACCAGGGTGAAGCTGGGCAGGCCGTTGGCCAGATGCACCTCCACCGTGACCGGTGCGGCACTCACGCCGTCCAGGGCACGGCTGTGGATGATGGCCAGAGACATGTGGCTGTCCTCCCCTGGCGCCGATTGTGCCGTTGCCGCTGCCCGCGTGCGCGTTGCGCACGGTTTCGGGGCGCGCACCAGAACGGCGCCAGGCGCTTTCTGACCCAGCTTGGTGCGGTTTGAGCCCATGCCGGGCCTGTTGGGGCCCCGATGCCCCAGGGAAAGCCGCGCATGAGGTCCGAAATGGGGCTGGCACGGAAGCTGCAAACAGGGGGGGTGAAACCGTTTCTGCCCGTCTTCCACCCTTAGGAGTTCCGCGATGAAGTCGATCTACGCCGCAATTGCCATCAGCCTGCTCGCTCCGGCCATGCCGGTGCTGGCTGATGAGCCGGCCAGCCCCCTGTCGTTCAACGCCAGCGTGACCACGGACTATCGCTACCGCGGCATTTCGCAGACCCGCCTCAAGCCCGCCCTGCAGGGCGGCGCCGACTATGCCTCCGCCAGCGGCTTCTACATCGGCACCTGGGCCTCCACCATCAAATGGATCAAGGACGCCGGCGGCGACAGCAATGTCGAGCTGGACGTTTACGGCGGCTACAAGACCGAAATCAGTGCCGGCCTGACCCTGGATGTCGGCGCCCTGCAATACGTCTACTCGGGCAACAAGCTCAGCCCCAGCGCCAACACCACCGAGCTCTATGCCGCGCTGACGTTCGGCCCGGTGACCGCCAAGTACTCGCACAGCACCAGCAATCTGTTCGGCTTTCCCGACTCCAAGGGCAGCGGCTATCTGGACCTGAGCGGCACCTTCGACCTGGGCGAGGGCTTCACCCTGACCCCGCATGTGGGCCACCAGAAGGTGCGCCATCTGGGCTCGGCCTCCTACACCGACTACTCGCTCACCGTGAACAAGGACTACGCCGGCTTCACCTTCGGGCTGGCCGCGGTGGGCACCGACAACGACAGCTACATCGGCGCCGGCAAGAACCTGGGCAAGAACGGCCTGGTGCTGTCGGTCAAGAAGACCTTCTGATTGAACCTGAGGAGACCTCACCATGAAACTCATCACCGCAGTCATCAAGCCCTTCAAGCTTGATGAGGTCCGCGAGGCGCTCAGCGCCATCGGCGTGCAGGGCCTGACCGTCACGGAAGTGAAGGGCTTCGGCCGCCAGAAGGGCCATACCGAGCTCTACCGTGGCGCCGAATACGTGGTCGACTTCCTGCCCAAGGTCAAGGTCGAGGCCGCCGTGGCCGATGCGGTGGTGGAGCAGGTGATCGAGGCGATCGAGAAGTCCGCCCGCACCGGCAAGATCGGCGACGGCAAGATCTTCGTCTCGCCGCTCGACCAGGTGGTGCGCATCCGCACCGGTGAGACCGGCCAGGACGCGCTCTAAGCGCCCACTGCCCGCTCTGCTCGCACACAGCACTTCCCCCTTCCGGAGACCCCCGATCATGAAGAAACTGCTTGCCTGTCTGGCCCTGGCCGCCGCGGCGCTAGCGCCCAGCGCCTGGGCACAAGACGCTGCCGGCGCCGCTTCGGCGCCCGCCGCCACCGCCGCCGTTGCCGCGGCACCCGAGGCGGCCTCGGCCGCCGCGCCCGCACCTGCCGCTTCTGCCCCCGCGGAGGCCGCCTCGGCCCCGGCCGCGGCACCCGTGCCCAACAAGGGCGATACCACCTGGATGATGGTCTCGACCCTGCTGGTCATCATGATGACGGTGCCAGGTCTTGCGCTGTTCTACGGCGGCCTGGTGCGCAGCAAGAACATGCTGTCGGTGCTGATGCAGGTGATGGTCACCTTCTCGATGATCGTGGTGCTGTGGGTGCTGTATGGCTACAGCATCGCCTTCACCGAGGGCAATGCCTTCTTCGGCGGGCTGGACCGGCTCTTCATGAAGGGCATCTGGGACAACGCGGCCGGCACCTTCGCCAACGCCGCCACCTTCAGCAAGGGCGTCGTCATCCCCGAGATCGTGTTCGCGGCCTTCCAGGCGACCTTCGCCGGCATCACCGCCTGCCTGATCGTCGGCGCCTTCGCCGAGCGTGCCAAGTTCTCCGCCGTGCTGCTCTTCATGGCCCTGTGGTTCACCTTCAGCTACCTGCCGATCGCCCACATGGTCTGGTTCTGGATGGGCCCGGATGCCTACAGCGCCGCCAGCGTCGTTGACGAGATGAATGGCAAGGCCGGCCTGCTGTGGCAATGGGGCGCGTTGGACTTCGCCGGCGGCACCGTGGTGCACATCAACGCCGCCGTCGCCGGCCTGGTGGGCGCCTACTTCGTGGGCAAGCGCATCGGCTACGGCAAGGAAAGCTTCACCCCGCACAGCCTGACGCTGACCATGGTGGGTGCCTCGCTGCTGTGGGTGGGCTGGTTCGGCTTCAACGCCGGCTCGGCACTCGAAGCCAACGGCTTCGCCGCCCTGGCCTTCATCAATACCTTCGTCGCCACCGCCGCCGCGGTGCTGGCCTGGAGCGTGGGTGAGGCGCTGCACAAGGGCAAGGCCTCGATGCTGGGTGCCGCCTCGGGCGCCGTCGCCGGTCTGGTGGCCATCACCCCTGCGGCCGGCAACGTCGGCGTGGGCGGTGCGCTGATCATCGGCGTGATCGCCGGCTTCGCCTGCCTGTGGGGCGTGTCGGGTCTGAAGAAGCTGCTGGGTGCGGACGACTCGCTGGACGTGTTCGGTGTGCACGGCGTCGGCGGCATCGTCGGGGCCCTGCTGACCGGCGTGTTCAACTCGCCCAATCTGGGTGGCCCCAGCGCCGTGGGCGACTGGGTCACCGCCAGCATGATCACCGGCGACGCCTACTCGATCGGCGCCCAGGTGCTGACCCAGGCCAAGGCCGTGGGCGTGACCGTGATCTGGTCGGGCATCGTCTCGGTGATCGCCTACAAGATCGTCGATCTGGTGATCGGCCTGCGCGTCACCGAAGAGGAAGAGCGCGAGGGTCTGGACATCAGCGCGCATGGCGAGACGGCTTATCACAAGTAAGCCGGCCAGCAAGCCCGCAAGCGAAAGCCGCCCTCGGGCGGCTTTTCTTTTGCCTGATGCGCTTTCGACGGAGGGTCAGGTCTTGCGGCCGCGCAGCAGAATCCCCAGCAGCTCCAGCAGCTTGGCCGGGCTGAAGGGTTTGGCGAGGAAGAAGTTGGCGCCCAGCCCCAGGGCCTCGGCCTTGTCCTGTTCGCTGGCCGCGGCGGTCAGCATGACGATCAAGGTGTTGGCGAAGGCGGGGTCGGCGCGCAGCGTCTTGCAGACCTCCAGGCCGTCCATGCCGCCGGGCATCATCACGTCCAGCAGCACCAGGTCCGGGCGCACCGTCTGTGCCAGCTGCAGGCCGAGCGCCCCGTTGGCGGCCTCGTAGATCACGTAGGGGCTGTCCTCCAGCGCCCAACGTACCAGGCGACGGATGTCGGCCTGGTCATCAACGATCAGGATCTTCGGCTTCATGGGGCTCAGGGGGCTGGCATTCACAGCCCCAAGCATATCGCCTGCTCCCGGCTTGGGATTTTCATTTGCGCCCCCATGTGCAGCAGCCTCCTAGAATCGTTCGACAATAAAGCAACGCTGGCCCCGCATCATGGTTCCCCACCTCATTACCGCACTCACCGGCCCCATCAACGAGCTGGAGCAGCGCGTGCTCGAGTCCATGCCGGCGATCGAGCGTTGGTTCCGCCTCGAGTGGATGGAGCACACGCCGCCCTTCTACAGCTCGGTGGACCTGCGCAATGCCGGTTTCAAGCTGGCGCCGGTGGACACCAATCTGTTCCCGGGCGGCTTCAACAACCTCACCCCCGAGATGCTGCCGCTGGCGGTGCAGGCGGCGATGGCGGCGATCGAGAAGATCTGCCCAGAGGCCAAGAACCTGCTGCTGGTGCCCGAGGGCCATACGCGCAACAGCTTCTATCTCAGCAATGTGGCCACGCTGACGCGCATCTTCACCCAGGCCGGCCTGAACGTGCGCCTGGGCACGCTGGACGAGAGCATCAAGGAGCCCACGGCGCTGGCCCTGCCGGATGGCGGCCAGCTCACCATCGAGCCGCTGGTGCGCAAGCGCGGGCGCCTGGGCCTGAAGGATTTCGACCCCTGCACCATCCTGCTCAACAACGACCTCAGCGCCGGCGTGCCGCGCGTGCTCGAGCATCTGCACGAGCAATACCTGCTGCCGCCCCTGCATGCGGGCTGGGCGCTGCGCCGCAAGAGCAACCATTTCCGCGCCTACGAGGAAGTGGCGAAGAAGTTCGCCAAGCTGCTGGGCATGGACCCCTGGCTGATCAACCCCATGTTCGCGCCGGTGCAGGGCCTGGACTTCAGCACCGGCCAGGGCCTGGATGCGCTGCAGACCCAGGTGGACACCATCCTCAACAAGACGCGCCGCAAGTACAAGGAATACGGCATCCAGGAGAAGCCCTTCGTGGTGGTGAAGCCCGATGCCGGCACCTATGGCATGGGCATCATGACGGTGCGCGATGCCAAGGACCTCGACGAGCTGAGCCGCCGCACCCGCAACAAGATGAGCGTCTGCAAGGACGGCCAGCTGGTCAGCGAGGTGATCGTGCAGGAGGGCGTGGTCACGCACGAGCGCGTGCACGATGCGGTGGCCGAGCCGGTCGTCTACATGATGGACCGCTATGTGGTGGGCGGCTTCTACCGCATCCATGCCGAGCGTGGCGAGGACGAGAACCTCAACGCCCCCGGCGCCAGCTTCGTGCCGCTGGCCTTTGCGCAGAGCTCGCAGCTGCCGCGCCCAGGTGAGAAACCGGGTGCGAGCGCGCCCAACCGCTTCTACATGTATGGCGTGATCGCGCGCCTGGCCATGCTGGCGGCCAGCTACGAGCTCGAAGTCACCGACCCCGAGGCCGAGGTCTACGCCTGAGCCGCGCGGCGCCCTTGACATGAAGCCGCGGCGGCGTCAAGCCCGCTGCCCCCTGGGCAGGCGGGGCGCTTGACGCACTGCACAAAGCCGAGCGCACAATAGCGCTTTTGGCTTTCGAGCAGCGTCCTCAGCGCGCTGCGGCACTCTGTGGGTTCTTCTACTGCGGCACGTTCGCCGTCCGCCCTGGCGGGCCTCACGCTCGGGGCATTGGGCGTGGTCTATGGCGACATCGGTACCAGCCCGCTCTACGCGCTGAAGGAAGTCTTCCATGGCGGCCATGTGGCCGCCACCACCGACAACATCCTCGGCGTGCTCTCGCTGATCTTCTGGACGATGACGGTGATCGTCTCCTTGAAGTACGTGTTGCTGATACTGCGCGCCGACAACAACGGCGAAGGCGGCCTGATCGCGATGCTGGCGCTGGCCACCACGGCGGTGAGCGAGCGCCCGCAGCTGCGCCGCACTCTGCTGGTGGTGGGCATGTTCGGCACCGCCATTTTCTATGGCGATGGCGTCATCACCCCGGCGGTGTCGGTGCTGTCGGCGGTGGAGGGCCTGGGCGTGGCCGCACCGCAGCTGGAAAAATTCGTCGTGCCGCTGACCCTGCTGGTGCTCACCGGCCTGTTCGCGGTGCAGCGCTTCGGCACCAGCGGCATCGGCAAGTTCTTCGGCCCCATCACCCTGGTCTGGTTCTTCGTGCTGATCGCGCTGGGCCTGCCGCACATCATCGAGAACCCCAAGGTGCTGGCGGCCATCAACCCCTGGTATGCCTTCCAGTTCGCCGCCGCCCAGCCGCTGGTTGCCTTCATCTCGCTGGGTGCGGTGGTGCTGTGCGTCACCGGCGGTGAGGCCTTGTATGCCGACCTGGGCCACTTCGGCCCGCTGCCGATCCGGCTGGCCTGGTACGGCATGGTGATGCCGGCCCTGGTGGTCAACTACTTCGGCCAGGGCGCCATGCTGCTGGACGAACCCGAGGCGGTGAGCAACCCCTTCTTCCACATGGCGCCGGACTGGGCCGCGCTGCCGCTGGTGTTCCTGGCCACGGCGGCCACCGTGATCGCCTCGCAGGCCCTCATCACCGCGGCCTTCTCGGTCACCAAGCAGGCGGTGCAGTTGGGCCTGTTGCCGCGCATGCGCATCCTGCACACCTCGGTGCGCGACACCGGCCAGATCTACGTGCCCTTCGTGAACTGGGGCCTGTTCGTCTTCATCGTGCTGGCGGTGGTGCTGTTCGGCTCGTCCTCGCGCCTGGCGGCGGCCTATGGCATCGCGGTGACGCTGGACATGAGCATCACCACCATCATGACCTTCTACGTGATCCGCTACGGCTGGAAGTACCCCTGGGCGCTGTGCTTCGCCGCCACCGGTTTCTTCTTCGTGGTGGACGTCACCTTCTTCGCCTCCAACCTCCTCAAGCTGTTTGCCGGCGGCTGGTTCCCGCTGGTGATCGGCATCGGCATGTTCACGCTGATGCTGACCTGGAAGCAGGGCCGGCGCCAGCTCAGCGACAAGCTGCGCGAGGATGCCATCGACCTGAAGAGCTTCCTCGGCGCGGTGTTCGTCAACCCGCCGCTGCGCGTGCCCGGTTCGGCGGTGTTCCTTTCCTCCGAGCAAGGCATGACCCCGAATGCCCTGCTGCACAACCTCAAGCACAACAAGGTGTTGCACGAGCAGAACCTGTTCGTCACCGTCAAGCATCACGAGGTGCCCTGGATCGGTTTCGACAAGCGCGTGGAAGTGGAGGCGCTGGGCAACGACTGCTGGCAGGTGAGCGTGCACTTTGGCTTCAAGAACGAGCCCGATGTGCCTGAGGCGCTGAAGCTGCTGGAGTCGCGCCACGTGCACCTGGAAGAGATGGAAACCAGCTACTTCCTCTCGCGCGACATCGTCATTCCCACCATCGGTTCGGGCATGGCGCTGTGGCGCGAGAAGCTGTTCGCCAGCATGCACCGCAACGCCGCCGCCGCCGCCGACTTCCTGCACCTGCCGACCAACCGCATCGTCGAGCTCGGCTCCAAGGTCGAGATCTAGGGCCTGTTAACACTACGCCGATGGGCCGCGAAGGCTCGCCTCGGCGGGCCAAGCTAGGCGCAGCGCGCCGCCCGCACTCGCGTGCGGGCCAGCGTTGCAACGA
>NZ_JBYTBE010000014.1:0-48117 GCF_058788955.1 Roseateles sp. FW301-B2
ACTCTTTCTCATGGGCTCCTCGGGGGATGGAGCCATCTTCTCTTGGAATCAGTGTCTCGAAGAATCCGGGCAGGTCACAACCACGTCACCTGCCATGAAAATTCCGCTGCACCGTTCCCAGTTCGCCTCGAAGACCGACCGCACGCTCCGGGGATGCGTTGCTGGACAGCGTCGTTAGGCCGCAAGGATGCACTTCGTCCTCGTCAGTGCCTGTCTGCTCGGAAGTCCCGTCCGCTACGACGGAGCGCACCGGCGCTCGGGCAGCAAGGTTCTGCAGCGGTGGTTGAACGAGGGGCGAGTCGTGCCGGTGTGCCCGGAGCTTGCCGGCGGTCTGCCAGTGCCTCGCCCGCCTGCGGAGGTGCTTGCAGGCGCTGGGGGAGCCAAGGTTCTTGCCGGCCTCGCCAAGGTCGTGGATCCGAGCGCCAACGACATCTCGGCCGCATTCGTCACGGGCGCCCATCACGCCTTGCAGCTGGCGCAGTCCAGGCGCATTCGGGTCGCCGTGCTCCAGGAAGGCAGCCCGTCCTGCGGTTCGGGCTACATCTACGACGGAACGTTCACGGGTACCAAGGTTCCCGAGCGGGGCGTCACGTCGGCGCTGCTGGAGCGCACGGGAGTCAGGGTCTTCAGCGAGGAGCAGTTCGTCGAGGCTCATGAGTTCTTGCTCGAGCTTGAGGCACGCGATGCAGCCTAAGCCCTTAACCTCGATGGCGCGGGCGACCAATCTTGGCCCCTTCGTATCGCTCACACCAGACACCCGCAAATGATCATCAGACAAGCCCAAGTCCCCCCGCACGTCAACGCCAAGCCCGGCTGGGGCCGCGTTGATACGTTCCGACTGTCGGACGCCGGCGCGCTCACCCAGTTCGGCGCCTCGCTCCAGGTTCTCTCGCCTGGCGCGAAAGCCTCGATCAGGCATTGGCACGAGCATGTCGACGAGTTCCTGTTCGTGGTCAGCGGAGAAGTGACCGTAACCGAGAACGACGGGCATCACACGCTGGTCCCTGGTGACGCCGCCTGCTGGCCGGCCGGCATCGCCAACGGGCACACCGTGTCCAACAGGTCGGATGCCCCTTGCTCGTATCTCATCGTCGGTACGCGCGGTCTCGACCAGTCCGGACACTATGTCGCCGACCCTGACAACCCGGACGCCACGAACGGTCGCGCCGATGGCTGACGCCTGACCCTATGCCGGGGCAAGCTGCGACAAAGTTACCATGGTAACATTATCACTTTGCAGCAACGAATATCCACACCATGACCGACGCCGAGTTCCTCGCCGCGCTGGAGAGCGCGCGGCTGAGCCCCGCCGAGTTTGGCCATCGCGCGCATTTGCGCGCGGCCTGGCTTTACCTTTCGGGGCGCCCGTTTCTGGAGGCCTGCATCGCGATGCGCGACAGCCTGCAGCGCTTTGCCGCCAGCATCGGTAAAGCCGGGCTGTATCACGAGACCATCACGCTCGCCTTCATGAGCCTGGTGGCCGAGCAGATGGCGCGCCATCCCGGGGCCGACTGGCAGACCCTGCTGCGGCTTGAGCCCGAGTTGTGCGAGCGCGATCTGCTGTCGCGCTACTACAGCCCCGAACGTCTGCAGGACGCGGCCGCGCGCCATGTCCTGCTGCTCAACCCACGCGCCGCGCAAGAAGGAAAAGAGGCAGCATCCACATGAGCACCAGCAAGAGCAAAAAAACGAAATCCCCCGCCGCCGCCGCCACCGAGACCTTCGTGGTCGAGCGCGTGCAGACCGGCTTCCGCATGGAGAAGCGCATGCTCAAGGTGCTGAAGGCCTTGGCCGAGTACCACGACCTGGCCCTGGGAGATCTGGTCGAGGGCATCGTGCTGCACGCCTTCGAGGGCAAGTCGGCGTTCGGCGCGCAGAGCCTGGAACGCATCGCCGACCTGAAGCGCATCTATGGGCTGGAGCTGGGCGCCGAGGCGGCGCACCGGCTCACCGAAGCCTAGGAGTCTGCGCCGCAGACCGCGCGCACGCAGCCGCGCAGCCAGCGGTGCGCCGGGTCGCCGTCCATGCGCGGGTGCCAGAGCAGCGAGACGGTGAACTGCGGCGCCAGGGCCGGCGGCAGGGCAAAGCTGTGCAGGCCGGCGCGCAGATGGCCGGTGTGGCGTTCGGGCACGCTGGCCACCAGCTCGCTGTCGCGCGCCAGCGCCAGCGCGGCCGAATAACCCCCCACCGTGGTGACGATCTCGCGCGCCAGCCCCAGGGCCGCGAGGGCCGTGTCGATCGGGCCCTTGCCGTCGCTACTGCCGCGGCGCGACACCAGCACATGGCGGGCGGCGGCGTAGCGCTCGGCGCTGGGCTCGCCGCCCTGCGCCAGCGCATGGCCCGGCCGCACCACGCCGACAAAGCGGTCGCGGAACAGCGCCTGCGCGCGCAGCTCCGGCCCGGCGCTGCGACCCACCACGCCGGTCTCCAGGTCCACGCTGCCCTCGCGCAGCGGGGCGCTGTCCTTGTCGAGCTTGGGCTGGAAGCGCAGGCGCACGGCCGGCGCCTCGGCTTCGATGCGGGCCAGCAGGGCGGCGCCGAAGTTCTCCACAAAGCCCTCGCTGCTGCGCAGGGTGAAGCTGCGCTTCAGCTGGCCCAGCTTGAGCCGGCTGGCGGGCCGCAGCGCGGCCTCGGCCTCGTGCACCAGCTGGCCGACGCGCTCGCGCAGCTCCAGCGCGCGCGGTGAGGGCACCAGGCCCCGCCCGGCACGCACCAGCAGCGGGTCGCCGGTGCTCTCGCGCAGCCGCGCCAGGGCCCGGCTCATCGCCGAGGGGCTGAGGTGCAGGCGGCGCGCGGCGCGCGCCACGCTGCCCTCGGCAAGCAGTACGTCGAGCGTGACCAAGAGGTTGAGATCGGGTCTGGACATGGTGGCGGCACAGGCTAGCGCCCATGATATGGCGTCAGGCGCACGGATGAAGTGCAAATGCTGCGCCTTCCGCCATGCCAGCCAGGCACCTATCGTTGCCAGGCAACCGGAGAGCATGCGATGGATACAGCCACAAACACGGCCACAAACCTGGCGAACGACAAGGCGCAGGCGCCGCCCGCAAGGCCCACGCTGACGGGGCTGCTGGCCAGCCTGGCCCTGTGCGTGCTGCTGCCCGCGCTGGGCACCAGCAGCGCCAATATCGCCCTGCCCGCCCTGGTCGAGGCCCTGGGCGCGCCCATGCAGCAGGTGCAGTGGGTGGTGCTGGCCTATCTGCTGGCCAGCACCGGCCTGATGGTCGGCGTCGGGCGGCTGGCCGACATGCTCGGCCACCGGCGCCTGCTGCTGGCCGGCGTGCTGCTGTTCACCGCCGCCTCGGCGCTGTGCGGCCTGGGCGCGGGGCTGTGGCCCCTGGTCGCCGCGCGTGCGGCCCAGGGCCTGGGCGCGGCCGCCATGCTGGCGCTGGCCACCAGCCTGGTGAGCGCGGCGGTGCCCAAGGCGCGCGCCGGGCGTGCCATGGGGCTGCTGGGCAGCATGTCGGCGCTGGGCACCGCACTGGGCCCGGCGCTAGGCGGTCTGCTGATCGCCGCGCTGGGCTGGCGGTCGATCTTTCTCGTCAACGTGCCGCTGGGTCTGCTGGCCTTGGGCCTGGCCTGGCGCTATCTGCCCGCTGAGCGCGCGGTGCAGGACTCGGCGCGCCCGCGCTTCAGCACGCTGGCCACGCTGCTGCTGGCCGCCCTGCTGCTGGCGCTGGGCCTGGCCGCCTATGCGCTCGCTATGACGCTGGGGCGTGGCAGCTTCGGTGCGCTCAACCTGGCCCTGCTGGGCGCGGCGGCGCTGGTGCTGACCCTGTTCCTGCTGCTGGAGGCCCACAGCGCCACGCCGCTGATCCCCTGGGCGAGCCTGCGAGCGCCGCGGCTGCGTGCCGGCCTCGCGATGACGGCCCTGGTCTCGACCGTGATGATGGCGACCCTGGTGGCCGGGCCCTTCTACCTCGCGCAGACCCTGGGGCTGGACATGGCCCGCACCGGCATGGTCATGGCGGTCGGGCCGGTGGTGGCGGCATTCAGCGGCGTGCCCGCGGGGCGCTGGGTCGATCGCCTGGGCGCCGCGCGCATGAGCATCTATGGCCTGGCCGCCATGCTGGCCGGCTGCCTGGCGCTGAGCATGGTGGCGGCGGCCGCACCGCTGGCGCTGGCGCTGGCCGGCTACCTGGGCCCCATCGTCGTCATCACCGCCGGCTACGCGCTGTTCCAGGCCGCCAACAACAGCGCGCTGATGAGCGAGCTGGCCCCGCAGCAGCGCGGCGTCATCTCCGGTCTGCTGAACCTGGCGCGCAACCTCGGCCTCATCACCGGCGCATCGGCGCTGGGCGCGCTGTTCGCGGTGGCCGGCATGCGCATCACCTTTGTCGCGGCGGCGGCGCTGCTGCTGCTGGCGCTGCTGCTGGCCCCGCGCCGGCGGCAGGCGAATTAGACTTGGCTCCCTCACAGCCTGCCCAGCTCCCCCCATGACCATTGCCTGGAATCTCTTCACCCCCTGGAGCGCCCTGCTCGGCGGCTTGCTGATCGGCCTGGCCACGGCCCTCTATCTGCTGGGCAACGGCCGCGTGGCGGGCATCACCGGCATCGTCGCCAGCCCGCTGCGCGCCCTGCTGAGCCGCAGCAGCCTGGCGCCCGAAGTCCCGCGCCTGGTCTTCATCGCCGGCCTGCTGCTGGCGCCCTGGCTGTGGCGCCTGTTCGCGCCGCTGCCGGCGGCTGCGGTGGATGTGGGCCCGCTGGCCCTGCTGGGCGCCGGCCTGCTGGTGGGGGTGGGCACGCGCATGGCCAATGGCTGCACCAGCGGCCATGGCGTGTGCGGCCTGAGCCGCTTCTCGCCGCGCTCGCTGGTGAACGTGCTGGCCTTCATGGGCGCCGGCTTCGCCACCGTCTACCTGCTGCGTCACCTGGGCTGAACGAAAAAACATGTTGCGACTCCTCATTGCAGGCCTCAGCGGCCTCGTCTTCGGCCTCGGCCTGATCGCCAGCGGCATGAGCAATCCGGCCAAGGTGAAGGGCTTTCTCGACCTCGCCGGCGCCTGGGACCCCAGCCTGGCCCTGGTGATGGGAGGCGCCATCGCGGTGGGCGTGTTCGCCTTCGCCGCGGGCAAGCGGCGCGAACGCGCCTGGAGCGGCGAGCGCATGGAGATCCCCAATATCCGCGTGATCGACGCGCGCCTGATCGTCGGCGGCCTGCTGTTCGGCATCGGCTGGGGCATTGCCGGCTTCTGCCCCGGCCCGGCCCTGGTGGCGCTGGGCAGCGGCATGGACGCCGCGCTGATCTTCGTGCCCGCCATGCTGGCCGGCATGCTGCTGCACGACCAGTTCACCCAACCACGCTGAGGAGGCCGCGATGCTGGTATTCCGCCAACTCTTCGACCCCACGTCGTCCACCTACACCTATCTGCTGGGCGACTCGGCCTCCGGCGAGGCCCTCCTGATCGACCCGGTGTTCGAGCACGAGCGCCGCGATCTGGCCCTGCTGCGCGAGCTGGGCCTGCAGCTGGTGGCGACGCTGGACACCCATGTGCATGCCGATCATGTGACGGCGGCCTGGCTGCTCAAGCAGCGCTGCGGCAGCCGGATCATGCTCGCCGCCGCCGCCGGCGCCGCGGGCGCCGACCGCGCGCTGCAGCATGGCGACCGCGTCGCCTTCGGCAGCCGCCACCTGGAGGTGCGCGCCACCCCGGGCCATACCAATGGCTGCGTCAGCTATGTGCTGGACGACCAGCGCATGGCCTTCACCGGCGACGCGCTGCTGATACGCGGCTGCGGCCGCACCGATTTCCAGCAGGGCAGCCCGAGCCGGCTCTACCACTCGGTGCGCGAGCAGATCCTCAGCCTGCCCGAGGCCTGCCTGCTCTACCCCGGCCATGACTACCGCGGCCTCACCGTCACCAGCGTGGCCGAGGAGCGGCGCTACAACCCGCGCCTGGGCGGCGACGTCAACGAGGGCGACTTCAGCGGCTATATGAAGAACCTGGGGCTGCCCCATCCCAGGCTGATGGACATCGCCGTGCCCGCCAATCTGCGCTGCGGCGAGCCCGAAGACCCCGGCGCCGGCGCCGGCGAGCCCGACTGGGCGCCGCTCACCTGCACCTTCAGCGGCATCTGGGAGATCCAGCCCAATGCCCTTTACGACTGCGTCGCCGGCGGCGCGGGCAGCGCGATCCAGATCGTCGACGTGCGCGAGCCCGACGAGTTCAACGATGCGCTGGGCCATATCCAGGGCGCGCGCCTGATGCCGCTGTCGCAGCTGGCGCAGCAGGCCGCCGAGCTGGCCACCGATCGGCCCATCGTCGCCGTCTGCCGCTCCGGCGCGCGCTCGGCCCAGGCCACCGTGCTGCTGCAGAAGCAGGGGCTCAAGCAGGTCGCCAACTTGGCCGGCGGCATGCTGCGCTGGCGCGCCGAGGCGCTGCCGGTGGAAGGCGGCGCGGTTTAGTCAATCGCCCAAGTCGATCTGCCCTGCCAGCGCCACCCCGGCCAGGCCCGCCGGCAGCGCATAGTCCGCCAGCACCCAGGCGCGGCTGCGCTCCGCCGCCGCCTCGCTCAAGAGCTCGTTGAGCACCCGTATCGAGCGGCCGTCCAGCGCCGCATAAGGCGTTTCCAGCAGGGTCAGCGCCGCACCGCTGGCCGCCGCGGCCAGCAGATGTAGCTTGCGCCGGCTGCCGGTGGACAGCATGTAGAGCGGCTTGTCGAGGTGTTCGGCGAGCTGAAACGCCGCCACCAGGGCGGCCTCGGTGCCGGCCTGCCAGCTGGCGGCAAAGCCCTCGCGCTGCGCGGCCAGCCAGGCGCGCGCCATCACCGCGTCATGCCGGGCGGCCGTCGCCTCGTCGAAAAAGAAACAGCTCAGCTCGGCCCGGCGCTGCAGCCGGCCATGCGTGGGCGCCAGCTGGTCCGCCAGCAGGCGTAGCAGCGTGGTCTTGCCGCGCCCGTCGCCGCCGCGCACCAGCGTCAGGCCGGGCTGCAGCGCAAAGCACAGGCCTTCCAGCAGCGCGCGCGCGCCGACATCGAAGCCCAGTTGTTCGGCTTGGATCAAGAGGCTGGCAGGGGTGGACATGGTCCCATTCTCGCCGCGCATTTGGATACAAGCTCGAGCACCGGCGCCGCCGGCAGGCACTAGGCTGCGCACAGCGCATCTTCAACACGGGACGCCCATGCACATCCACACCCTGTTCACACGCGCCCTGCTGCTCGGCCTGGCCTTGCTGGGCGCCTGCGCCAGCGTGCCGCCCCCGGCCGCGCCGGCCGCAGCGCCCGCCACGCCGGCCCAGCCCAGCATCGATGCCCAGCGCCAGGCCGAGTTCGATCGCAGCCAGGCGCGCTGGCATGGCGCCAAATTGCAAGAACTCGTGAGCAAGCTGGGCAAGCCCAGCAGCAACACCCGCGCCGCCGATGGCAGCCAGGTGCTGGTCTACGCCAAGTCCGCCAAGATCAAGGGCCCCAACGGCCCCAGCCTCTTCAGCTGCGTGGTGCGCTACCAGATCGAGGCGCAGACCGAGCGCATCGTCGGCCACCAGATCGAGGGCTGCTAGCGCAGGGCAGTTCAGTCGATGAAGGCGCGCGCCAGCCGGTCGGTGAGCGGCTTGGTGAGCATCGCCAGCGCGCTGCGCTCGCCCAGGGCCACGAACACCTGCACCGGCAGGCCCGGGCGCAGCTGCGCGCCGCTGGCGGCCAGGCGCGCGCGTTCCGCGGCGGGCACGGTCAGGCGCACCAGCAGATAGGGCTCGCCGCTGCGCGCATCCTGCAGGCGGTCGGCCGAGACCGTCAGCACCTCGCCATGGATCACCGGCGTGCGCGTCTGGTCCATGCTGGTGAAGTGCAGATCGGCGGGCAGGCCGGCGGCGAGCCTTTCGGCCGCGCTCAGCGCAAAGCGCGATTCGACGATCAGCGCGCCATCCTCGGGCACCACTTCCATCAGCGTCTCGCCCGCCTTCACCACCCCGCCCACCGTGTGCGCGGTGAGGCCCACCACCTTGCCCGAGACCGGCGCCAGCACCTCGGCGCGCGCGATCTGGTGGCGCAGCGCCGCGGCGCGCGACTGTGCGCCGGAAAGCTGGCGATCCACGTCGAGCAGCTCCAGCTCCCAGTCGCGGCGCGTCTCGCCAAGGCGCTTGCCCTGGGCCGAGCCGGCCTCCTGCAGGGCCTCGCGCACGCGCTGCAGCTCGGACACGCCCTGCACCTCCTCCTGCGCCGCGCTCACCGCCTGGCGCTGCGCATCGATCAGCTTGAGCTTGGGGTAGTAGCCGTCGCGCGCCAGTTGCTCCAGCGTGGCCAGCTGGGCGTCGACCAGGCCGCGCTGCTCGCGCTGGCGCTCGATCTGGGCCTGGCGCCCGCCGATCTCGGTGCGCAGCTGGGCCAGCCGCGCCTCCAGCTGCTGGCGCTCCTGCGCCGTGCCATGGCGCTGGCTGTTGAAGAGCGCCTGCTGCAGGGCCAGCGCACTGTCGCCGCCGTCCAGCTCGCGCGCCCGCGCCTGCAGCGCGGCATCGAACTGCAGGCTGGCGGCACCCGCCAGCAGCGCCTGCAGGCGCGCCCGGGTGGCCCCCAGCGCCACTTCCTGGCGCTGCAGATTGGCCAGCTCGGCGCGCTGCGGCGCCATCTCCAGGCGCAGCAAGACCTGACCCTTGTGCACCGCATCGCCCTCGCCCACCGCCAGCGCGGCGACGCTGCCGCCCTCGGCATGCTGGACCGCCTGGCGCTGGCCGGCCACCACCACGGTGCCCTGGCCCGGCAGGGCCTGGCCCAGCGGCGCCAGCGCGGCCCACAGCAGCAGCCCGCCCAGGCCCAGGCCCAGCAGGGCCAGGCCGCGCCGCAGCAGGGGGCGGATCTCGTCGTCGGCCGTACAGGCCTCGTTGGCAGCAACAGCAGCGGTCATCATCATGTTCATCTCTCCTTGAGCATCAGGCCTGGCGTGCCTGATGTGCCTGGGGCACGGCGCGCAGCGTGTTGTGCAGCACCTCGTCGCGCGGGCCGAAGGCGGCCTGGCGGCCGGCCTGCAGCACCAGCATGTCGTCCACCACCTGCAACAGCGGCAGGCGGTGCGACACCACCACAAAGGCGCCGCCGGCGGCCTTGTGGGCCTGCAGGGCCTGGCGCAGGGCCTGCTCGCCCTGCTCGTCCAGATGGGCGTTGGGCTCGTCCAGCACCAGCAGCACCGGCTTGCCGAACAGCGCGCGGGCCAGGCCCAGGCGCTGGCGCTGGCCGCCCGAGAGCTGCAGGCCGCCGCGGCCCAGCCGGGTCTGGTAACCCTCGGGCAGGCGCAGCAGCAGCTCGTGGATACCGGCCTGCTGGGCGGCCTGCACCACCGCGGCCGCATCCACCTCGCCCATGCGGGCGATGTTCTCGGCCACCGTGCCCTCGAACAGCTCGACGTCCTGCGGCAGGTAGCCGATCGCGCCGGCGCGCTGCGCCTCCGGCCATTGCGCCAGCTCGGCGCCGTCCAGTCGCACCGCGCCAAGCGTCGGCGCCAGGCCGCCGGCCAGCAGGCGCGCCAGCGTGGACTTGCCGGCACCGCTGGGGCCCACCACGGCCAGGCCGCGGCCGGGCGCCAGTTCAAAACGGATGCCCTGCAGCAGCGGCGCCTGGCCGGCACCCGCCTGCCAGCCCAGGCCTTCCACGCTCAGCCGGCCGCTGGGCGCCGGCAGGGCCAGCGGCTCGGCCGGCGCGGCCTGGCTCAGCAGGCCGTTGAGGCGCTGCCAGGCCTCGCGCGCCGACAGGATCTGGCGGCTCTGCCCCACCAGGCCCTCGATGGGGCTGAGCGCGCGCCCCAGCAGCAGGGTCGTGGCCATCATCATGCCGGGGCTGATGCGCTGCTCCAGCACCAAGAGGGCGCCCAGGCCCAGCGCCAGCGACTGGGTGGCCAGGCGCAGCAGCCGCGTCACCGCGGCGGCATGCGCCGCTTCCACGCTGAGCTCGGCCTGCAGGCCGGCGGCCTGCTCGTTCAGGCCCAGCCAGCGCCGCGCCAGCGCGCCGCGCATGCCCAGGGCACGCGCCGCCTCGCCATGGTTGATGGTCTCGGCCAGCGCCTGCGCCGCCTCGGCCGCGGCGCGGTTGGCCTGCAGCGCCGGCGCGCGGGCACGCCGCTCATGCCAGACCGCCACGCCCACCAGCAGGGCCAGGCTGCCGGCCACGAACAGGCCCAGCCAGAGATCCACCGCGAAGGCCATGGCCAGGAACAGCAGGCCCAGCGGGGTGTCGAAGCACAGCGCCGGCACCGGGCCGGCGACGAACTGGCGCAGCGTCGCCAGGTCGCCGGCCATCAGCTGCTGGGCGCTGCCGGCAGGCGCGCTGAAGGCGGCGCGGAACACCTCCGGCGCCAGGCTGCGGTTGACGCCCGCCGCCAGCCGCACGCAGATCGCGCTGCGCACCGACTCGAGCGCCGCCAGCAGCGCGAACAGGCCCAGCGCCCCCAGTGTCAGCAGCGCGAGGGTGACCTCGTTGCGGCTGCTCAGCACGCGGTCGTAGACCTGCAGCATGTAGACCGTGGGCACCAGCAGCAGCAGGGCGATCGCCACGCTGAAGCCGCCCAGCGCGCCGGCATAGCGGCGCAGCGCGCGCGCCACCAGGGCCAGGGGAGGAGAAAGTTCGGTGCTGGGCTTGGCGGACATGAAGAGGCTCCGGGCGGGTCGATGAAAGAAGTGTCCGAAGCCTGGGTTTCAGGCCCGCTTCAGCGGTGGGCGCCCGCGCGTTTCGTTTGTTTCAGGGCGCCCCAAGTCAGCATCAGGCGAAGGTCACCATCTCGCTGTCGAAGTGCAGCAGCGACGTCTCGTCGTGCAGATTGATGGCGGTGTTCACCAGCGCGCCACCGAGGTGGTAGGCGGTCTCGTTCAGGCTGCCCGAGGAGAAGCCCACGTCGTAGCCGCCGGCCAGCTTGAGGAGGTCGTAGCTGAAGTCCAGGTCCACCAGCAGATCGGTGCGGTTGCTCAGGTTGACCGTGGGCACCAGCTCCAGCTGGTATTCCACCGTGCCGTCGGCGTCGCCGTGCAGGTCGATCTGCGAGGCGTTCGCGATCTTGATGTCCTCGCCCATCTGGAAGGTCTGGGTCGAGCCGTCCTCGAAGTGCAGCACGCCGGTGAGCTTCTGCTCGTCCATCAGGAACTTCTGCTGGATGCTGGCGCCGCCAAAGATGTCGAAGTCGATCAGGTCCAGCGAACCCCACACCAGGCCCAGGTCCAGCACCAGCTTCATCGCATCGTTGCCGCCCAGCAGGAACTGGTCGACGTCGAAATTCATGTTCAGGAACTGCGCCTCGGCGGTGCCGGCGAACTGGCCGTCGGCGAGCGACTTGACGCTGCCATCGGCGAGCAGATCGGGCCAGGACATATGCGCTTGCAGGCCCATGCTGTCGATGTCGAAGTCGAGGTCGTGGGTGTCGAAATCGATGATGTTGGTGCTGCCGTCCAGCTTGATGTCCACCGGCGGCACGGTCAGCGGGATCTCCAGCACATCGCCGATGTTGACGCCCGCATAGGCATAGAGCGAGAGCAGGGCCTTGAAGTCGAGCTGGTAGGCGGCCTGCGGGCCGGAGGTGTCGAAGCTGCCACCGACCAGCTCGGCGTCGGTCTTGATCAGCAAGGTGTCCAGCGTCTTGTTGTGGGTGGCGTCCAGCGTCACGTCATAGGTCAGCGAGGCGTCGATGTCGCCGCCCTCGATGTCGATCTGCTGGCGAAAGCCCAGCGTGTAGCCGGCCGAGAAGTCGTACACCAGGGTGTCGCCCGGCTCGCTCTTGGCGGCGCCATGCTCGTCCAGGCCGTAGAAGTCGTCGGTGTGGATGTCGGTGGCGGCGCCGCTGCCCCACATGCTCTGGTCCAGCGTGTCGAAGCGCTGCTCGGCCTGCTGGTGGGTATGGTCGATCTCGATCTTGAAGCTCTGGCTGGCGGCTTGCTCGTCGCCATTGCTCTTTTCCTTGGCGATGGCCTGGAAGCTGAGGTCGAACTTGCTGTCCTGGCCCTCGGGCAGGGTGAGCACGAATTCCTGCACCAGCTGGCCCGGCTGCGTGCCAGGGTTGACGCCCGTGGGCGTCAGCGTGGCGCCGGCCGGCAGGCCCAGGGCCTCGATGCGGTCGATGTACTCGGAGCCATCGGCGTCGGTCTGGGTGGCGGTGACGATGAACTTGATCTGGTTGACGCTGTCGCCCTCCAGCATCTGCACGTCCAGCTGCGGGCGGTCGGCCACCGCGGCCAGGCTGAGGTTGATGTGGGCGCCGTCCACGCCGCCATGGCCGTCGCTGATGCAGTAGCCCAGGGTCTCGGTGCCGGCGAAGTCGGCATCGGGGGTGTAGAGGATGGCATCGCCGGCCAGGTTGTCGGCGTCGGCACCGTCGACGATCTGCAGCGTGCCGTGCTGGGCGCCTTCCACATGGGTGATGGTGAGGGTCTGGCCATCGGCGTCGCTGTCATTGGCCAGCACCTGCAGCAGCAGGCCGGCGGGCTGGTGGCTGGGGCTGGCGAGGCCGGCCTGGCCGTCCTCGAAGCCGCTGACGTTGTCGTCATGGGCGTCGGGGGCGGCGGGCGCGACGGTGGTCAGCTTGGCCAGGTCGTTGCGCGCGCCGCCGGTGACGCCCACATTCGCCAGCCGGGCGCCGAAGTCCATATGGGCGATGTCGTCCAGCGTCAGGTTGTTGGCGGTATTGGAGAGGGTGAAGCTGATGGACTTGATGTCGTCCTTGGCGATGCCCTGGGTGCCGAACTCCAGGCCCACGTCATAGGGCGAGGCCGCGCCGCTCATATTGGCGCCGTTGCCCAGGTCGATCACGTCCACGGTGTCGAAATCGGTGATCAGCGGGCTGCCGCTGGTCTTGAGGCCGGCCAGCTTGCTGTCGTCGGCCAGGTCGAAGAACAGGCCGCGCATGTCGGCGGTGGTGCCGGCCGGGCCGCTCAGGGCCAGCGCAAAGTCGATCTTGCCGTCATGCTCGGTGGCGGTGACGAGCACGCCCGGCGCCTGGGCCGAGCCGGGGATGGTGAAGCTGATGCTGCGTGCGCATGTCATGGTGGACTCCTGAACGGTTGAGTTGGATAAGGGAAAGAGGGCTTGACTCGCTGGTTGGCGATGTCGAGATGGTGCGAAGCGCAGGTATCAGCCCGGTTTCGATGCGCGGCGGCGGCGGTTTCATTTGTTGCCCGGCGGCCGTGGCGGCCACGCTGGCGCGCGCCGGCCAAGTGCCGCGCGCTTGACCAAGCTCAATAGCGTCGGGGTGGGTTTTCAGGGATCCTGGGTGCCGATGAATTAGACTCGGCAACCCAATTTCATGGAGCCGACCGGCTCCGGGGCGCTCACGCCCCTTCCTGATTGAAGAAAGCCGATGATGCAACGCCTGGACGATTTCCGCCTCAAGATGGGCCGCCACGAACTGGTGCCCATCGTGATCGGCGGTATGGGGGTGGACATTTCCTCTGCCGATCTGGCACTGGAAGCGGCCCGCCTCGGTGGCGTGGGCCATATCTCCGACGCCATGGTGCCGACGGTGACCGACCGCCGCTACCAGACCAAGTTCGTCAAGGCCAAGCAGGCCCTCTACAAATACAACATGGACTCGGAGGACAAGTCTCCGGTCAAGTTCAGCCTGGAGCAGTTGGCCGAGGCCACCCGCCTGCATGTGGAGGGCACTATGGCCCGCAAGCAGGGCAAGGGCCTCATCTTCATCAACTGCATGGAAAAGCTGACGATGAATGCGCCCAAGGAGACCCTGGCGGTGCGCATGAACGCCGCGCTGGACGCGGGCATCGACGGCATCACCCTGGCGGCCGGCCTGCACCTGGGCTCGTTTGCGCTGATCGAGCAGCACCCGCGCTTCCGCGAGGCCAAGCTGGGCATCATCGTCTCCTCGCTGCGCGCGCTGCAGCTGTTCCTGAAGAAGAACAGCCGCCTGAACCGCCTGCCCGACTACGTGGTGGTGGAAGGCCCGCTGGCCGGCGGCCACCTGGGCTTCGGCATGGACTGGGCCGAGTACGACCTGGCCACCATCGTGAAGGAAATCGTCCAGTACCTGCAGGACGAGAAGCTGGAGATCCCGGTGATCGCGGCCGGCGGCATCTTCACCGGCAGCGATGCGGTGCGCATGCTGCAGCTGGGCGCGGCCGGCGTGCAGGTGGCCACGCGCTTCACCGTCACCAAGGAATGCGGCCTGCCCGATGACGTGAAGCAGGAGTACTTCAAGGCCGGCGAGGACGACATCGAGGTCAACCAGATCTCGCCCACCGGCTACCCGATGCGCATGATCAAGGCCAGCCCCGGCATCGGCGACGGCATCCGCCCGAACTGCGAGGCCTACGGCTATCTGCTCGACGCCAACGGCAAATGCGCCTACGTCACGGCCTACAACCGCGAGGTGGCCGCGCACCCGGGCGAGCGCCGCATCCATGTGATGGACAAGACCTGCTTGTGCACGCACATGCGCAACTTCGAGATCTGGACCTGCGGCCAGACCGCCTGGCGCCTGAAGGACACCACCCACCGCCTGCCCGACGGCAGCTACCAGCTGCTCACCGCCGAGCATGTGTTCCGCGACTACCAGTTCAGCGTGGACGACCAGGTGGCGCTGCCGGAGCCGACGCTGACGGTGGCCTGAGCGGGGTCAGTGCCGACAGGCACGGCGCCCTCGAGGCGCTAGCATCGCGGCTTCCAAGAAGGAGACAAGCCCGATGCGCGCAGCGCCACACCACAAACACCTCGGCAGCTTGCTGCTGCTGCTGGCCGCCCTGCAAGGTCTGGCCATGCCCGGCGTAGCCGCTGCCGCCGCCAGCACCACGGCCGCCACCGCAACGACATCGGCGCCGTCCCGCCTTGCCGCGCTGCTGCAGCGGCAGGACTTCCGCGCCGCCGCGCCGCGGCTCAAGCCCCTGCTGGCCAAGGCCGCGCCGAGCCCGGCCGAGCGCGCGCTGATCTACCAATGGCTGTGGATGCGCGAGGACATGGCCGAGCTGGACCGCCGCACGCGCCTGGCCGCCAACAGCGCGCCGATGGACCTGCAATACGCCGGCCGGCTGGCGTTGGAGACGCGCGACTTCGAGCGCGCCAGGCAATGCTTTGACGGCGCGCTGCAGCGCGCCAGTGCGGCCGAAGGAATTGCCAAGGGAACCGCGGAAGACAAGGCTGCCGCGCTCAAGGGCCTGGGCCAGCTGGCCTACCAGCAGCGCGACTTCGACGCCTCGCACCAGCAGCTGCGCGCCAGCCTCGCGGCCGCGCCCACGGCCGACGGCTACCAGGCCCTGGCCGACACCTTGATACGCCTGGGCCGCACCGACGATGCCATCGCCGCCGCCGAGCAGGCCGTCAAGCTCAACCCTTATCACGAGGCCGCGCATTACCTGCTGGGCAATGGCTACGCGCGCCAGAACTACAGCCAGCTCGCCGCCGCCGACGCCAGCGCCTTCCAGGTCGCGACGGCCCTGGTGCGCCAGGCCTCCGACGCCTTTGCCGCCGGCCGCTTCGAGGCCGCGCGCGACCATGCTTTTGCCGCGCTGCGCCGCCTGCCCGGCCTGGGCCGGGCGCACGCGGTGCTGGCCAAGGCGCTGGAGTCGCAGCGCATGCTGCAGAGCGTGCACCGCGCCGCCGACGAGCGCCGCTTTGCCGCCACCCCCATGCCCACGGTGCCGGCGATCGAGCGCTATGTGCTGAACTGGGCCGAGCTCTCGCCGCGCCACCAGAAGCGCGTAGCGCTGTCGGTCGCGCCCTGGCAGGCCTTCATCCCCCTGCTGGTGGAGGGCGGTGCCACCCACTACATCAAGCCGCTCTACATGAAGCTCTCGGACACCCCGGGCGCCAAGGCGCTGAAGGACGCGCGCATCGAGTACGACTCGCGCCTCTGGGACGATGTGCGCGGCATGGGCGGCCACCACACCGTCACCGGCATCGAGGATGTGGAGCGCTCCATCTTCGAGCGCTACAACACCGTGCTGCATGAGCTCAGCCATCAGGTGCACGGCGTGCTCACCGCCGACCAGTGGCGCGAGATCCAGGAGCTGTATCGCCGCGCCAAGGAGCGCGACGCCGCCACCGGCAACGGCTTCCTCTCGCGCTACGCCGGCGGCTCGGTATGGGAGTACTTCGCCGAGGGTGCCAACGCGCTCGACTCGCCGCGCCGCGATGCCTACGACCCGCGCGAGATCGTGCGCGAGCGCCTCGCCAGCATCGACCCCGAACTGCAGGCGCTGGAGCGCCGGCTGATGGCCAAGCAGGACGTGCAGGCCAGCCTGCCGATCGCGCTGGTGAACGGCGCGCGCCAGCAGCTGGAAGACGGCGAGCTGGCGCCGGCCCTGACGCGCTTCGAACGCGCGCTGCAGGTGGCGCCGGACGACGAGGTGGTGCTGGGCGCCGCGCTCTACGGCATCTCGCTGAAGGGCGAGCGCGCGTCGGTCGACGCGCTGGCAACGCGCGCCCTGCAGCGCCACCCCTTGAGCGGCGGCATCAAGACCGCCGCCGCCGAGGCGCTCTGGCACACCGGCCAGCCGCTGGCCGAGGTGATCGCCGGCTTAAGCGCGCGGCGCGACGAGCTCAAGGGCGAGGACCAGTTCCGCGTCGACCTGGCGCTGGCCGACTACCAGCGCAAGCAGGGCGATGTGGACGCGGCCCTGGCCAGTTATGCAAAAGTGCTGACCTACCAGGCCGACAGCCCCGAGGGCCTCTGGGGCCGCGCCGCCACGCTGGCGCTGGCGCAGCGCTGGGACGAAGCCTTTGCGCAGTACGAGAAGGTGCTGCGCCTGCGCACCGGCCTCGTGCCGCTGCGCGCCGACTATGTGCGCGATCTGCTGCGCGCCGGCCGCACCGAGGCCGCCGCCAGCCAGCTCAAGGAAGCCCTGCTGCTGGATGCCACCGACCCCAACCTGCGGGCGCTGGATGCCTGGATCTCGCTGCAGGGCAAGGACGCGGACGCCGCGCTGCGCAAGACCCAGGCCGCGCTCACCCAGTTCCCCTGGTGCGATCTGGCCCTGATCGTCAAGGCCAAGGCCCAGCAGGAGCTGGGCCGCCACGACGAGGCCAGGGCCACGCTGGCCGCCATCAGACGCGACGGCCCGGCCTACCTCTTCCGTGCCGACAAGTCGGAATGGGTTTCGGTGCATGAGCTGCCGGCGGTGGAGCAGCGCCTGCTGCCGCCGACGCCCTGAGCCGGGCCGCGCCATGGACCCCACCGAGCTGCCCGCCCACGCCCTCAGCGCCGCCATCCATGCGCGGCAGCTTTCCTGCCGCGAGCTGATGCGTGCCACGCTGGCCCGCATCGCCGCGCTGAACCCGGTGCACAAGGCCATCGTCAGCCTGCGCGACGAGGCCGAGCTGCTGCGCGAGGCGGATGCGCGCGACGCCCAGTTGCAGCGCGGCGAGACCATGGGCTGGATGCATGGCCTGCCGCAGGCGATCAAGGACCTGGCCCTCACCGCCGGCTTGCGCACCACGCTGGGCTCGCCGCTGATGAAGGACTTCATCCCCAAGGAAGACGGCCTGATGGTGGCGCGCATGAAGGCGGCCGGCGCCATCGTCATCGGCAAGACCAACACGCCCGAGTTCGGCCTCGGCTCGCACAGCTTCAACGAGCTGTTCGGCTGCACCGGCAATGCCTACGACCCGGCCAAGTCGGCCGGCGGCAGCAGCGGTGGCGCGGCGGTGGCGCTGGCCACGCGTATGCTCGCGGTGGCCGATGGCAGCGACTTCATGGGCAGCCTGCGCAACCCCGCGGCCTGGAACAACGTGTTCGGCCTGCGCCCCAGCCAGGGCCGCGTGCCGCTGTGGCCGGCCAGCGATGTCTGGGTCACGCAGCTGGGCACCGAGGGCCCGATGGCGCGCCACACGCAAGACCTGGCCCTGCTGCTCGAGACCCAGGCCGGCCACGACCCGCGCGTGCCGCTCTCCCTGCCCGGCGGCGAGCGCTATGCGCAGCGGCTGCGCGATTTCCAGCCGCGCGGCCAGCGCATCGCCTGGCTGGGCGATCTGGGCGGCTATCTGGCGATGGAGCCCGGCATCCTCGAGGTCTGCGAGCAGGGCCTGCAGCGCCTGCAGGGCCTGGGCTGCGTGGTCGAGCCCCGGCAGCCCGGCTTCTTTTCGCCCGAGGCGGTCTGGCAGGCCTGGCTGGTGTGGCGGCGCTGGCTGGTGGCGGGGCGGCTCGCGCCCTATCTCTTCAAGCCCAGCAACCGCGCCCTCATCAAGCCCGAGGCGCTGTGGGAGGCCGACCAGGCGGCCGGCCTCAGCGGCGCACAGACCCTGGCCGCCAGCACCCAGCGCAGCGCCTTCTACCAGCAGATGCTGGCGCTGTTCGACGCGCATTGCGACTTCATCGCCCTGCCCGCCACCCAGGTCTGGCCCTTCGAGGCGAGCCAGCGCTGGCCCCAGCAGATCAACGGCCGCGCGATGGATACCTACCACCGCTGGATGGAGGTCACCATCTACGCCAGCTTCGCCGGCCTGCCCGCCATCAGCCTGCCCGCCGGCTTCGGCCCGACCGGGCTGCCCTGCGGGCTGCAGATCATCGGCCGGCCGCAAGCCGATCTGGCGTTGCTGCAGCTCAGCCAGGTCTATGAGGATGCGGCGCAGGACGTGCTGCAACGGCGGCCGCCATCAATCGCCGCGCAACTCGACGATGGCCTCGCCTGACACCGGGTCGGTGACACCGAGCCCGTTGCCGAGGTCCTCCAGCATGCCGCGCAGGCGGTCCAGCAGCGCAATCATGCCGGGGCGCGCGCTGACGATGCTCTCCATGCTGTCCCACTCGCCGATCACGCAGTAGGCGCGCTCGCCGGTCTTGAGCAGGGAGAATTTGCGCATGCCCGGCAGCTCGGCCCTGACTTGCCGATGCTCGTTCACGAACGCGTCCTCGAACCCCGGCTTCACCTTGAAGCGAACGACGTTGTATGCGGTCATAGGACCTCCTTGCTGAGGGATGCGAACACCCCGGTCTGAACTCTTCGCGGCCGCCGCAGGATGGCGGGGCAGCGCGAGATCAGCAGAGTCAGCATAGGCCGCGATGCGGCCGAGTTCCAATCCGGGGCAGCGCCCCCGCCGGGCGCGCTAAGCCTGTCGCGCTGCTTGCATTGGCCGGCTCGCCTTGCCACCGAGAAGCCCTATCCGCCCTACATGACCATGTCCAGCAAGGGCGTGGTCATCACGATCACGGCCTCGCGGCCCGGGCATTTGGAGAGGATGTGCTCGGCATAGAAGCGTGCCTGGCGCTGCGCCATGCAAGCAGCGTCGCCGGCCTGGGGATGTTCCTGTGCCAGCTCCAGGGCGCCGAGCGCATCCTCGGCCAGGCGCCAGCCGGCCACCACGTCGCCCAGCAGCATCAGCAGCTCGCTGGCCACGCCGGCCACCGAGAGCGAGTCCTCGCCGCCGCACATCACCACATGGTCGACGGCGCGCTCCAGCGCCTCGCTGGCCAGCACCAGGAAGCGCCGTATCGTCAGCAGGTCCGGCGTGGCGATGTGCTGCAGATCCGCCTCGGTATCCCAGATCTGCGCCAGCAGGCGGCGGAACAGCGCACCGCGGTCGCGCAGCAGGCCCTGGCACAGTAGTTCGCGCGCCTGGCCGGTATTCGGGCCGGCGGCCAGGCCCAGCATGCGCGCATCGCGGAACAGCTGGGCCACGCCATTGCTCTCCACCCGGCCGCGCCCGCCGAAGATCTGCACCGCCAGGCCCGAGCATTTCTGCACCTGCTCGGTGGTCCAAACCTTCAGCACCGGGATCAGCAGATGGCGGTGCAGGGCCGCGTCCGGCGCCTCAGCCTGCCCGGCCAGGTCCTGCAGGCGCGCCAGATGGAGATAGAAGCTGCGCCCGGCGGCGGTGAGCGCGCGCATGGTGAGCAGCATGCGCTGCTGGTCGATGCGCTCATGCAGCGAGGCCGTGCCGGCCTGCGGCGGGCGGCTCAGGACATGCGCGTCGGCCATCTGCAGGGCGCGTTCGCCCAGCGCCACCGCCTGCACGCCCACCTCGAAGCGGGCCTGGTCCAGCTGGGCCGCGATGAGGGCGGCGCCCTGCCCCGCCGCGCCCAGCAGTTCCCCGTGCGCCAGCCCTGCTGCGCCGCCGAAGCGCACCGACATGGTGGGGCTGCCATGGGCGCCGAGCTTGTGGTCCAGCGAATCAGCATGCACGGCATTCCGCCGCCGCGCGCCACCGGCCTCGCACCATTTGGGCACGGCAAACAGCGAGGGCTCGGCCGTCCCGGGCAGGCGGGCCAGCACCAGGTGCAGGATGTTGGCGCTCATCTCATGCTCGCCATAACAGATGAAGTCGCTGGTGCCGCTGAGGCTGTAGCCACCCTCGGCCAGCGGCTCGGCGCGGCAATGCACGGCCGATGGCAGCAGGCTCAGGGTGCCGCAGCAGTCGCCACGCAGCAGCGCCGGCAGCCAGCGCTGGCGCTGGGCTGCGCTGCCGGTCTCGGCCAGCAGCTCGATCACATGGTCGCTCAGCTGCGGGGCCGCGGCCAGCGCCATGCAGGCGCCGGCCAGCATCTCGCTGCCGGCTGCTGCGGCGGCGCGCGACAACGCCATGCCACCCAGGGCCTGGGCATGGCGCAGGCGCTGCCAGCCGGCCGCTGCAAAGGCCTGGAAGGCGGGTTCGAAGCCCGGCGGCAGGCTCACGCTGCCGTCGGCCTGCAGGCTGGCACCGGCCTGCACCGCCTGCGCCTGCAGGGGCACGAACACCGCATCGGCAAAGGCCGCCAAGCGCTGCAGCACGCCCAGCTCGCCCGCCACCTGATCCGCGGCGGGGGCCTGCAGCCGCAGCCAGAAGCTCAGCGCTTGCACGGGAACGGCATAGGCCATGGCAGGCTCCCGCCTCAGGCTGCCCGCAACGAGTCGCGCAGCATTTCGCCGAAGGGCAGCGAACCCAGATTGCTCTGGCCGCCGTCGATCACCAGCACCGTACCGTTGATGTAGCGCGCCGCGCCGCTGCACAGGAACAGGGCCAGGTCGGCGATCTCGTCGCGCGCGGCGGCGCGCCCCATCGGAATGCCGGCCAGCAGGCGCTGCCAGCTGGCCTCGCCGCCGGGGGCCAGGCGATTCATGCCCTCGGTATCGGCCACCGGCCCGGGCGCAATCGCGTTGCAGCGGATGCCGCGCGCGCTCCATTCGATCGAGAGGCTGCGCACCAGCATGTCGATGCCGGCCTTGGCCGCGCACACATGCACCTGCGTGGCCATCGGCAGCATGGACTGCACCGCCGAGATCGCCAGCAGGTTCGCGCCCTGCGGGCGCAGCAGCGGCAGCAGCGCGCGAAATGTGTTGAAGCTGCCGATCAGGTCGATGTCGATGACGGTGCGGAAGCCGTTCGCCGACATGCCGGCCGCCTCGGCCACGAAATTGCCGGCGGCACCGGCAATGCCGATGTCCACCGGGCCGAAGCGCTGCGCGGCCGCCTCGAAGGCCGCAGCCAGCGCCTCGAACTGGCGCACGTCGGCGGCAAAGCCCTCGGCCTCGCCACCCTGGGCGCGAATCTCGGCCGCGGCGGCGGCGCAGCGCTCGGCATTCCGGCCGATGATGGAAATGCGCGCGCCCTGGGCCGCGAAGCGCTCGGCAATGCGCTTGTTGATGCCGCTGCCGGCGCCCGTGATGACGGCGTGCTGGCCCTTGAGCAGATCGGGCTGGAAGACGTTGAGGCTCATGCGCTCTCCTGAGGTTCGACTTGGATGCGGAAGGACAGCACCAGCTCCATCAGGCGCAGGGCTTGCTCGCGCAGCATCTCGGCCGCGGCGGTGGACTGCTCGACCAGGGCCGAGTTGTGCTGGGTCATCTCGTCCAGCGCCGTGACCGCGCCGCTGACGCGCGCAATCCCCTGGCTCTGCTGGGCCGAGGCACTGGAGATCTCGGCAATGATGTCGGTGACGCTGCGCACGCTGGCCAGCAGCTCGTCCATGGTGCCGCCGGCGCCATTGACCAAGCGCGCGCCCGACTGGATGCTGGACACGCTGGTCTCGATCAGGCCCTTGATCTCCTTGGCCGCCTCGGCCGAGCGGCGCGCCAGGCCGCGCACCTCCGCCGCCACCACCGCAAAGCCGCGCCCCGACTCGCCAGCGCGCGCCGCCTCCACCGCGGCATTGAGCGCCAGCACATTGGTCTGGAAGGCAATCGCGTCGATCACCCCGATGATGTCGGAGATGCGCTTCGAGCTGGCGCTGATGTCGGCCATCTTGGCCACCACCTCGGCCACCGCCTTGCCACCCAGATGCGCCACGCTGGCGGCTGCCGTGGCCAGCTTGTTGGCGGTGCCGGCCGACTCGGCGGTGAGGCGCACCGCGCCGCTGAGCTGTTCCATCGAGTCGGCGGTGTCACGTAGATTGGAGGCCGCGGCCTCGGTGCGACCCTGCAGATCCAGGCTGCCGGCCGAGACCTCGGCGCTGGCAATCTGCACGCTCTCGGCCGAGAGCCTGATCTCGGCCACCAGCTCGCGCAGGCGCTGCTGCATCAGGGCCACCGCCTGCAGCAGCCGGCCCACCTCGTCGCTCGACTCGACCCGCACCTGGCCCGAGAGATCCCCGCGCGCAATCCGCTCCGCCACCGCGATCGCGCCCTCGATGGGCCGGCGCACGCTGCGGATGATGCGCCAGGCCAGCAGGCCGCCCAGCGCCACCGCCAGCGCCAGCATGGCGGCGCCCAGCATCAGCGCGCGGCCCAGGCCGGCACGGGCGGCCGCGTCGGCCTGCTGGTTGTGCTGCGCCTCCAGCGCGATCAGCTCACCCACCCGCGCCTGCCAGTCCATCTCCAGCGGCCGCACCGTGGCAGTGAGGGTCTCGGTGGCCTGGATATTGGCGCCATCCTGCCCCTCCTGAGCGGCCTTGAGTATCAGCGGCAGGGTGCGCTGGCCCTGGGCCACGATGGCCTGCACCAGGGCCGCTTCCTCGGTCACGTCAGCGGCAGCGGTGCCGGCCTGCTGGCTCAGCCGCGCCAGCTGGGCCTCGGCCTCCGCATAAGCCGCCTGCGCGGCCTTGAGCCGATGCGCCTCGGCCTGGATCGCCTCGGCATCGGTAAGCAGGGCAATCGAGCGCGCCTGGATCGACATCTCCAGAATGCTGCTGAGCATGCGCTGCGCCAGCGCGCTCTTGGGGTTGTTCTCGTCCACGATGCTGCGCAGCTGCGTGCCCATCGCGCGCAGCTCCAGCGCATTCACCAGGCTGATGCTCAAGAGCAGCAGCAGCATGCCGGCAAAGCCGGCGGCGAGCTTTTGCGCCAGCGTGAGCTGCAGGCGCGATACGGATCTTTGGCTCATGATTGCTTCTCCATCGGATCAAGCTCGGCTTGCGCCACCGATGGCGCGAACCAGCGCGCCACCGCCTCTTGCTGCGCCAGGCTGTAGCCCAGGCCCAGCTTGGAGCGGCGCCACAGCACGTCGCTGGCGTCGCGTGCCCATTCCTCGCGCTGCAGATAGCGCAGCTCGGCCTCGTAAAGCCCCGGCGCAATCTCCGCACCCAGATCGGCCAGGCCGCGCGCATCGCCCAGCAGGCGTTGCACGCGGCTGCCATAGGCGCGCGCATAACGCTTCACCAACGCCTCCGGCAGCCAGCGATGCGCCAGCGCGAGCGCGCCGGCGAAGGCGGCGAAGTCGGCATCGGGTCGGCTGGGCGCACCTACCCAGGCCGAGAGATCGCCGCCGGGCAGGCTGGCGTCGTGGGTCCAGGCGGGGCGGGCCTCGCCCAGCATCGCGCCCAGTTGGTCGGCCGCTTCCTCGGCCAGCTTGCGGAAGGTGGTTATCTTGCCGCCCCACACGCTCAGCAGCGGCGCGCCGGCGCGGGCCTCGGCCTCCAGCAGGTAGTCGCGCGTCACCGCCGACGCCTTGCCCTCGGCATCGTCGAGCAGGGGGCGCACGCCGGCATAGCTCCAGCACACCTGCACCGGCGTGATGGGGCGGCGGAAGTAACGGCTCGCCTGCTCGCACAGATAGGCCACCTCCTCGGCGGCGATGGCCGCCTGGCGCGGCAGCGCGGACAGCTCCACATCGGTGGTGCCGATCAGCGTGTAGTGCTGCTCGTAGGGGATGGCAAAGATGATGCGGCCGTCGTCGTTCTGGAAGATGTAGGCATGCTCGTGCTCGAAGCAGCGCGGCACCACGATGTGGCTGCCCTTGATGAGACGCAGGCTCCGCCCCGCCAGCCGCTCGCCCTGGTGCGGCAGCGCCGCCTCGCGCAGGAATTGCTCGGCCCAGGGGCCGGCGGCGTTGACCAGCGCGCGCGCCCGCACCGTCTGCTCGCGCCCCGAGGCCTGGCGCAGCGTGGCCTGCCAATGGCTGGCACCGCGCCGGGCGCTGACCACGGCGGTGCGCGTCAGCACCGCGGCGCCGCGCGCGGCGGCGTCCATCGCCGCCAGCACCACCAGGCGCGCATCGTCCACCCAGCCATCCGAGTAGACAAAGCCCTTGCTGAAGCGCGCGTGTAGGGGCGCGCCCAGCTCGCTGCCGCGCAGCGGCACCGCACTAGAGCCGGGCAGCACCTCGCGGCGTGCCAGGTGGTCGTAGAGGAACAGTCCCAGGCGGATCAGCCAGGCCGGGCGCATTGCCGGGTCGTGCGGCATCACGAAGCGCAGCGGCCGCATGATGTGGGGGGCACTCTTCAGCAGCAGCTCGCGCTCCTGCAAGGCCTTGCGCACCAGGCCGAACTCGTAATGCTCCAGATAGCGCAGGCCGCCATGGATCAGCTTGGTGGAGGCCGAGGAGGTGTGCGCCGCGAGGTCGTCGCGCTCGGCCAGCACGACGCGCCAGCCGCGCCCGGCCAGGTCGCGCGCGATGCCGGCGCCGTTGATGCCGCCGCCGACGATCAGCACGTCGCAGTCGAAATCGCTCGCGGCGGGGAATGCGGAGTGGTTCATGGGCATGGCTGCATCAGTGCTGGCCCGAGCCGCGATGGCGCCAGGCATAGGCCCAGGCCGCGGCACCGATAATGGCACCCTGCAGCATGAGCCGGCTGGCCTCGCCCAGGCCCAGGCTGGTGAGGAAATTGAAGAGCAGGGCCAGCATGAAGGCGGCCACCGCCGGGCCCAGCATGCCGCCGCGCCCGCTGCCGAAGTTGACGCCGCCCAGGATGGCCGCGGCCAGCGAGTTGAGCGCCAGCTCGGCGCCCAGATTGACGCTGCCCACGCCCACAAAGCCCAGCAGCACAAAGCCGCTCAGTGCCGACAGCAGGCCCGAGGCCAGATGGGCGATGAAGACCACGCGCAGATGCGGCAGGCCGGAGAGTTCGGCCGCACGCGGGTTGGCGCCGATCGCGTCCATCGCGCGGCCGTAGACGCTGCGTCGCATCAGCCAGGCCGCCGGCAGCAGCAGCGCGGCCCAGCCCAGCACCGGCAGCGGCAGGCCCAGCCAGCGCGTGCGCGCCAGTTCGCGCAGCAACTGCGGCGCATCGCCGGGCGCATGGAACTGGCTCAGCGCGATCACGATGCCCGAGAGAATCATCGAGACCGACAGCGTCACGATCACCGCGGAGGCGCGCACGCCCACCACCAGCAGGCCGTTGAAGGCGCCCACCGCCGCACCCAGCAGCAGGCACACCAGCAGGGCCAGCGGCTCGCTCAGCGGCAGCGCGCCGCTGGTGAGCAGATAGGCCACCGCCGCGATCACCCCGCCGGCCGAGAGATCCAGCGAACGCCCGCGCATCACCAGCGACTGACCCATCGCCGCGATGCCCAGCGGTGCAGCCTGGCGCAAGATCAGCAGCAGCAACATCGGCGAGAGCAGATTGGGGCGCAACCAGGCCGCGGCCAGCAGCAGCAAGGCCGTGCCGGTATAGGCCGGCGGCAGGGCCAGCGCGCGGATGAGAAAAGAAGACAGCTTGCTCATCACTACATTCCCACGATTCGACGGCGCTGCACACTCACCGCCGCCAGCAGCAGGCAACCGGTGAGCACCGCCCGCATGAAGGGCGAGACGCCAAACAGGTTCAGGCCATTGGTGAGCAGACCCAGGCTCAGGGCCCCCGCCACCACGCCGGTGACGCTGCCGGCGCCGCCGGTGAGCTGCACCCCGCCGAGCGCCACTGCCGCCACCGACTCGAGCGCAAACGCCGAGCCCAGTGCCGGATCACCGGCGGCGACGCGGCCGGTCAGGTAGATGCCCGCCACGGCCGCCAGCAGGCTGCAGGCCATATAGGCCAGCACCACCAGGGCGCGCGCATTCACGCCGTTCAGGTAGGCGCTGCGCGCCTGGCCACCCACCGCATAGAAATGCAGGCCCAGGCGGCTGCGGTTCAGCAGCCAGGCCACGCCCGCCACCGCCGCGCCGCACCACAGCAGCGAGTGCGGCAGTCCCAGCCAAGTACCGGAGGCCGCATGGGTGAGCGCCGGCGCGATGCGGCCGCCGGGAATGGGCAGCACCACATGGGCCAGGCCCTGCAGAAAGGTGGCGGTGCTGAGCGTCATCACGAGCGGATGCACGCCCGCCAGCGCCACGCCCACGCCATTGAGCAGGCCTACCGCCAGGCCCAGGCCCAGCGCGAACAGCACGCCCCATAGCGGGTCTGGCTGCACCGCCAGCAGGCAGCTGCTGAGGCTCATCACCGCCCCTACCGAGAGGTCGATGCCGCCCAGCAGGGTGACGAAGAGCTGGCCCAGCGCCGCGATCAGCAGGGCGGCGATCTGGCCGCCGAAGTTCAGCAGATTCTGGGGCTGGCGGAAGTCCGCATTGCTGGCCAGCAGGCCCAGCACCAGCAGCAGGGGCAGGCCCAGGGTGTAGCGGCTCAGGCCGGAACGGATGGTGGTGCTCATCTCAGGCCTCCTGCACCTGGCTTGACGGGATGCCGGCCTGGGCGGGGCTTTCCTGCAGGGCCAGGGCCAGCAGGCCCTCCTCGCTGGCCGCAGCACCCGCCATGGTGCCGACGATGGCGCCCTGGCGCAGCACCAGGATGCGGTCGCACAGGCCGATCAGTTCGGGCAGATCGCCCGACACCGCCAGCACCGTGCCGCCCTCGGCGACGAACTGGCGCAGCAGGCCGTAGATCTCGGCCTTGGCGCCCACGTCCACGCCGCGCGTGGGTTGCTCGACCAGCAGCACGCGCACGCCCGAGGCCAGCCAGCGCCCCAGCATCACCTTCTGCTGGTTGCCGCCGGACAGCGCGCCCACCGCCAGCGCGGGGGCGCTGCGCATCTGCATGCGCTCGGCCAGGCGGGTGATGAGGGCCGGGTCGCGGCGGGCGCGCTGCCACAGCCGTGTGCCGCGCAGGCGGCCCAGCCAGATGTTGTCCTGGATCGGCAGGTCAAGGTAGAGGCCCTCGGCCTTGCGGTCTTCAGGCATCAGCGCCACGCCCTGGCGTACCGCCTGCGCTGCGCCGTGGCGGTGCTGCACGGCATGCGCACGGCCCAGCTCGTCGATCAGCTCGATGCTGCCGGCACGCGGCCGCGCCAGCCCCGCCAGCGCACGCAACAGCTCGCGCTGGCCCTGGCCCTCCAGGCCGGCCATGCCGACGATCTCGCCGGCACGCAGGGTCAGGTCTTGCCCGGCACGCGCCTCGCCCACCTGCAGGCCGCGGGCGTGCAGCAGGGTGGCGCCGGGGCGCTCGGCGGCGCGCGGCGGGAACAGCTGCTGCAGCTCGCGCCCCACCATCAGGCTGACGAGGCGGTCGGGGTTCAGCGCCGCGCTCGCCTGGGTGCAGACATGCTGGCCGTCCTTCAACACCGAGACGGTGTCGCAGAAGCGGAAGATTTCCTCCAGCCGGTGGCTAATGTAGAAGATCAGCTTGCCCTGGGCCTTGAGCGCCAGCAGCAGGCGCTCGAGGCGGTCCACCTCGGCGCGGTTCAGCGGTGCGGTGGGTTCGTCGAAGATGAAGATGCGCGCCTCGGCGGCCAGGCCCTTGGCGATCTCCAGCATCTGCTGCTCGCCGATGCTGAGCTCGCGGCAGGCACGGTGCGGGGCCAGGCTGATGCCGGCGCGCGCCAGCACCGCCTCGGCCTGACGCCGCATCGCACCGCGGTCCAGCATGCGGGCGCTGAGTGGCTCGCGCCCCAGGCAGAGGTTCTCGGCCACGCTGAGATTGGGCAGCACGGTGAGCTCCTGGAACACCGTGGACACCCCCAGGCGGCGTGCTGCGGCCGGGCTGGCCAGGCGCACGGCGACGCCGTCGATGAAGATCTCGCCCTCGTCCGGCGCATGCACGCCGGCGAGCAGCTTCATCAGCGTGGACTTGCCGGCGCCGTTCTCGCCGGTGACGGCGTGGATGGAACCGGCCGCGCCCGCCAACGAGACCTGCTGCAGCGCCGCGGTGGAGCCGAAGCGCTTGGACACCTGGCGCAGCAGCACGCGTGGCGCTGCCTGCCCTGCCTGGGGATGGTCCATGGTGTGAGCCCTCGGCTTCAGCGGCGGAACTGCTGGTGCAGCTTGTCCTCGGGCAGGCCGCTGGGCAGCCAGAAGGCGTCGTTCAGGTCGGGGCGGTAGAACTTGTCGAGCTGCTCGCGCGCGATCGGCGCCATGGTGGAGAAGTAGCTGCGGTAGAGCGGCTTGCCCTCCAGCAGGCCGGTGGCGGCGCGCACCACCGCGGCACCCAGGCCGGGGGTCATCAGCGGCGCCACGCTCTTCAGGCCGCTCTCCTTCCAGATGCGCAGGAAGCCGTTGTTGGCCTCGCCCGTCATCGGCACCAGGGCCTTGCCGGCTTCCTTGAAGACGTCCAGGCAGGCGCGCGTCATCTCCGAGCCCGAGAACCAGATGCCATCGACCTGCTGGCCCGAGAGCACCAGGTTCTCGCACAGCTGCTTGCCCTTGGCGTAGTTCCAGTCGCCGAACACCTCCTGCGTGATCTTCAGCTCCGAGCCCTCGATGGCCATGCGGAAGCCGTCATAGCGCAGCTGCTCCTCGTCCACCCCGGCCACGCCGCGGAACACCCAGAGATTGCCCTTGCCCTTGAGCTCCCTGCGCAGGAACTCGCCGCCCTGCTGGCCGAACACCTTGCCGCCGGCCATCACCTCCACCGTGCTCATGGTGGCCGGGCCGTAGGCGCCGAAGGTCACCACCGGGATGCCCAGCTTGGCAGCCTTCTCGATCAGCGGCGCGCCGACCGCCTGCGAGATCGGGCCGATGATGAGCACGTCGACCTTCTTGGCCAGCAGGTCTTCCACATCGGCCACCTGCTTGGCAGGGTTCCAGTTCGCCTCGGTGACGATGAAGCCACCGATGTTCTTGTCCAGGCCCGCGGTGTGGCGCATCTCGGAGATCATCTGCACGATCCAGCTGTTGCCCATGCCGGCCCAGCTGACGCCGATGCGCCAGGGCGCGGCCTTCTTGAACTGGCCAGGCTTGGTCTTCTCGCTGCTGGTGGGCGAGAGCTGGCCGCCGGGCAGCAGCTCCACCTCGGCGGCCTGCGCCGCGCCCAGCCCGAGGGCCAGGGTGGCGGCCAGGGCGGTGGCGCGCAGGCCATGCTTGATTGCGTTGCGGTTCATCTTGCTTGTCTCCGTTTTTCGTAGTGGCGAGCGTGTTCCCCACGCTCCGAGGGCAAAGCCATCCCCCGCCCCGGCCGATGCGGGGCTTGTGGCGGCTGAGGGATAGCGGTGAGGTTCAGGCGGTGACGCGATCCAGCCAGGCACGTAGCTGGGCAATCACCTCGGCGCGGTTGGTCTCGTTGAGCACCTCATGGCGCGCGCCGCCATAGACATGGCTGCTGAGGTCGCGCATGCCGGCCTCGCGCAGGCGCGCCAGCAGCGGCTCGTACCAGGCCAGGTAGCCGTTCACCGGGTCCTGGTCGCCGGTGAACAGATACAGCGGCAGCTCGGCGCGGATGCGGCGCAGCTGCGCCACGTCGGCGGTAGCTTTGTTGCCAAGATCGAAGACCGAGAACAGCGAGGCCTCGGTGAGCGCGAAGCCGCACAGCGGATCGGCGATGTAGGCGGCGGGCACGGCGGGGTCGCGGCTGAGCCAATCGGCCGGCGTCTGCGGCTGCGGTACGGCGGCGTTGGCGCCCTCCACGGTCCAGCCCGAGATGCGCGGGTCCAGCAGGTCCAGCGCCGCGGTGCCGGAGAGCGCCACTGCGTCCACCAGGGCGCTGTGCTCGAGCAGGTAGATCTGGGCCGCGAACGAACCCATGCTGTGGGCCAGCATCACCAGCGGCTGGCCCGGATGGCGGGCGCGCAGCTCGCGCGAGACGCTGGCCATGTCGGCGATGGCGGCGGCAAAGCCGCGCGGGCCGAAATCGCCCAGGCTGCCCTGGGCCTGGGCCCATTCGCCGTGGCCGCGGTGCTCGCTGCCATAGACCGTGTAGCCGGCATCCACCAGGGCCTGGGCCACATGGCGATAGCGGCGCACATGCTCGGCCATGCCGTGCACGATCTGCACCACGGCACGCGGCTTGGCATCGCCACTCCAGGCAAAGGTCTCGATCTCGTGGCCATCGTCGGCGCGAATGGCGAAGTGCTGTTCGTTCATCTGGCTTGTCTCCTGCTGGTCCGGGGATGGGGTCTCGCCCCTGTTTGAAGCAATCCTAGGCAGCGCCTCGGCGCCTGTCCGTCGGAAGCTTCCACACCCTGCGTAGGAATGTTCTGACGAGCCGCGTTTCAGAACCTTCCTAGCCCCGTGGCAGAAATTTCTGACGGCCAGGCACGGCGCGTCTGCCTACGCTTGCCGCACAGATCAAGAACCCTCAGGAGACCCGCATGGCCACCCAGCCCGAGCCCCAGCCCGAGACCATCGTGCGCACCGCATCGGCCTATGCCTACCCGCTGCTGATCAAGCAGCTGCTGCACACCCCGTTGGCGAATGCCGCCGAGCAGGAAATCGTCTACCGCGATCAATCGCGCTACAGCTACCGCGAGTTTGCGAAGCGCGTGGCGCGGCTGGCCAATACCTTGCGCGCCCAGGGCGTCCGCCCCGGCGACACGGTGGCGGTGATGGACTGGGACAGCCACCGCTATCTGGAGGCCTACTTCGCCATCCCGATGATGGGTGCGGTGCTGATGATGGTGAATGTGCGCCTGTCCAACGAGCAGATCGCCTACACCCTGGACCACTGCGGTGCCAGCACCCTGCTGGTGAACGAGGATTTTCTGGCCACCATCGCGGCACTGCGACCGCGCCTGCCCGAGCTCAAGCGCGTGATCGCGCTGCGCGACGAGGCCGGCGGCAGCGCCGACAGCGAAGGCGTGGACGGCGAGTACGAGGCCTTGATGGGCGCGGCCAGCAGCGACTACGCCTTCCCCGAGCTGGACGAGGACACGCGCGCCACCACCTTCTACACCACCGGCACCACCGGCCTGCCCAAGGCGGTGTACTTCAGCCATCGCCAGATCGTGCTGCACACCCTGGCCACCGCCGCGGGCCTGGCGGCCAGCCCGGAGCAGCAGCGCTTTCACCGCGGCGACGTCTACATGCCGCTAACGCCGATGTTCCACGTGCATGCCTGGGGCCTGCCCTTCGTGGCCACCCTGCTGGGGGTGAAGCAGGTCTATCCCGGCCGCTACGTGCCCGAGCGCATCGTCGAGCTGGTGCGGCGCGAGCGCGTGAGCTTCTCGCACGGCGTGCCCACGGTGCTGCAGATGGTCATCAACGCGGCCCAGGGCCAGCGCTTCGAGGGCTGGAAGATCGTGGCCGGCGGCTCGGTGCTGCCACCGGGCCTGTGCCAGCAGGCGCTGGCGCATGGCATCGACATCTTCACCGGCTATGGCATGTCGGAGTCCTGCCCCATCCTGACGCTAGCACAGCGCCCTGCCGCGGCGGACGCCAGCAGCAGCGATGCCGACTTCCGCATGCGCGCCGGCTGGGCCATCCCGCTGGTGGACCTGCGCATCGTCGACGACCAGCTGCGCGAGGTGCCGCATGACGACGAGGCGCTGGGCGAGGTGGTGGTGCGCGCGCCCTGGCTGACCCAGGGCTATCTGAGCAACCCGGCCGCCTCCGAGGTGCTGTGGCAGGGCGGCTATCTGCACACCAACGACATCGGCCGCATCGACGCGAGCGGCTGCCTGCGCCTGGTGGACCGCCTCAAGGACGTCATCAAGACCGGCGGCGAGTGGATCTCCTCGCTGGATCTCGAACATCTGATCGCCAGCCATCCCGGCGTGGCCGAGGTGGCGGTGATCGGCGTGGCGAGCGCGAAATGGGGCGAGCGGCCCCTGGCCATCGTCACGCCCAAGCCGGCCTTTGCCGACACCCTCACCGAGGAGGAGCTCAAGCAGTTGGTGGCCCAGCTGGCCGAACAGGGCGTGGTGCCGCGTTACGCCGTACCCGACCAGGTGCTGTTCGTGCCCGGCATCGACAAGACCAGCGTCGGCAAGTTCGACAAGAAGGCGCTGCGCCGCAAGTATGGCAGCCCCGGCGGCTGAGCCCTCGCACCCCCAATCCCCAACCCGTCGACGGTCGCCTGCGCCGTCGTCGCGGCAGCGCCATGCCCGCATGGCAAGCAGCAGGCACACCAAACCCACAACCAGGGGCTCTCAGCGCCCCGCCGTAGGAGACAAGAGATATGAGCAAGCACATCCTCAAGCCCGCCGCCCTGGCGGCCACCCTGCTCGCCCTGGCCGCCAGTGCCAGCGCGCAATCCAGCGTCAGCGTCTCGGGCCGCATCGACCTGAACGTGGGCAAGGACATCGGCTCCTCGGTCAAGCGCATGGGCACCGGCGCCATGAGCCATCTGGCCTTCAGCGGCAGCGAGGAGCTGGGCGATGGCATGAAGGCCTTCTTCATGCTGGACCACCGCCTCAACGCCGACGATGGCACGACCAACAACCCCGGCGCCTTCCTCAACAACCCGATCGGCACCTTCTGGTCACAGGCCTCCTACGTGGGCCTGAGCGGCAAGTGGGGTTCACTCACGCTGGGCCGGCAAATGACGGCGGCGCTGCTGCCGCAGATCCTCGTCGATCCCTGGTTCTGGGACAACGCCACCAACGGCTTCATCGCCGATACCGGCTATATCGGCAACCTCTGGTACAACAACGCGGTCACCTATGACTACAGCGCCGGCGCCTTCTCGCTTTCGGCCCAGGTGGCCGCCAAGGAGGGCAATCCAGGCTGGAGCGGCGTGGCCAACAAGAGCCCCTACTCCTTCGCCCTGGGCTATGCCCCCGGCCCCTGGCAGCTGCGTCTGGGCTACGAGAAGCCGGCCGACGGCCGCTCCAAGCTGCTGAGCCTGTTCGGCGCCTATGCCTTCGACGCGCTCACGCTCAACGCCATGCTGGGCGACGGCACCGACATCGGCGGCAACAAGGTCAAGACCTGGGCGGTTTCCACGGTGGTGCCGCTGGGCGCCGGCCAGATACGCGCCAGCTATGGCGAGTACAAGAACGCCGGCACGGTGGGCTCGCAAAAACTCTCGCTGGGCTACTACTACTCGCTCTCCAAGCGCACCGCGGTCTATACCAACTTCGCCAACGAGCGCAAGGCGCTGAGCGAGAAGTCGGGCTACGAGTTCGGCCTGCAGCACCTGTTCTGAGGCAGCCGCCATGAAGTACCTTCTCGCGCTTGATCAGGGCACTTCCAGCTCGCGCAGCATCGTGTTCGATCAGGACGGGCAGGTGCTGGCGCTGGCGCAGCGCGAACTGCGCCAGCGTTACCCCCGGCCCGGCTGGGTCGAGCACGACCCGGCCGAGATCTGGGAGGCACAGTTGGCCACCGCGCGCGAGGCCCTGGCCCGCGCCGGCCTGGCGGCGCGCGACATCGCCGCCATCGGCATCACCAACCAGCGCGAGACCACCCTGCTGTGGGACCGCCGCACGGGCCAGCCCCTGCACCACGCCATCGTCTGGCAGGACCGCCGCACCGAGGCTGATTGCGCAGCGCTGGCCGCGGTGCCGGGTCTTGCCCAGCAGGTGCGCGCCAGCACCGGCCTGCAGCTGGACCCCTATTTCTCGGCCACCAAGATCGCCTGGCTGCTGGACCAGCTGCCGGACGCACGCGCGCGCGCCGAGCAGGGCGAGCTGGCCTTCGGCACGGTGGACAGCTGGCTGCTGTGGCAGCTCACCGGCGGCCGCGTGCATGCCACCGACGTCAGCAATGCCTCGCGCACCCTGCTCTTCAACATCCACCGCGGGGCCTGGGACGAGGCCCTGCTGCAGCAGCTGCGCGTGCCCGCGGCGCTGCTGCCGGCGGTGCATCCCTCCAGCCACTGCTTCGGCGAGAGCGCGGCCGAGTTGCTGGGCGGGCCCATCCCGATCTGCGCCATCGCCGGCGACCAGCAGGCCGCCCTGTTCGGTCAGGCCTGCTTCCGGCCCGGTCTGGCCAAGAGCACCTATGGCACCGGCTGCTTCATGCTGATGCACACCGGCACCGAGGCGCGCAGTTCGGCCAACGGCCTGGTGAGCACGCGCGCGGCCCAGCCGGGCGGCGCGGCCCAATACGCGCTGGAAGGCAGCGTGTTCGTGGGCGGCGCGGTGGTGCAATGGCTGCGCGACGGCTTGCGCGCGATCCAGGGCAGCAGCGAGGTGCAGGCCCTGGCCGAGAGCGTGCCCGATGCCGGCGGCGTGATGTTCGTGCCCGCCTTCACCGGCCTGGGTGCACCCTACTGGAGTGCCGAGGCGCGCGGCGCCATCGTCGGGCTGACACGCGGCAGCACCGTGGCCCATATCGCGCGCGCCGCGCTGGAGAGCATCGCTTTCCAGAGCGCGGCGCTGCTGCAGGCCATGGACCGCGATGCCCAAGCCGGCGGCGGCGCCTCGATCAATGAGCTGCGCGTGGACGGCGGCGCCAGCGTCAACAATCTGCTGATGCAGTTCCAGGCCGATCTGCTGGGCATCCCGGTCGTGCGCCCCCGGGTGGTGGAGACCACCGCCCTGGGCGCGGCCTATCTGGCCGGCCTGGCCACCGGCGTCTATGCCGGGCTCGGCGAGTTGGAGCAGCGTTGGCGGCCCGAGCGCTATTTCCACCCGACGCTGTCGCGTCAGCGCGCCGGCGAGCTGATGGCGCGCTGGGAAGCGGCGGTGCGGCAGGCGATGGCGCACTAGACTGCGACCATGAGCACTAGCAACGCCAGCACCATGGAGGATCCCTCCTTCCAGGCCATCATCGAGCAGTCGATCGCGGGCGTTTATGTGCTGCAGGACGAGCGCTTCGTCTATTGCAACGACACCTGGGCCGGCTTCATGGGCATGACGCGGCAAGAGATGATCGGCCTTACGTTGCGCGACGTGGTGCCGGCGGATTTCATCGACCAGTCGCTGAGCATCTACCGGCGCCGCATCTCGGGCGAGATTCCCAGCGTGCGCTATGTGACCCCGGCCCTGCACAAGGCCGGCCACCGCGTGCACCTGGAGGTGCATGGCACGCGCCTGGCCTATCACGGCCGGCCCGCGGTGGTGGGCGTGGGCATCGACGTGAGCGAACGCGTGGCGCGCGACGAAGAGCTGCGCCGCGCGCGCCACGACCTGCAGGAGCTCACCGCCCACATCAACCGCGACCGCGAGGCCCAGCGCGCCCGCTTCGCGCGCGAGATCCACGACGTGCTGGGCGGCCTGCTGGCTTCCATCAAGATGGACATCAAGCGCATCAACCGCCGCGTGCAGGACCCCGAGCTGCTGCGGATGGTGGCCGGCCTCACCGCGGTGACGCAGGAGGCGATCCAGACGGTGCGCGAGATGTCCGAGGAGCTGCGCCCCAGCGGCCTGGACCATCTGGGCCTGCGCCCCACCATGGAACGCGAGCTGGCACGCTTTGGCGCGCGCCATGCCATCGACTGCAGCCTGGACTGCGCCGAACTGAGCTTTGCGCTGGCCAGCGAGCGCGCCACCAGCATCTACCGTGTGCTGCAGGAGGGCCTGCAGCTCTTGCTGCTGCGCGGCGCACCCGCGCGCCGCCTCGCCGTGCGCCTGCAGCAGCACGACAGCGAACTGCTGCTGGAGCTGCGCAGCGACGGGCCCGGCCTGGCCGGCGCGGCGCGCGATCTGCTGGGCATGAAGGAGCGCGCGCGCGAACTCGGCGGCGCACTGGAGGCCCAGGCCCTGGCGGAGGGCGGCAGCTGCCTGCGCCTGCAGGTACCGGTATCGGCATGACCATGAGCACCACAGACCATAAGCTGGCGCTGGAGGATCCCTCCTTCCAGTCCATCGTCGAGCAGTCGATTGCCGGCGTCTACGTGATCCAGGACCAGCGCTTCGTCTATTGCAACGAAACCTGGGCCGGTTTTCTGGGCTACACGCGCGCCGAGATGACCGGGCTCACCTTGCACGAGCTGATCCCGCCCGACTTCCTCGAGGAGTCGCTGAGCATCTTCCGGCGCCGCATCAGCGGCGAGCTGGGCGGCACGCGCTATGTCTCACCGGGCCTGCACAAGGACGGCCGGCGCGTCTACGTGGAGGTGCATGCCTCGCGGCTGGACTACCGCGGCCGGCCCGCGGTGGTAGGGGTGGGCATCGACGTCACCGAGAACGTGCGGCGCGACGAAGAGCTGCGCCAGGCGCGCCGCGACCTGCAGGAGTTGGCGGCCCAGATCAACCGCGACCGCGAGGCCCAGCGCGGCCAGTTCGCACGCGAGCTGCACGATGTGCTGGGTGGCCTGCTGGCCTCAATCAAGATGGACGTGCGGCGCATCGACCGGCGTGTGGCCGACGCCGAACTCAAGACCATCATCGCCGGCCTGCTGGAGGTGACGCAGGAAGCAATCCAGACGGTGCGCGACATGTCCGAGGAACTGCGCCCCAGCGGCCTGGACCACCTGGGTTTGCAGGAAACCCTGCGCCGCGAGCTGCTGCGCTTCGGTACGCGCTACGAGATCGAATGCGAGTTCGCCTGCACCGAGGCCCTGCCGGCCTTGCGCGCCGACCGCGCCACCAGCGTCTACCGCATCGTGCAGGAGGGGCTCAACAACATCGCCAAGCATGCCCAGGCACGCCATGTGGCGCTGCGCCTGGCCGAGGCCGGCGGTAGCTTCAGCCTCGAGCTGCGCGACGATGGCATGGGCCTGGCCGGCAACGTGCCGCGCCTGGACGCGCGTGGCATCCTGGGCATGCGGGAGCGCGCCCGTGAACTGGGCGGCAGCCTCGAGCTGCTGGCCCTGCCCGCGGGCGGCACCCGCCTGCACCTCTTGATACCGAGCGCGCCATGATCCGAGCCCTGCTGGTCGACGACCACACCATCTTCCGCACCGGACTGCGCCGCCTGCTCTCCGATGAGGCCGACATCCGCGTCACCGACGAGGCCAAGGACGTGGCCGAGATGTTCGGCAAGCTGCGCGGCGGCGCCTTCGACGTGGTGCTGCTGGACGTGAACATGGCGGGCCGCAGCGGCCTGGAAGCGATGCAGTCGATACGCGCCGAGTTCCCGCGCCTGCCGGTGCTGCTGCTCTCCATGTACCCGGCCGAGCAATACGCCCTGGTGGCGCTGCGCGCCGGCGCGAATGGCTACCTGACCAAGGACGTGGAATCCGAGGAGCTGGTGCGCGCCATCCACGAGGTGGTGCGCGGCAACCGCTACCTCACCAGCGCCGCCACCCAGCGCCTGCTGCTGCAGCCCGGAGGTGGCGGCGACGAGGCGCCACACCTGAAGCTCTCCAGCCGCGAGCACCAGATCATGCTAATGATCGTGCAGGGCATCTCGCTCACCGACATCGGCGCCAAGATGTTCATCAGCGTCAAGACGGTGAGCACCTACCGCACCCGCATCCTGCGCAAGCTGGGCGTGGAAAGCAATGCCGAGCTGGTGATGTATGCGGTGCGGCACAAGGTTGTGCCCTGCTGAGCGCGGGCCGGCCCGCGCTCCGGCGCTCAGCCGCCCGCCTGCCCAGGCGTTGCGCGCAGGGACTTCATGCGCTCCATATAGGCCGCCAGCACGGGGTACTCGCCCAGGATCTCGGCACTGCCGGGCGGGCGGGACATGTAGACCAGCTGGGCATTGACGGCAAAGTCGCACAGATAGGGCTGCGCGCCCAGCAGAAAGGGCTGGCCGGCCAGCATGCCCGTCAGGGCCGCGAGCTCGCGCCGCAGGTCGCTGGCAATGTGGCCGGCCGACTTGCGGCCCGTGCCCTGCCCGCGCAGCTGCGCCGCGATGCGGCGCTGATAGAACAGGCGCGCGCCGATGCCCAGCGGCGTGGCGCCGAAGGCCTTGCGCACCATCGGCTTGCCGCGCGGCTCCAGCCACTGGAAGTACAGGCCCAGGAAATACAGCGCCTCGTCGGCCCAGTCCTCGAGCGCATGCGAGAGACCCTGCAGGCGCGGATCCGCAGGCAGGATCGGCGGCATCGGGAACAGGCGTTCGAGCTCGTGCGCGATATCGGTCGAGTCGATCAGCAGCCGCCCGTCGATGTCCAGCGCGGGCACCTTGCGCACCTCGCTGCGCCGCAGCAGCTCCATCAGCGACGGGCCCAGCACGGGCACGCGCTCGTACGGCAGCCCCTTGTAGCTCAGCACCGAGCGCAGCTTCATGCAGAAGGGCGACGGGCCCCAATCGAAGAGTCGGAGTTTCAGTGCTTGCATGGCCGATGGTGCTCAGGGTTGATACAAGACGCAGCCGCCGAATTTGACCAGATCAAGCCCGTCTTGCACCTGCCGGCGCATCGTGCGCCACGATCCAGTCCAGGAACTCCCGGTACCAGAGCCGCGAGTTCTGCGGCTTCAGCACCCAGTGGTTCTCGTCGGGGAACCAGAGCAGGCGGGCATCGACGCCGCGGGCCTTGAGGGTGTTGTAGTAGGCCAGGCCGTTGCAGTCGGGCACGCGGTAGTCCAGCGCGCCATGGATCACCAGGGTGGGCGTGTGCATCTGCGCGGCGGCGCTGTGCGGGCTCTGGGCCAGCACCTTCGGGCCGTCGTCCCAGTAGCGCGCGCCCAGGTCGCGCGGCCGGTCCATATAGGAGTCGGCGCTGAAGGTGGCGACGCGGTCGAACACGCCGGCGTGGCAGACATAGCTGCGGTAGCGGCCGGGCTTGACGTGGCCGTTCATCCAGGCGACCAGGAAGCCGCCATAGCTGCCGCCGGTGGCGCTGAGGCGCTGCTTGTCGGCCCAGGGCTGCTTGCGCAGCCAGTCGCTCGCGGCCTCGATGTCCTCCAGCTCGAGCTGGCCCTGACGACCCATGATGCTGTCGCGGAAGGCGAACCCGAAACCGCTGGAGCCGTGGTAGTTCACTTGCGCGATCACATGGCCGCGGCCGGCCAGCACATGGGGGTTCCAGCGGTAGCTGAAGGTGTCGCCGGCGGCGGCAAAGGGGCCGCCGTGGATGACCTGCATCACCGGATACTTCTTGCTGGCCTTGGCCTTGGCGTCGAAGCCGGGCGGCAAGGTCAGCCACAGCTGCACCGGCTCGCCGAGGGCGCCGGTGACGCTTACCTCGCGTAGCTCGCCGAGCTGGCGCTGCGCCAGCAGGCCGTCGTTGAAGCTTTCCAGGCGCATGGGTTCATCCATGCCGGCGCGCCTTGCCTGCACGCGCACCGGATGCAGGGCGCTGTCGCTGGCGGTGACGAGCACCTCGCCCGCGATGTCGAAGCCCTGCACCCAGCCGCCCTGATGCGCGATGGCGAGGTCCTGCGCGGCCAGGCCATGCCGCCACAGATGGCAGCGGCCGCGCTGCTCGGCTGTGAAGAAGAGGGCCGAGGCATCGGCGGCCCAGCGCAGCGGCGCCTGCACATGCAGGTCGGCATGCTCGGCCAACAGGCGCCAGCCGCGGCCCGGGCCCACCAGGGCGAGCTGGTTGAGGGCGGTGTGGCGATGGCCGACCTGGGCGGCGGTGCAGGCCAGGGCCTTGCCATCGGGCCGGTAGCGCGGTGCGCCGAAATCCCATTGCGCGTCGTCGGCCAGCGGCTTGATGCGGCGCGTGCCGAGATCGATCTCGGCCAGCGCCAGACGGTTGCCGGGCAGGGGCGGGCGTGCCGGGTCATGCTGGAAGGCCACGCGGCGGCCATCCGGGCTCGGGTCGTAGACCTCGTTGCCGGCGGCGTCGCGCGGCAGCTCGTAGGCCGTGCCCTCGAACAGATCGCGCACCCGGCCGGTGGCCAGCTCCAGCAGCAGCAGATGCAGCACGCGGCCCTGCGGGATGTTGTGGTCCCAGTAGCGGTAATAGGCCTCGCTGGTGGCGTAGCCGCTTTCCTTGCGCTGGCTGAACTCGCGGTACTGGCGCGCCTGCGCGGCCGCGCCCTTGAGCCCGGGCCAGACCCAGGCGGCGAACAGGATGCGCTTGCCGTCGGCCAGCCATTTGAAGGATTCGATGCCGGGCGCAAACTGGCTCACGCGCCGCGCCTCGCCGCCATCGGGCGAGATCAGGTAGAGCTGGGGCGTCTCGTCCCGGGCGCCTTCGCCTTGCTCGCGCCTGGCCAGGAAGGCGATGCGATCACCCTGCGGCGACCAGGCGGGCTGGCCGTCCTTGTCGCCGCACTGGGTCAGCTGCAGCGGCGCGGCGCGCTCGGTGGGCAGCAGCCAGAGGCTGGAGCGCGAGCGGTTCTCGGCCATGCTGCTGCGCGTGAGCGTGCACACGGCGCGCCGGCCGTCGGGGGCCAGGGCCAGCTGGCCGATGCGGTCCATGGACCAGAGATCCTCGGCATCGAGGCAGCGCTGGGCGGCGGGTTTTTTCTGGCTTTGCATGCGCTGCATCCTAGCCGCGCAGCAGGCGCTCGGTCTCGCCATCGGCGGGATAGAACAGTTCCACGCACAGCTCCTGCAGCGTCACGTCGCGCGGCGTGCCGAAGCTGGTGAGGGTGGTGAAGAGCGAGAGCCGGCCGATCGGCAGCTCCAGTTGGCAGGGCACCAGCAGGGCCGGTGCGGCGGGCGCCGCGGCCGCGGGCAGCGCCTGCACATTCGGGTAGGCGCTGACCTCGCGCTCCAGCGCCAGCAGCTCGGCATCGCCGCTTTCCAGCACGGCGCGGTGCAAGGCCTCGACCAGATAGCCGCCCCAGTCGGCGAAATTGCTGGTGAAGCGCGCCATGCCCTGCGGATGCAGGCTGGCACGCATGATGTTGAGCGGCTGCGGCGGTGCGGCGCGCAACTCGGGCGGCAGCAGCGCGGTGAGATCCAGCGCGGCCCGGTTGGCCAGCACCACGTTCCAGTGCCGGTCCAGCACCAGGCCGGGATAGGGCTGGTGGGCGTCCAGCAGGCGTTGCAGGGCGGCGCGCACCGGTTGCATGTCCTGCGCCTGCAGCGGCTGCTGCGAGTAGCGCGGCGCATGGCCATGGGCCAGCAGCAGGTGGTTGCGCTCGCGCAGCGGCATGTCCAGGCGCGCCGCCAGGGCCAGCAGCAGCTCGGCGCTGGGGCGCGCGCGGCCGGTCTCGACAAAGCTCAGATGGCGGGGCGAGACGCCCACCTCGAGCGCCAGCTCCATCTGGCTGAGCCTGCGCTTGCTGCGCCAGCTGCGCAAGAGCGCGCTCGGCTCGACAAGCTGTTGTGCCTGCTGCTGTGTCTGCATGCCTTCTCCCGCCTGCCGCGGATGCTGCGGCCGGCCGCCATTGTCGCCAAGCTCGCGCCGCTTACCTGCCAGGTAATCGACGCGCCCGCCCGGCCTGGAAATACTGCAGGCACCGATTCACAACCACCTCGAAGGAGTCAGCCATGTTCCATATCCGTCCCTCGCGTCTGCTGAAGGCCGCCCTGCTGGCCGACATCGTCATCAGCGGCGGCCTGGCCGCGCTGCAGCTGCTGCTGGCGCGCCCGCTCGGTGCGCTGCTGGCGCTGCCGCAGCCGCTGCTGGTGGAAAGCGGCCTCTTCATGCTGGGCTATGGCCTGCTGCTGGCCTGGATGCTGAGCCGCCCGGCGCTGGCGCGCGGGCTGGTGAAGCTGGTGGCCTTCGGCAACCTCGGCTGGGCGCTCGGCTGCCTGGCGCTGGCGCTGTCCGGCCTGGTGGCGCCCAGCGCCTGGGGCCTGGGCTTCCTGCTCATGCATGCGCTGGGCGTGACCGGCCTGGCCACGCTGCAGCTGCTGGGCCTGCGCGGCTCCGCGCCGGCCGCGGCGGCGCCGGCCGGCGCGCACACGCTGCACCAGGCCTGAGAGGCTCAGGCCTCGGGATCGGGCTCGTAGAGCTGCTCGAAGCGCGCCGCAGCGATGGCATAGGCATCGCTGCCATCGGCGCCGTTGGAGACCAGCCAGTCGCCGGCCTGGTAGGCGGTCAGGCCCTCCTTGGTGGCCACGCTGCCGGCGCGGGCAGCGCGCTCGGCCCACACCGGCGCCGCCTTGATCCAGCGCCCGGGGCTGAGCTCGCGGTAGCTCCGGGCAAAGGAGTCGGCCGCCACGGTGTAGACCTCGCCGCCGTTGTCCACCAGCCAGTCGCCCGCCTGCGCGCGCTGCTCATGGCCCCATTTGCGGTAGGCCAGAAAGCCGTCGAAATCCAGCGCCAGGCGCACGGCGGTGACGGCCTGGTCGGGGCGGCGGCGGTAACGCTGGCGCATGCGGGCTCCCTGCGTGAATGCACAAGATGAAGAACGAGGCCGTCCATCTTGCCATGCGGGCCTATCCGAAGTTGACATAGCTGGGCCTCAACAAAGCATATTTCCCATGTAGGGCGCACCCCTAAGCTCGCCGGGCAAATCGACCATGCCCATGAAGATCACCAAGCTCACCACCTATCGCCTGGCCCCGCGCTGGCTGTTCCTGAAGATCGAGACCGACGCCGGCGTCGCAGGTTGGGGCGAGCCCGTGATCGAGGGCAAGGCCCGCACGGTGGAGGCCGCCGTGCACGAGTTCGAGCCCTATCTGATCGGCCGCGACCCGGCGCGCATCAACGACCTTTGGCAGACCATGTACCGCGGCGGCTTCTACCGCGGCGGCGCCATCCTGATGAGCGCCATTGCCGGCATCGACCAGGCGCTGTGGGACATCAAGGGCAAGGCCCTGGGCGTGCCGGTCTACGAACTGCTGGGCGGCCTGGTGCGCGATCGCATGAAGACCTATTCCTGGGTCGGCGGCGACCGCCCGGCCGATGTGATCGCCGGCATCCGGCGCCTGCGCGAAGGCGGCTTCGATACCTTCAAGCTCAACGGCAGCGAGGAGATGGGGCTGATCGACAGCGCCGCCAAGGTCGATGCCGCGGTGGCCCGCATCGCCGAGATCCGCGCCGCCTTCGGCCAGACCATCGAGTTCGGCATCGATTTCCACGGCCGCATCGGCGCGCCCATGGCCAAGGTGATGCTGCGCGAGCTGGAGCCCTACCGCCCGCTGTTCGTCGAGGAGCCGGTGCTGGCCGAGCAGGACGAGAGTTATGCGCGCCTGGCCCAGCACACCAGCATCCCGCTGGCCGCCGGCGAGCGCATGTACTCGCGCTTCGAGTTCAAGCGCGTGTTCGCCGCCGGCGGCCTGGCCATCGCGCAGCCCGATCTCTCGCATGCCGGCGGCATCAGTGAATGCCTGAAGATCGCCGGCATGGCCGAGGCCCACGACATCGCCTTCGCGCCGCATTGCCCGCTGGGCCCGGTGGCGCTGGCCGCCTGCCTGGCGGTGGACTTCGTCTCGCACAACGCCGTGCTGCAGGAGCAGAGCATGGGCATCCACTACAACCAGGGCGGCGAGCTGCTGGACTATGTGAAGAACCGCGCCGACTTCCATATCGAGGGCGGCTATATCCGCCCGCTGCCCGGGCCCGGCCTGGGCGTGGAGGTGGACGAGGAGCGCGTCATCGCGGCCAGCCGCAGCGCGCCCGATTGGCGCAACCCGCTGTGGCGCCACGCCGATGGCAGCGTGGCCGAATGGTGAGGATGGCCCACCCCCGAGGCGCTTCGCACCTCCCCCTCAAGGGGGCAAGCCCGGCGGCCCGGCAGAGCCGGATCCGCGCGCTCCGCTGGGCACGAGCGCTCGCCTGCAAGCCATGCTCCGTCCAGGATGCATCGTCATGAGCAAGGCGGAACTGATCGGGCTGGACTGGGGCAGCACCAGCCTGCGCGCGATGCTCATCGATGCCCGGGGTCAGGTCTTGAGCGAGCGGCGGTCGGCGCGGGGCGCCTCGACGCTGGCGGGCGGCCCGGCCGGTCCGGCCGCCTTTGCGGCGGCGCTGGACGAGCTGATCGCCGACTGGTCGCCGCTGGGCCTGCCGATGCTGGCCTGCGGCATGGTGGGCAGCCAGCATGGCTGGCGCGAAGTGCCGTACGCCGACTGCCCCGCCGATGCCCAGGCACTTGCCGCTGGCGCGCTGGCGGTGCCTTGGCGCGGCCATGCGCTGCGCCTGCTGCCGGGCCTGCGCTGCGAGAGCGCCGCGGGCGTGCCCGACCTGATGCGCGGCGAGGAGACCCAGCTGCTGGGCGCGCTGACGCTGGCGCCCGAGCTGGGCGCGCGCAGCTGCGTCGTCATGCCCGGCACGCACAGCAAATGGGCCCGCGTCGTCGATGGCCGGCTGCTCGGCTTTGCCACCCATCTGACCGGCGAGCTCTACGCGCTGCTGCGCCAGCATTCGGTGCTCGCACGCCTGATGCCCAGCGAGGACTGCAGCGATCCAAGCGCATTTGCCGCGGGCGTGCGCGCGGCACGCGAGCGCGGCGAGGAAGGCCTTTCGCATCAGCTGTTTGCGGTGCGCACCCTGGGCCTCGGCGGGCACCTGGCCGGCAGCGCCCTGCCCGACTATCTTTCCGGCCTCTTGATCGGCCATGAGCTGCGCGCCGGCCTGGCGGCTCGCGATGCCGATGCGCCGCTGGTGCTGGTGGGCGAGCCGGCGCTGTGCCAGCGCTATGCCAGCGCGTTGGCGCTGTTCGACCGCGCCGCGCCGCGCCTGCTGCCCAATACCGCCGCGCTGGGCCTGTGGCGGCTGAGCCAAACTTGCTAAGGACGCCCGCATGCCGAGCAGCAAATTCGACGCGGCCTTCGCCGCCCTGCCCCTGGTGGCGATCCTGCGCGGCATCCGCCCCGACGAGGTCGAGGCCATCGCGCTGCGCCTGTACGAGCAGGGCTTTCGCCTCATCGAGGTGCCGCTCAATTCGCCGCAGGCGCTGGACTCGATCGCCCGGCTGGCGCGCTGCCTGCCCGCGGACGCGCTGCTGGGTGCCGGCACGGTGCTGAGCCCCGGTGCAGCCGACCGCGTGCGCGAGGCCGGCGGCGAGCTGATCGTGATGCCGCATGCCGACACGCGCGTGATCGCCCATGTGAAGGCGCAGGGCCTCAGCTGCGTGCCTGGCGCCGCCACGCCCACCGAGGCGCTGGCCTGCGTGGAAGCGGGCGCCGATGCGGTGAAGCTGTTCCCGGCCGAGCTGCTCACGCCCGCGGTGGTGAAGGCGATGCGCGCGGTGCTGCCGCCCGGCCTGCGCCTGCTGCCGGTGGGCGGCATCACGCCGGCGGCGATGGCGGCCTACCGCGCCGCCGGCGCCGCCGGCTTCGGCCTCGGCGGCGCGCTCTACGCGCCGGGCATGACAGCCGCCGAGGTTGCCGAGCGGGCGCGCGGCTTCGTCAGCAGCTATGCGAATTCAAGATAGGTAGAGGGGAAATATCTATAGGACGGATATGCATGGCCTGGTTAAGCTGGCTGCAAATATAAATATATCGGAGATATTCGCTTGTCATCCAAGCCCCTTGCGCTGAGCCTGGCTCAGACCGCCATGCTCGGCGAAGGCCTGCAATGGCATGCCGGCAGCCAGCGCTGGTGGTGGACCGACATCGAGGCCAGCGCCCTGCATGCCTGGACGCCCGCCAGCGGCGCGCTGCTGAGCTGCCGCCTGCCGGACCGGCTCGGCTGCTTTGCCCATGCGCGCTCGGGCCGCCTGCTGCTGGGCCTGGCCAAGCGCCTGTGCCTGGCCACGCTGGCAGACCGGCAGGCCGCCGGCCCGCAGCCGGCCCAGCTCACGCCGCTGCTGGCGGTGGACGCGCTGGAGCCGCGCACCCGCGTCAACGACGGCCGCTGCGACCGCCGCGGCTACTTCGTGTTCGGCACCATGAACGAGGCGCGCGAGCGCCGCCCCGTCGACACCATCGGCAGCTTCTATCAGTACTCGCTGCAGCACGGCCTGCGCCGCCTGGCGCTGCCGGCGGTGGCCATCGCCAACAGCATCTGCTTCAGCCTGGACGGCCACCGCATGTACTTCTGCGACACGCTGACGCAGACCATCATGCAATGCGACTACGAGGCCGAGACGGCCCGGGTCGCCAATGTGCGCCGCTTCACCACCATGGACGACGCGGAGGCCTGGCCCGATGGCTCGGTGATCGATGCCGAGGGCTGCCTGTGGAACGCGCAATGGGGTGCCGGCCAGATTTGCCGTTATGCACCCGACGGCAGCCTGCTGGAACGCCATCGCGTGCCGGTGGCCAACCCTAGCTGCCCGGCGCTGGGCGGCCCGGCCGGCGACCAGCTGCTGGCGAGCACGGCGCGCCAGGGCCTGACCCGCGAGGCGCTGCAGGCGATGCCGCTCGCGGGCAGCCTGTTCGGCCTGAGCCTGGCGCGGCCGCTGGCGGTGGCCGAAACGCTGTTTGACGACACGCATCACGGAGACAAGACATGAGCCCGACAAGACGCCAGACCCTGACGGCGGGCGCCGCCTGGCTGCTGGCCGCCCCAACCCGCGCCGCCGAGCCGCTCAAGATCGGCTTCTTGGTCAAGCAGGCCGAGGAGCCCTGGTTCCAGGACGAATGGCGTTTCGCCGAACAGGCGGCCAAGGACAAGGGCTTCAGCCTGGTGAAGATCGGCATCCCCAACGGCGAGAAGATGATGGCCGCGATCGACAACCTGGCGGCCCAGAAGGCCCGGGGCTTCGTGATCTGCGCGCCGGACGTGAAGCTGGGCATGGCGGTGGAACGCGCCGCCAAGCGCCATGGCCTCAAGGTGATGTCGGTGGACGACCAGCTGGTGGACGGCGCCGGCAAGCCCATCGCCAGCATCCCGCACATGGGTATCTCGGCCTACGAGATCGGCAGGCAGGTGGGCCAGGGCCTGGCCGAGGAGATGCGGGCGCGCGGCTGGCGCGCGGCCGAGGTGGGCGCGCTGCGGGTGGCCTTCGACCAGCTGCCCACCGCGCGCGAACGCACCCAGGGGGCGCTGGACGCGCTCAAGGCCGCCGGCCTGCCGGCGGCCAATCTGGTGGACGCGCCGCAGGCCAAGACCGATACCGAGAACGCCTTCAACGCCGCCAACATCGCCTTCACCAAGCATCCCGGCTTCAAGCGCTGGGTGGTGTTCGGCATGAACGACGAGGCGGTGCTGGGCGCCGTGCGCGCCGGCGAGGGCCGCGGCCTCAGGCAGGACGCGCTGCTGGGCATCGGCATCGGCGGCAGCCAGACCGCGCTCAATGAGTTCGCCAAGCCCGCCGCCACCGCCTTCTTCGGCACCGTGCTGATCAGCCCACGCCGCCATGGCTACGAGACCGCCGCGCTGGTGGCGCAATGGGTGGCCGAGCAGCAGGCGCCACCGCCGCTGACGCTCACCAGCGGCACGCTGATGACGCGCAAGAACCAGGCCGACGTGCGTCGGCAGATGGGCTTGTGATCGCCATGTCCACGGCCGTGCTGCGCTTCGAGAACGTCAGCAAGCAGTTCCCCGGCGTCAAGGCGCTCGACGGGGTCAGCTTCGAGGCCCATGCCGGCCGCGTGCATGGCCTGCTGGGCGAGAACGGCGCGGGCAAGAGCACGCTGCTGAAGATGCTGGGCGGCCAGTACCGCCCCGATGGCGGCCGCCTGCTGCTGAACGGCCGGCCCTGCGATTTCCACAGCGCCGGCGACGCCATCGCCGCCGGCATCGCGGTGATCCACCAGGAGCTGCAGTACGTGGCCGAGCTGAGCGTGGCCGAGAACGTGCTGCTGGGCCGCCTGCCCACGCGCTTCGGCCTGGTCGACCACGCCGAGGCGCAGCGCCGCGTGGCCGCGCAGCTGGCCGCCATCGGCATCGAGCTGGACCCGGCCGCCCGGCTCGGCGAGCTCTCGATCGCCCAGCGCCAGATGGTCGAGATCTGCAAGGCCGTCGCGCAGGACGCGCAGGTCATCGCCTTCGACGAGCCGACCAGCAGCCTCTCGCACCGCGAGAGCGAGATCCTGTTCCGCCTCGTGCACGCGCTGCGCGCCGAGGGTCGCACCCTGATCTATATCTCGCACCGCCTCGAGGAGCTGTACGCGCTCTGCGACAGCTGCACCATCTTCCGCGACGGCCGCAAGGTGGCCAGCCATGCGGTGATGGCCGAGGTGCGGCGCGAGCGCCTCATCAGCGACATGGTGGGCCGCGAGCTCAGCGACATCTACGACTACCGCCCGCGCCCGGCCGGGCAACGGCGCCTGCAGGTGCAGGAGCTGCGCAGCCAGGCGCTGCCGCATGGCCTCTCCTTCGAGGTGCGCGGCGGCGAGGTGCTGGGCTTCTTCGGCCTGGTGGGCGCCGGCCGCAGCGAGCTGATGCGCCTGCTCTATGGCGCTGACCGGCGCCGTGGGGGTCAGGTCTTGCTGGACGGCGCGCCGGTCAGCGCCGCCGGGCCCGGGGGGGGGGGG
>NZ_JBYTBE010000014.1:48127-117953 GCF_058788955.1 Roseateles sp. FW301-B2
CCCCCCCCCCCCCCCCCCCGCCGGGCCCGCGGCGGCGATCGCCGCCGGCATCGTGCTGTGCCCGGAGGACCGCAAGGAACAGGGCCTGCTCACGCAGGCCTCGGTGGCCGAGAACATCAACATCAGCTGCCGCCGCCACGGCCTGCTGGCGGGGCTGTTCCTGCGCCACCGGCGCGAGGCGGCGCTGGCCGACGACTTCATCCAGCGCCTGCGCATCAAGACGCCGCACCGCCGGCAGGCGGTCAGCCTGCTCTCGGGCGGCAACCAGCAGAAGGTGATCCTGGCGCGCTGGCTGGCCGAGCCGGGGCTCAAGGTGCTGATACTCGACGAGCCCACGCGCGGCATCGACGTCGGCGCCAAGAACGAGATCTACCGCCTGATCCACGAGGTGGCCGCGCGCGGCTGCTGCGTGATCGTCGTTTCCAGCGAGCTGCCCGAGGTGCTGGGCATCGCCGACCGCCTGATCGTGATGCGCGACGGCCGCATCAGCGGCGAACTGCCGCGCGCCCAGGCCAGCGAGACTGCCGCGCTGGCACTGGCCCTGCCCGACCCTGCCTGCTCCGATTTCTGCGATTGATTGCGCCCATGAACGCTTCCACCCTCACGCCCCTGCCGACCCTGCCGGCGCGCCCCTGGCTGAAGGAGCACAGCATGACGCTGGGCTATCTGCTGCTGTTCCTGCTGCTCGCGGCCCTGGTGGAGAACTTCTTCACGGCCGCCAACATCGTCGGCCTGATGCTCTCGGTGGCGCAGATCGGCATGGTGGCCTGCACCATGATGCTGTGCCTGGCCTCGCGCGATTTCGACCTCTCCGTCGGCTCCACCATCGCCTTCGCCGGCGTGCTGGGCGCCATCATCCTGGAGCGCAGCGGCAGCCTGGGCCTGGCGCTCGGCGGCGGCCTGCTGGCGGGGGCGCTGATCGGCGCGGCCAACGGCATGCTGATCGCCTACCTGCGCGTCAACGCCCTGATCGCCACCCTGGCCACCATGCTGATGGTGCGCGGCCTGGCCTTCATCGTCAGCCGGGGCCAGGCGGTGGGCATTGCCAGCGAGGGCTTCATCGCGCTGGGCGACAGCCAGCTGCTGGGCCTGCCCCTGCCGGTCTGGACCAGCGCCGCCTGCTTCCTCGTGTTCGGCGTGCTGCTGAACCACACCGTGTTCGGGCGCAACACCCTGGCCATCGGCGGCAACCCCGAGGCCGCGCGCCTGGCCGGCGTGCGGGTGGAGCGCCTGCGCGTCTGGATCTTTGCGCTGCAGGGCCTGGTCACCGCACTGGCCGGGCTGATCCTGGCCGCGCGCATCACCAGCGGCCAGCCCAACTCGGCCCAGGGCTTCGAGCTGGACGTGATCTCGGCCTGCGTGCTGGGCGGCGTCTCGCTGCAGGGCGGCCGCGCGCGCATCTTCGGCGTGCTGATCGGCGTGCTCATCATGGGCACGCTGGAGAACGTGATGAACCTGCTGGACGTCGACGCCTTTTATCAATACCTGATGCGCGGCCTCATCCTGCTGGCCGCGGTGCTGCTGGACCAACTGAAGACGCGCGGAGGCCAGCATGGCTGAGGCAGTGAACCCGGGCCGGCTGCACGGCAAGGTCGCGCTGGTGACCGGCTCGACGCTGGGCATCGGCAAGGCGATCGCGCGGCGCTTCGTCGCCGAGGGCGCGCGCGTGATCCTCAACAGCCACCGCGACGACGCCGATGCCGCCGCCATCCGCGCCGAGCTGGGCGAGGCGCTGAGCCTCTTCGTCGCCGCCGACATCGCCGACGCCGCCGCGGTGCAGGCCATGGTGGCGCAAGGCCTGGCGCGCTTCGGCCGGCTGGACGTGCTGGTCAACAACGCCGGCATGGACGTGTTTGCCGACCCGCTGCAGCTCACGCCCGAGCAATGGCAGCGCTGTTTCGCGGTGGACCTGGAGGGCGCCTGGAACTGCTGCCGCGCCGTGCTGCCGGCCATGCTGGCCAATGGCGCCGGCAGCATCGTCAACATCGCCTCGGTGCATGGCCACAAGATCATCCCCGGCTGCTTCCCCTACCCGGTGGCCAAGCATGCGCTGATCGGCCTGACGCGCTCGCTGGGCATCGAGTACGCGGCGCGCGGCGTGCGCGTGAACTCGATCTCACCGGGCCTGATACGCAGCGAACGCGTGGAGGCCTGGCTGGCCGCGCTGCCCGCGGCCGAGCGCCAGCGCCAGATCGAGCTGCTGCCCTGCAAGCGCATCGGCGAGCCCGAGGAGCTGGCCTACGCGGCGCTGTTCCTGGCCAGCGACGAGGCGCGCTTCATCAACGCCAGCGACCTGCTGGTCGATGGCGGCCGCTCGCAGCTCTATCACGAGTAAGCCGACGAGACGCCCCATGTCCGACCCGCGCACCAATCGCTTTGTCCGATCGCATCTGAAGACCCGGCATCTGGTGCTGCTGGTGGAGCTGGGCCGGCATGGCTCGATCCTGCACGCGGCCCAGGCCGCGCACCTGACGCAGCCGGCCGCCTCCAAGCTGCTGGGCGAGCTGGAGCATGCGCTGGGCGTGCCGCTGTTCGAGCGCCTGCCGCGCGGCGTGCAGGCCACGCGTTATGGCGAGGTGATGATACGGCGCGCCGGCGCCGCCCTGGCCGAGATGGACGCAGCGCACCAGGAGGTCATGCAGCTGGCCTCGGGCCTGAGCGGGCGGGTCGCGGTGGGCACGGTGATGACGCCCTCCACCGGCCTGCTGCCCGAGGCCATCCAGCTGCTCAAGCAGACCCATGCGCGCGTGCAGGTGGCGATCACGGTGGACACCAGCAAGCCGCTGATACAGCGCCTGCGCGAGGGCCAGCTGGACCTGGTGATCGGCCGCATCCTCGACGGCGACTCGGCCGACGAGCTCAACTTCGAGCCCATCACCGACGAGCCCCACAGCCTGATCGTGCGCGCCCAGCATCCGCTGCTGCAGCGCCCCGACCTGCGCCTGGACGATCTGGCCCAGCAGGGCTGGATCATGCCGGCGCCCGGCAGCATCCTGCGCGACCGCCTTACCGCGCTGTTCCTCGCCCATGGCCTGGGCCAGCCAGCCGAGACCATCGAGACCACCGCCCTGCCCGTCGTCATCCAGCTGCTGCTGGGCAGCGACCTGCTGGTGGCCCTGCCCGAGGAGCTGGTGCAGGCCTATCTGGATGCCGGCCTGCTGGCGGTGCTGCCCTTCGAGCTCGGCCTGCGCATGGATGTCTACGGCATCGTCACGCGCAAGCGGCACCAGCTCTCGCCGGGCGCCGAGGCCACGCTGCAGACCCTGCGCACGGTGGCGCTGCAGCGCTACGGCCGGCGCGGCCGGCTCACGCGTCCCTGAACAGCGGCTCGGGCAGGCAGAGCCCGGCAGCGCAGCGGCCGCCGAACAGGCTGCCCGAGAGCGGATGTGCCAGCAGCTCGGCCGGCGCCAGGTCCTGGCGCGCCGTGGTGACCAGCAGCCAGTCGCCCTGCGGGCCGCCCAGCGCCGGACAGCTGGGGTTGGGCACCGGCACCTCCGCGTAACCCAGCAGCCGGCCGTCCGGCGCATAGCGCGCCACGCAGGCTCCGCCCCATTGCGCGTTCCATAGGCAGCCATCGGCATCCACCACCGCACCGTCGGGCCAGCCATGGGCGCGCGCCACGCGCGTGAACAGGCGCGGCTGCGCCACCGCGGCCCGCTCGGCGTCGTAATCGCATTGCATGATGCTGCGGCTGGTGGTGTCGCAGTAGTACATGCGCGTGCCGTCCGGGCTGAAGCAGATGCTGTTGGCGATCGCCACCGCCGGCAGGGCCAGGCGGCGCAGGCCGTGACGCGCGGAGTATTGGTAGAAGCCGCCCACCGCCTCGCGCGGCCTGGCCTCGCTGAGCGTGCCGAACACGAAGTTGCCGGCGCGGTCGCAGCGGCCGTCGTTGCTGCGCGTGCCGGCCAGCTCCGGCTCCACCGGGGTCAGGTCTTGCGTGTCCAGCGTGATCTCGCCGCAGGCCTGCGCGTCCGGCAGGCGCGCCAGCACCAGGCGCTTGGCAAGCGCCAGCAAGAGGCCGCCCGAGCGGGTATGGGCAAAGCTGCCGACGCGGTCGGGCAGCCGGCAGCTGAGCGTGGCGCTCGCGCCGGGCGTCCAGGCGTGGATGCGGCGCGCCTCGATGTCGGTCCACCACCAGCGGCCGCTGGGGCCATGCCATTGCAGGCCCTCGCCCAGGGTGGCGCCCTGCGCCAGGGCCAGCTCGAGACGTTCAGGCTGCACCGCGCGGCTCCAGCGTGGCCTGCGCCTGGCGGCGCGCGATCGCCGCCTGGTGGCGGCGGCGTTCATCGGGTGTGAAGGGGCGCAGCGGCGCCACCGGCACGGGCTTGTTGTCGTCGCCCACCGCCACCATGGTGAAGTAGCAGCTGTTCACATGGCGCGACTCCTGGGTGCGGATGTTCTCGGCCACCACCTTGATGCCCACCTCCATCGAGGAGCTGCCGGTGTGGTTGATGCTGGCCAGAAAGCTCACCAGCTCGCCCACATGGATGGGCTGGCGGAAGATCACGCGGTCCACCGACACCGTCACCACATAGCGGCCGGCATAGCGGCTGGCGCAGGCATAGGCCACCTGGTCGAGCAGCTTGAGGATGTTGCCGCCATGCACATTGCCGGCGAAGTTGGCGGTGTCGGGCGTCATCAGCACCGTCATCGTGAGCTGGTGGGCGGGCAGGTCCATGGCGGCCTCTTTCAAACAGTGAAGCGATGCAGGGTGCTGCTGCGGTAGATCTCGCCGGGGCGCAGCACGGTGGAGGGCCAATCTGCGCTCACCGCGCGGTTGGGCGAGTCGGGGCTGTGCTGGGTTTCCAGGCACAGGCCATCGCCCTGGCGATAGGCCTGGCCGCCAAAGCCGCTCAGGCTGCCGTCCAGCCAGTTGCCCGAGTAGAACTGCAGCGCCGGTTCGCTGCTCAGGATCTCCATGCAGCGGCCGGAGGCGGGATCGCGCAGGCGCGCGGCCAGGTGCAGGCGACCGTCCAGCGCATGGTCCAGCAGCCAGTTGTGGTCGTAGCCCTTGGCGATGCGCAGCTGCGCATGCGGCTGGCGGATGCGCGCCTCGATGGGCTGGGCAGTGCGGAAGTCGAAGGGCGTGCCCGCCACCTCGGCATGGCGCAGCGGGATCAGGCCCGGCCCGACCTCGCTGTAGCGGCTGGCCGGGATGCAGAGCTCATGGCCCAGCGCGGAGCCCTGGCCGGCGAGGTTGAAGTAGTCGTGGTGGGTCAGGTTGACCAGGGTGGGCGCGTCGGTCTCGGCCTCGTAGGTTATGCACCAGCTCAGGTCGGTGCCCAGGCTGTAGCGCACCTGCACGCGCAGGCAGCCCGGAAAGCCATGCTCGCCGGCCGCGCTGGTGTAGCGCAGCCGCAGCGCCACCGCCTCGCCCGGCGCGGGCGGCGCGGGCTCGGCCTGCCAGAGCTGGGTGCCGAAGCCATGCGTGCCGCCATGCAGGGTGTTGGGGCCGTCGTTGCGGTCCAGCTGGTGGGTCTGGCCGTCCAGGCAAAAGCGCCCGCCGGCGATGCGATTCGCATAGCGGCCCGCGATCACGCCGAAATGCGGGTTGCGCTGCACGTAGTCGTCCAGCGCGTCGAAGCCCAGCACCACATTGGCGACGCGGCCGCTGCGATCGGGCACCCACAGGCCGTTGACGATGCCGCCATAGCTGATGGCGCTGAGGCGCAGGCCGGCGCCGTTGTCGAGCAGGTACTCATGCACCGTGCGGCCATCCGGAAGCTGGCCATAGTCGCGGCATTGGATCGAGGGGCTGGTGCTCATGGGGAGGGCGCAGAGGGCTGGCGTTGTGGACGTGCGAGACCCCCAACAGTAGGGGGGCACATTGAAACAGTTTGTCCAACTTGATGCAACGCAACGCTGCGCCCCGCATGCGGGCAAAGACTGCCGGCAACAGGGCGCCATCGCGCGCCCGGTCGCCTGGAAGAGGAGCAACACCATGGCACGCTGGACCCGTTCTCTCGCAGCATCGCTGCTGACCCTGGGCATGGCGCTGGGCGCTGCGGCGCAGGCCCAGCCAGCGCTGCCAATGGCGGCGATCTCGGTGCCCTCGACGCCGGACGCCAGCGGCCAGATCACCATCAGGGGCCAGGCGTTGGCGGCGTTGAGCCATGTCACGGTGCGCTTCGCCCATGCGCAGGCCGCGCCCATCGACATGGTGGTGCAGACCAGCGCCGGCGGCAGCTTCGCGCTCAAGTTCCAGCCGCCACTGGCCGGCGCCTATGCCGTCACCGTGTTCGACGCCAAGGGCCAGCCGCTCGGCCAGGGCCGCTTCAGCCTGATCCGTTGAGCCCGCAGGCCGGAGTCGCCGTGAAGCCGTCCTCCCCCAGGCATGCCCTGCTCGCCGGCCTGGCCGCCGCCCTGCTGAGCGGCGCCGCCGCGGCGGCCGAGCCGCAGGGGCGGCTGCTGTTCGTCTCCAACCGCGGCGGCAATGCGCAGATCCATGTGATGAACGCCGATGGCAGCGACGAGCATGCGCTGACCGCCACGCCGCAGGAGAACACCGAACCGGCCTGGTCGCCCGACGGCCGGCGCATCGCCTTCACCTCCTACCGCGACGGCAATGCCGAGATCTATGTGATGGAGGCCGACGGCAGCCATCAGCAACGCCTCACCCACGAGGCCCAGGCCGACAGCGCACCGGGCTGGACGCCCGACGGCCGCATCGTGTTCCGCTCGATGCGCCAGCGCTGGGCCAACTTCTACGCGATGAACGCCGACGGCGGCGGCCTGCAGGTGCTGAGCGCCACGCCGCAGGACAAGGGCCCGCCCACGCTCTCGCCCGACGGCGCCTGGATCGCCTATGTGGGTCATGACGACCGGGGCGGCGCGGACATCTTCATCCTGCCCAGCCGCGGGGGAGCGGAGGCGCGCAATCTCACCGGCAGCCTCTCCAAGCAAGCGAAGAGCTTCCCCGCCTGGTCGCCCGACAGCCGGCGCCTGCTCTATCTGGAGAGCCAGGGCCTGGCGCTCAACGTCAAGGTCATCGACGCCGACGGCAGCCATGCCGGCAGCATCACCGACAACGTCTATACCAACGCCTACCCGGCGTGGTCGCCCGACGGCCAGCGCATCGCCTTCGTCTCCAGCCGCGAGGGCACGCGCACCGAGATGGCGCGCGGCGAGATCTATGTGATGAATGCCGACGGCAGCGCCGCCGCCAACCTCACCCGCCACCCGGATGAGGACAACTACCCGGCGTGGTCGGCCGACGGCCGCAGCATCTTCTTCGTCAGCCTGCGCGACGGCAAGGCACAGATCTACAGCGTGGCGGCCCAGGGTGGCGCGGCCACGCGCCTGACGCGCAGCGAGGGCTTCGATCTGATGATCCGCCCGCAAGCGCCGCCGCCCGCCCAGGCCACCGCCATGACAACCAGGAGCAAGCCATGAGAACCCCTCGCCGTTTCGGACCGTCCGCCGTGGCGCTGGCGCTGAGCCTGATGGTCGGCCCGGCCGCCGCCGGCAGCTGGATCTACACCAGCGATGCCGACTTCGACAAGGGCCTGGCCACCGGCGTCAACCACAGCGCGCCCAATAGCAACCAGCTGCAGCTCAATGTCACCGGCACCAGCTTCCCGGTGCTGTGGATCGCCAACGCCGGCGAAGACACCTTGTCCAAGGTCGACTCGACCCAGATCGGCGGCTCGCCCGGCCGCGAGGTGGGCCGCTACCGCACCTGGTTCAATTCCGGCGCCTATGCCCACGATGCCTGGAATGGCCCGGCGCCCTCGCGCACGGCGGTGGACGCCGCCGGCAACGCCTATGTGCTGGACCGCTGGTTCGGTGGCCACCCGACGGTGTTCAAGATCCTCGGCAGCAGCTTCATCGATCGCAACGGCAATGGCGTGCTCGACACCTCGACCGGCGGCGCCGCGACCATGCTGCCCCTGGTGGACAGCAACGGCAACGGCGTGATCGACGACAACGAGATCAGGGACGAACGCATCGCCTGGGTCAGGCGCGTGCCGGACGGCAGCTACAGCGGCGGCCTGACGCGCGTGAACGGCATCGGCCGCGCGCTCTGCATCGGCACCGACGGCAACCTCTGGGTGGGCCTCTACAACGCCTACGAGTACTACAAGATCAGCGCCGTCGACGGCCACACCATCGCCGGCCCGGTGCCGAGCGGCTCGCCGAACTATGGTTGCCTGATCGATCAGAACGGCACGCTCTGGGGCGCCAGCTGGGGCAGCAGCGCGCTGATACGCATTGCCAACACGGCCAGCAACGTCGGGCCCTATCCCCTGCAGCGCATCAGCGTGCCGCAGGTCTACGGCCTCGCGCTGCGGCGCGACGCGGCCAACACCACCCACGTCATCATGGGCGGCTCCTGCAACAGCTATGTGGAGTATGTGGACGGCGCGCCCAGCTACACCCTGCCGGCGGCCATCAACTACTGCAGCTACGCGGTGGGCACCGACAACGAGGGCAATATCACCGTCAGCAAGACCAATGGCGGCGTGGTCAAGTTCGGCCCCAGCGGCAATGTGCTGTGGGACAAGGGCAGCCAGGTGGGCAGCTCGGACAGCCGCGGCGTCATCGCCGACGCCAACAACGACATCTGGCAGGTGCATCGCGGCTCGCACAATATGGCCAAGTACCGCGGCAGCAATGGCGACTTCCTCGGCGTGCTGCCGGTGGGCTACGAGCCCTATACCTACAGTGACGCGTCCGGCACCGCGGCGCTGAGCATCACCACCAAGACCGGCAGCTGGGCGGTGACGCAGGACAGCGGCGCGGCCGCCACGCCCTGGGCCTCGGTGGCCTGGAATGCCACCCTGCCCTCGGGTGCCAGCCTGCTCGCCGAGGTGCGCAGCGCCGACGACCCGGCCCTGCTGCCCGGCAAGCCCTTCGCACCCGCCCTCAGCGGTGCCGCGCTGAGCGGCCAGAGCGGCCGCTACATGGAGCTGCGGCTGACGCTCAACGCCAACCCGCAGAACGAATCGCCGGTGGTCTACGACGTCACGCTCAACAGCGCCAGCCTGGTCTGCGACGTCGACCGCGACGGCGCCATCAACATCACCGACATCAACCTGATCCGCGCCGGCATCGGCCAGACGCCCAGCGCCAGCGATCCGCGCGATGCCAATGGCGACGGCAAGATCACCGTCAACGACGCGCGCACTTGCGCCCTGAAGTGCAGCAAGCCGAATTGCGCACTGTGAGGGCGCGCCGAACCGAAGAAAGCCACACCATGAGCAAGAACCTTCTGCCCGCGCTCGCGCTGAGCCTTGGCACCCTGCTGGCGACGCCGGCCGGCGCCGGCATCGTCGTGAGCTTCACGCCCTCCACCCAGCACGCCAATATCGGCGAGACGCTGAGCGTGGACGTCACGATCGCCGGCCTGGGCGCCGAGATCCTCTCGGCCTTCGACCTGAACTTCATCTTTGACGGCAGCGTCATCGGTTACGCCTACCGGCTCATCGACGCCACCAACGCCCAGCAGCAGCTGGGCAGCGCCTACGGCATCGACCCGCTTTTGGTCATCGACAGCGTCGCCCTGGGCGACTGGGGCCTGCAGGCTTCGGCCCTGGCCGACGATGCCACCGTCGCGGCCGCGCAGGCCGACAGCTTCCTGCTGGCGCACTTCGCGTTCTCGGCCGATGCCGACGGCACGAGCCTGTTCACGCTGGGCCCCGATCTCGACTTCCAGCGCAACTTCGTGGGCCTGAACGCCCAGAGCCTGGACGTGACGGTACAAGGCGCCTGCATCGCCGTGGGCACCGGTGCCTGCAATGTGCCGGAGCCGGCCAGCTACGGGCTGCTGGGCCTGGCGCTGCTGGCGGCCGGCGCACCGGGCCTGCTGCGGCGGCGCCAGCGCCCCGTCACACGTCGAGCCTGAAGCCGAGCTCGATCTCGGACGCGGGCTTGCCGCCCACGCCCCAGTTGTCGAGCGGCGGTTCATGCAGGACGATGGTGATGTCGGTGGGCTGAATGCCCAAGGCGCCGAAGCGCTGCGCAATCTCGGCATACAGCCGGCGCTTGGCGTCCAGCGAGCGCCCGGGGAAGATCTGGATTTCCACCAGGGTGTAGTTCGCGGTCTTGCTGGGCGGCACCGGAAAATGCTCGGGCTTGTGCTCGATGTAGCGGATCTGCTTGTCGTCCTCGGGCACCTTCAGCGCCAGCAGCTGCGCTTGGTAGACGGCCTCGATAAGCGCCGCGACTTCCTCCCGCTTACGGGGGCGGCAGACCTCGATCTTTGCGATGGGCATGGCTTGAGTGGAAAGGGTCAGTGACGGGCTCGATGGTATGGGACCAGCCGCGGCGGCGGGGCGGGCACCGGCGCCTCAGGGCAGCTGCGCGCGGCGCCGCGCCTCGGCCACCGCATCCTCGCGGTTGTTGACGCCCAGCTTCGCGAAGATCGATTTCAAGTGGTACTTGACCGTCTCCGGCGAGCGCATCAGGGTGCGCGCGATCATCTTGGTGGTCTGGTCCTTGGCCAGCTCGCGCAGGATCTCGAGCTCGCGCTCGCTGAAGGTCTCGGCTGCGCTCAAGCCGCGCTGGAACAGCGTCTCCCATAGCTGCAGCGTCTGGCCGGTCCAGCGCTGCAAGGGCTCCGCCAGCTTGGGCGCCATGGCCCGCAGCTGCAGCATGGTGTCGGCGCCCAGGTCGATGAACAGCTGCCGCGCACCGCAGCTGGCCGCCCTTTGCAACGCGTCCAGCAGCGCGGCCTCGCTTTCCGGCAAGCGCTGCAGCCTCGCCAGCGCGCGCGCCCGCATGCCATGGGCGAGGATTTCCGCGAGCTGCCGGCCGGCCTGGGCGGCCAGCGCCTGCAAGCGCTCGGCGGTCTGCAGGGCGGCCGCGCCATCGGCCGCCTGCAGCTGTTGGGCGAAGCGGCTGCGCGCCAGCGCTTCCACCACCAGCCAGGGGAAGACACCGCCCGCGGCGGCTTCCTCCCAGCGCTGCGCCAGCTGCTCGGCGTCGGCCAGGCTGGCGGCGGCCTCGCCATGGTCCTGGCGCAGTTCCAGTTCGGCCTGCACGGCGGCGGCCAGCAGGCGCAGATGCGGCAGACCTTCCTCGAAAGCCAGGTCGCGGGCCTGCTTCAGCAGCTCGATCGCCGGCCCGGGATGGCCCAGCACGAACTGGCAGCGGGCGGTGTCGACCATCGCGCCGGCCAGCACCTCGAGAAAGCGCACCGACTCGGTGGGCACCAGCGTCGTCAGCAGTCCGAGCGCCTCCGTCAGCCGGCCCTGCTCGTAGAGCGCGCGCCCGAGCACCGCCGCCAGCAGCTGACCCAGCGACTTCTGGCTGTGCTTGATGTAGTTGAGATCGCGCTTCAGCGATTCGTTGGCGATCTGCTCGCAACGCTCCAGCTCGCCGCGCGCCAAGGCATTGCAGAGCTGGTACATCCAGACCCAGGGGCTGGTGTTGAGCGGGCGGATGTCGTCATAGAGCGCATCGACCTCGCCGACGCGGCGCTCGGCGCGATCGGTGGGCCCATAGCGCTGCAGCAGGAACAGCTCCACCGGCAACACCAGGCCGAGAAAGAGCGGATCGATCAGGCGGCGGTGCCGCCCCTCGGCGCGGGCGGCCTGCAGCTGCGCCCAGGGGTTGAAATGCAGCAGGCGCTCCGCGTCGTCCAGCAGCAGCAGGCAGCGCGTCAGCCGCAGATCGACCGCCAGCTCGGCGGCCTCGGCCGGCTCCTGCAGATCGGCCTGCAGCTCGATGCGCGCGATCTCCGCCTCGGCACCCTGGGCATCATGGTCCTCGATCTGCAGGCCCAGCAGCAGCAGACGCAGCCGCGGGCGCTGCTGCTGCAGGGCGGCGGGCAGCTGGCGCAGCAGCAGCCGCACGCGCGGCTCGCCCAGCGTCACCAGCAGCCGGATCGCGCCGGCGGCTTCGATCATCTGCGCCGCCAGGTCGAAGCGCGCGGCCGCCACGGCGTGAAAGACCGCGTCATCCACCCGGCCGGCCGCCGAGAAATACGCCGCGGCGCGCAGGTGCAGCTCGGCGGCGCGGCCGGGCACCTGCACGCTCATCCGGTGCAGCAGAAAGTCGCGCAGCAAGGGATGCAGGCGCGCGCTCTGGCACGAGGCGGCAATGACGACCACCGGCTCGAGCATGGCCAGTTCCTGGATGTGGTGCAGGCTGTTGTCGTGCTGGCGGATGGCATTGGCGGCCGCCACATCGATCTCCTCCAGGATCGCCACGTCGGACAGAAAGGCCTGGCTGGCCTGGCTGAGCGTGCCCAGCACCTCCCGGGCCAGATAGTCGAACAGCTGGCGGCGCGGCAGCGGGCTGTCCGCCTCGGGCGACCAGCCCTCCCCGCGCCCGCTGGCCGCGCGCAGGCGCGCCAGCTGCAGCGCGAAGGGCCAGCCCTGCGTGTAGGCCGCAACGCTCTCCAGCGCCTGGCTCGGGAAGCAGCCTGCCAGCAAGCGCTGCGTCTCCTCATGATCGAAGCGCAGCAAGTCGGCATCCAGCTGGCGCACGCGGCCGGCCAGCTGCAGGCGCGCGAGCGGGATGGCCGGCATCGAGCGGCAGGCCAGCATCACGCGCACATGCGGCGGCGCCGCCAACGCAATGCTGCACAGCAGCTCGTCGACCGCCGCGCCGGCGGCCTGGTCGTAGTCGTCGATGAACAGCGCGACCGGATCGGCAATGCCGGCAACCACGGTCGCAAAGTGATCCAGCAGCGAGCGCCCCGGCCCCGCCCTCACCTCGCTCTGCTTGAGCGCGGCCAGCAGGTTGTCGCTGAAGACCTGGGCATCGGCGTCGCGGCTGTCGCAGTTGAGCCAGGCCACCTTGACGCCTTGCTCGCGCTCGCGCTGGGCCAGCTGGGCCAGCAGCGTGGTCTTGCCGAAGCCGGCGGGCGCCACCACCAGGGTCAGCCGCGCCGAGGCCGGCGCCGCCTCGGCCACGCGTGCCATCACGCGTTGGCGCCAGAGGCTGCCTTCGATGTGGGCAATGGGCTGGAACTTCACCGCCTGGATCCTAGCGCGCCGGTGCGCGCCGCCAGTCGCGCGCCCGGCCCAGGCGCTGGCGCAGCCACTCGCTCGCCACATAGCCAAGGGCGGCACAGGCAAAGGACTCGACCGTGGGCAGGCCGGTGATCGAGGCATGGCTGAGGTCGCTGGCGATGCCGACGGCGCCGCCGAACAGGCCGGCGAGCAGGGCGTTGACATTGGTGGCGCTGTCGCTGCGGCTGTAGTCCTGGCGCCCCAGCACGAAGAAGTCGGTCAGGTAGACCGCGGCAATCGGCGGCACCACCAGGCCCAGCAAGACCAGGAAGCCGATCAGGTGCTCGGCCAGGCCGGTGAGCGCAAGCAGGGTGCCGAGCAGGCCGCAGCCGGCCACCAGCCAGCCATAGCTCAGATGGCGCAGCACCGTGGCGCTGACCAGGCCGGTGGAGTAGAGGTTCACCGCATTGATGGCCCAGGTGGACAGCAGCAGGGTGACGAAGGCCGCGCCGACCAGGCCCAGGCTGGCCATGTACTTCATCGGATCGACCTCGCCGAAGGCGAGCGCCGGCAGCATCGCCAGGATCAGCGCCGCCGCGTTGCCCAGGCCGTTGCCCGCCAGGCTCACCAGCGCGCAATCGGCCGCCGAGCGCGTGTAGCGGGTGATGTCAGGCATCAGCACCACGCCCACCACCATGCCACCGATGACGGCCGAAATGCCGGTGCTGAGATCCCGGCCCTGGCCGGGCAGCGCCATCAGGCCGGTCCAGCTGGCATGGTCCAGGGTGCGCCAGGCCACATAGGCGGACAGCAGCACCAGCAGCGGCGCGACCGCCACCGACAGGCGCTCGATGGCGCGAAAGCCAAACGCCGCCGTGGCCACCACCATGGCGCTGCAGACCACCGTGTAGACCCACTGCGGCAGCGGACTGGCCGACAGCCAGGCCGCCACGGTCAGGTAGCAGGTGCGCCCGAACAGCTCCGCGGTGAGCGCATACCAGCCCAGCAGCACCAGGGCCAGCGCCAGATTGACCAGCGTCGCGCCGCGCCTGCCGAACACATGCAGCACGATCATGTAGGTGGACAGGCGCGTGCGCGCCCCCATCAGCGCCGCCGGCATCGACATCGCCACCAGCACCAGGCAGCCCACCAGCACGGCGCGCAGGCCCTGCGCCAGCCCCAACGAGGCCGCCAGCTCGGCGCCCGTGTAAAGGCCGGTCAGCGTGAAGGCGATGCCGATCGAGACCAGCGCCACGCGGTAGCCCGGCACCGACAGATGCAGGGGCACGGGCGTCGTGCTGTGGGACTGCGCCGCGGCGCTCGCTGCAGGTGCGGCGGTATCGATGGGTGCGGACATGGACGGGCTCTGGTTGCAGGGTTCGGCGCCGCCTGGGCAGGCAGCGATGGTCGCACGGGCGGCTCAGCGCGGCAGCTCGACGGGCACGAAGTCGACGTCGTGGCCGAAGTAGCGCGGCCCCGCCAGCGCCAGCCCGGCATCGCTGCGCCAGGCCGCATCGCAGGGAATGCCCAGCACGGCCACGCGCAGGCCGAAGCGCATCTTCTCGTTGGTGATGGGCTCGCCGGTTTCGCTGTCGACCGCGCAGATCAGGTCGGGCGTGCTGGCCAGCACCCGATCGCCGCGACGCGCCAGCAGGAACTCGTTCTGGAAGCTCAGCCGCAGGCAGCCGCCGGCGTAGCCGTCCAGCCCCTCGATGTCCGCATGGCCGCGCACAAAGCCGCCGCCGGTGGCGCGCTCGACGCTTGTCACCTTGCCCGCGTGCAGCAGGCGGCCGCCGCTGGCCTGCAACAGGGCCTGCACCGGATCGGCATGCTTGGCCCTGGCATTGAAGAGCGCGTAGCCGGCGTCGAGCAGGCGGCTGATGGAGCCGCGGATGAGGGCCTTCTTGACCTGCGCGCCGCTCATCGGATACAGCGCCCCGAACACGGAACCGCCCATATCGATGGTGATGGAACGCGCGAAGCGCTCCGCGGTGGCGTTGTTGTGGGCGTCGATGATGACGCTGTTGCCCTTCTCGTCAGCCAGCGCCAGCGGCGACGCGGCGATGCCCTGCAGGGTGCACAGCGACATCTGCAGCTCGGGAAAGGCGCGCCCGATCGGGTCACCGTCCAGCAAGGGCAGCCCCAGCGCGCTGGCCGCGGCAAACGGGATGGTGGAGTTCAGCCCGCCCGCCTCGCCCGACATCAGCGCCGTGACGCACCGCCCCAGATGGGTCTCCAGCGCCTCGACCGCGTTGAGCAAGGGCGCCAGGCTGGCCAGGCGCTCGATCACGATGGTGGGCGCGCCGATGCCGCCGACCTCGAAGACAAGCGCGTCGTCGGCCAGGCTCTCCACATCGATGAGGTGCACCGAGCCACTCTTGCGGATGGCGTTCTGTGCCAGCAACTTGCCGATATAGGGATCGCCACCGCCACCGGTGCCATAGACGGCCCCGCCCAGTGCAATCGCCTCCAGATCGGCTGCGTCAATGATTTTCATGCTTTGATCCGATTCAGTCAGTCAACAGGAGCTCGCCCACCATGCGCACCCTGATGCGCGTGAGCTGGCCCGGCAGATAGGAAAGAGGCAGGGTTTCGACATCGACCACGGCCATGCTGCCGGGGTCGGCGCCGGCGGCGATGAGCGACTCGCGCACGTCGGCGCGGATGGCCTCGATCGCCGCCTCGGCCGGCATCGCCGCCAGGTCCACGACGCGGTCTTCCTGCGCGCTCACCTGCGCCATCGCCGCGCCCACCGCGTTGGCCGCACCATGGTGCGGCGGGATGACGACGGGCAGCTCGCCCAAGCGATCGGCGCTGACCAGGATGCTGCCGCCGCCCACGATCACCACCGGCACGATCGCCGCCGAGGTCCGCACGCGCTCGATGGCATCGCTCAGGCGTTGCTGGATGCGGTCCATGCAGGCGCGCGCCTGCTGGCGATCGAGATGGGCGACGGCCGCCGCCTCGCCCAACTGCGCCAGCCCGGCCGCCACCGCCAGGTCGGAGGCGGTGAGGGTGCTGCCGCCGAACACCAGGGCATCGCTGGTAAGCCGGTAGCCCACGCTCTGCGGGCCGATCGACGCCAGGTCGGGCGACACCAGGCTGCCGCCGCCAAGGCCGACGCAATACACATCGGGCATGCGGAAGTTGGTGCGCACGCCGGCCAGCTCCACGGCGAGGCCCGCCTGCCGCGGAAAGCCCTTCACCAGCGCGCCGATGTCCGAGGTGGTACCGCCGATGTCGACCACGATGGCGTCCGCGCAACCCGACAGGAAGGCCGCGCCGCGCATCGAGTTGGTCGGCCCCGAAGACACGGTCATGATGGGGAAGCGGGCCGCGGTGGCCGCGCTCATCAGCGTGCCGTCGTTCTGGGTCAGAAAGAAGGGCGCGCTCACGCCGGCCGCGCGCAGGGCCGCGGCGAAGGCGTCCACGGTGAGCTGGGCGAGATCGCCCAGCGCGGCGTTCAGGATGGCGGCGTTTTCGCGCTCCAGCAGCCCCATCTGGCCGATCTGCGAGGACAGCGTGATCTGCGCCGTGGGGTAGACCTCGCGTATCAGCTGCGCGGCGGCGCGCTCCTGGCTGTCGTCCAGCGCCGAGAACACGCCGGACACCACCAGGTGCCGGATGCCGCGCCGGCTGCAGTCGGTGGCGAAATCCTGGATCTGCCGCGGCACCAGCGGCGCGATCTCCCGGCCGTCGACCTCCAGCCCCCCGTCCACCATGCGGCTGTGCACGTTCAGCGCGGCGCGCATCTCCTCCGGCCAACCGGAGAGCGGCGGGATCGCCGTGGTGGTGGGCAGCGCCAGGCGCAGCACACCGACGGCGGCCAGGCGGCGCCGCTCCACCAGCGCATTGATGAAATGCGTCGTGCCTATCATCACGGCGCCCAGCTGCGCGGCCGCGATGCCCGCGCCCGCGGTGACCTGGCGCAAGGCCTCCAGCACGCCGGTGGTGACGTCTGCCGTGGTCGGCGTCTTGACGGCATGCACCACGCGTCGCCCCTGCATCAACGCCGCATCGGTGTTGGTCCCGCCAACGTCGATTCCTACCCTGTACATAGTCCGCTCCCGATCAGAACCGTGCCCGTGCCTCGAGGCCCAGGGTGCGCCCCTGCGCCAGCGAGCCGATGTCGAAGGGCAGGCCGGTGTACTTGGCGGCGTTGTAGTCGGCGTAGTAGCGCCGGTCGCCGAGATTGCGGCCGTACAGCTCCACGCTCCAGCGCTCGCGCGCCCCCCGCAAGCCCAGGCGCAGGCCCAGCAGCGTCATGCGCGGCGTCAGCGCGACGTTGTCGGCATGCCAGTAGCGCTGGCTGCGGTGCTCGACGTCGAAGCGCAGGCTGGCACTCAGGCCGTCGCCCACCGGGCGGGCGAGCTGGACGCCCAGCGTGGCCTTGAAGGGCTGCGACTTGGGCGTGTAGTTGCCGACCGTGCTCGGGTCGACATCGTTGCGCGCGATCTTGCTGTGCGTGATGCCGACGCCACCGTCCAGCTCCAGGCCCTTGAACGGGATGTAGCGGAAATCGACGTCCAGGCCGCGGATGTTGACGCGGTCGATGTTGGCGATGATCTGATACAGATTGTCCTTGACGTAGAAGTACTGGAAGTCCTTGGAGCGGGAATGGAACAGCGCCGCGTTCAGGACCAGGCGCTGGTCCAGCAGCATGGTCTTGCTGCCGATCTCGTAATTGCTGAGGTGTTCCGGCTTGAACTCGTCCAGGCCGGGCGTGTTGAAGCCGCCCGAGCGGAAACCGGTGCTGAAGGTGGCATAGGCCAAGGTGTCGCGGTCGAAGCGCTCGGTGAGCGTGAGCTTGGGCTGCCAGGACGAGAAGCTGGCCGAGCGCGTGCCCAGCCCGGTGGCGAGATCGACCTGGCGGCGCGCGTCGCGGTCGTAGCGCAGCGCGGTGGAAAGCGTCAGGTCCTTGCGCAGGTCCAGGTCGACCTGGCCGAACGCGGCCGAGGCCCGGTTGCTGTTGTCCTCGTTGGCCAGAAAGATCTGCAGGCCCGGGTTGTCGTACTGCGCCAGCCCGCCGCCCTCGTCGGTGAACACGCGGGTTTGCAGGCTGCGCTGCGTGTGCAGGTAGTAGGCGCCGGCAATCCAGCGCAGGGGCCGGCCGTCCGGTGAGGTCAGCCGCAGCTCCTGGCTCAGCATGCGCGTGCGCAGCTCCATGCCCTGGCCGGTCTGCCCTTCGCCAAACAGGCCCTCGGGACGCTCCAGCGCATTCGAGAAGTCGTTGTCGCCACGGTAGTTCTCGATCAGCCGGGTGTAGCCGGTGATGGCGGTGAGGGCGCCCAGCGGCGTGTCGGCATCCAGCTTGAAGCTGAGATCGCGCGTGCTGCCCCAGGTCTGGCCGAGCAGGTTGGAGCGCGGTGCCCGGATATCGCCCGCCTGGCCGCTGGGGACGATGCTGTCCCAGGTCGCGCCGGCCCTGAAGTCGGTGACGCTGGCGCGCAGATCGAGCCGCAGCTCGTTGCTGGGCATCAGCGCCAGCTTGGCGCGCAGCGTGTTGTCGTGGTCGACCGCGTCGATCGCCGCACCGAGATAGGTATTGCGCGTCAGGCCATCCGAGCGCTTGGTCTGTGCGGCCAGGCGGAACAGCGCCACGTTGTCGACCAGGGCACCGCTGAGGCCGGCGGAGAGCTCCTTCTCGGCGCCACTGCCCAGCAGCAGATTCGCGAAACCCTCCAGCTGGTTGGAGGGCTGCTTGGTCTCGATATTGATCGCACCGCCAATCGCATTGCGCCCATACAGCGCGCCCTGCGGGCCCTTCAGCACCTCGATGCGATCGACGTCGAACAAGCTCATCTTGAGCTGCTTCTGGTTGTTCTGAGGCACGCCGTCGACGATCACCGCGACCGGCGAGTCGGCGTTGTTGACCTCGGTGACGCCTCGGATCACGACAAAGGAATTGCCGTAGGTGAAGGAGTTGTCGAAGGACATATTGGGCGTCAGGTTGATGAAGTCCTGCGTGCTCTTGATGCCGGCGTTCTCGATCTGCTTGGCCGAGAAGGCCTTCACGGCGATCGGCACGTCCTGCAGCAGCTCGTGCCGACGCTGCGAGGTGACGACCACCCGCTCGATGCGGACCTTCTCCCCGTCCGGCTCGGTGGCGCGATCCGGCTCGGCCGCCGGCGCGGCGGCATCGGCGGCGCGCACCGCGGTGGGCAGGGTCGTCATCGCGGCCGCCAACATGGCGGCGATGGCAAGGGCAACGGGGCGGCGTTGACGCGATGGGCTTGGGGACAGAGGCATCGGATTCTCCTGACGTTGGCGTAGCGGACCTGAGAGCGGAATTCCCGTGGCTTGGAGCTGCTGCGCAAACCGCCGCGGGGCTGGTCAGCATGTTGGCCGCCGCCCCGGCAAAGCGCCATCGAAGCGGCGGGTAGTCGCCGCCCCGCCGATGGGTAGGGCCCCCGGGCTCACCCTGTGCAGGGCCAGGGCGGTTTGCATACGAAAATGGCGGCAATGCGAATCACGAGGAATGTCCACGCGCTGCCCGGGCCGGACGCGCAGCGCGCGCTGCTCGTCTCGCTGCTGGTGCATGGCCTGCTGCTGAGCCTGACCCTGGGCGGCCAGGGGCTGGGCCTGCCGGGCCTGGGCCTGCCCTGGCAGGATCGGCGCGCCGAGGTGCCCGAGCTGCGCGTGCGCCTCGCCCCTGCACCTGCCGTCGCGCCCTCGCCCCAAGCGCAGGCGCCAGCCCAGCCGCCAACCCAGCCGGCACCGCCCACGCTGCCGCCGCCTGAGCAGGCCGCCACGGCAAAGCTGGAACAGGCGGCGACCCAGGCACCCGCGCCAGCAGCGCTGCCGCCCACGGCCACGACCACGGCAGAGCTCAGCGCCCCGACCCTGAGCGCCGAGCCGTCCGCGGAGCTCAGCCCCGCCATCGCACCGAGCCCGGCGGTGATCGCGCTGCCGCGCGCCGACGCCGCCAGGTGGAATGTGCCGGTCCCGCCGGTGGCCGCATCCATGCCGGCGATGGCTGCCATGGCCAGCGCTTCGAGCCCGCAGGCCCGGCCCGCGCCTGCCACGCCTGCCGCGCCGACGCTGCCGTCGCGCGAGGCGGCAGCGTCCATGCAGCTGCGCGCGGACCTGCGCGCCTGGGAGCGCGCGCTGGAGCGCGCCGAGCTTGAGCGGGCCAGGCAGGAGGCGCGCCAGCAGGCCGAGCAGCAGGAGCAGGCGCGCCAGGACGTGGCGCGCATCGAGGCCGCGCGACTGGAGACCCTGCGACTGGAGAGCGAACGCCAGGAGGCCGCGCGCGCGGCGGCCAGGCAGGAGGCGGCCAGACAGGAGTTGGCGCGCCAGGCCGCGGCCAAGCAGGAGGCCGCGCGGCTCGAGGTGGCGCGCGTCGAGGCCACACGGCTGGAGGCCGAACGGCGCGAGGCACAGCGCGCCGAGGATGCCAGGCTGGAGGCGAGCAGGCAGGAGGCCGCACGGCAGGAGCTGGCCCGACAGGAGGAAGTACGGCAGGAGGGGGTGCGCGCCGCAGCCGCACGCCAGGAGGCCGAGCGCCAGGAAGCGGCGCGGCAGTCGGCCGCCCGGCAGGAGGCGGCACGTCAGGACGCTGCCCGGCAGGAAGCCGCACGCGCCGAGGCCGCCAAGCTGGCGGCCGCGCAGGCCGAGGTGGAGCAGCGCGAAGCGCGGCTCCGCGCCATCGGGCGCCAGCTGAACGAGGAGGCCGACCGGCGCGACGCGGCAGCGGCCGCGGCGCGTCAGTCGCCCACGCTGCCGGCCGCGGCCAGCAGCGTGCGCCGCGGGCGCCTGTTCGGGCGCAGCGACGCCAATGCCGAACTACTCATGTACGCGGAAGCCTGGGCCCGCAAGATCCAGTTCAACATGACGTTTGAACTGGTGCGCGAGGCGGTGAAGCAGCCCCACACCGACCCCATGGTGACGGTGGCGATACGCAGCGATGGCTCGGTGGAATCGGTGAGCTTCGTGCGTTCCAGCGGCGTGCCGGCCATCGACGAGGCGATCCGCCGCGTGGTGCAGAGCCAGGCCAACTACCCGGCCTTCCAGCCCGCGCTGGCGCGCGAATACGACGTCGTCGAGATCCGCCGCAGCTGGCACTTCGACATGGCGATCCGGCTGTACTGAGGCGCTCGCGGCGGGGGGTCGCAATCCGGCCGCTTAAACTAGCCCGCCGCAACCGCACACAGGCCATGAAAAGCAGCGCACGCAAGAATGCAACGACCACCACGGGCAAGCCGGGCAGCAAGGTGACCCTGGGCATGGTGGCCGAGGCCTGCGGCGTCTCGCCCAGCACGGTGTCGCGCATCCTCAACGGCACGGCGGTGGTGAGCCAGGAAAAGCGCGAGGCCGTCGATCGCGCGATTGCCGAGCTCGGCTTCATCCCCAACCCGATCGCGCGCGGCCTGGCCGGCGGGCGCACCCTGAGCGTAGGCGTGGTGACGCAGGCGATCGACAGCCCCTTCTACGGCGTAGCGCTGCGCGGCATCGAGGAAGAGCTCAGCCCGGCCGGCTACAGCCCCTTGTTCGTGAGCGGCCACTGGAACGCGCAGGAGGAGCAGCGCTGCATCGACGTGCTGCGCTCGCGCCGCGTGGACGGCATCATCGTGCTGACCGGCCGCCTCAGCGACGAGGCGTTGCGCAAGCTCGCCAAGGAGCTGCCGGTGGTGGTGACCGGCCGCAGCCTCAAGGCCAGCGGCCTCTATGCGCTGGACTTCAACGATTTCGAGGGCGCGCGCCTGGCCACCCACCACCTGCTCAGCCAGGGCCACCGCCAGATCGCCTTCATCGCCGGCGACCCGGTGCACCCCGACGCCCAGGAGCGCCTGCGCGGCTACCGCGCCGCGCTGGAGGCCGCCGGCGTGCCCTACAAGCCCAGCCTGGTGCTGCCCGGCAAGTTCCACGAGGAAAGCGGCCTGATGGCGGTGGAGCGGCTGATCGACAGCCGCGAACCCTTCACGGCCATCTTTGCCGCCAACGACCAGATGGCCTTCGGCGCTTCGCTGGCCCTGCACCGGCGCGGCCTGCGCGTGCCGGAGGATGTGTCGCTGGTGGGCTTCGACGATCTGGCCGGCGCCGCCCATTCGCTGCCGCCGCTCACCACCATCCACCAGGCCGCCCATGAGCTGGGCCGGCTGGCGGCGCAGTCCCTGCTGCAACTGCTGGCGGGCCAGAAGCCCAGCGGCAAGTTGCCCGAACCGCGCCTGATCGTGCGCTCGTCCACCCGGCCTCTCAAGTAGGCCCCGGCAATTACCCTCGATTGACATCGCGGCCGCTCGCCACTTATTATGAAAGCGCTTTCATAAACATCACATAACGACGGCGTCGACAGGCGCGGCGGAGACATCGGCATGCGGCTTGCGGCCCGGACCTTGGTTGGCATCTGTACGAGCGTGGGGCTGCTGGCCGGGCCGGCCGCGGCCCAGCAGAGCATCACCGTGGCCGCCTTCCCCGCCGTGGACGAGATCGTGCGCGCCGCCCTGCCGGCCTGGCAGCAGCTGCATCCGACGGTGGCGGTGAAGGTGGTGAGCCGCGAGCTCAACGACCACCACACCGCCATGACCACGGCGCTCTCCACCGCCGTCTACCTGCCCGATGTGATGGCGCTGGAGGTGGGCTATCTGGGCCGTTTTGCCCAGGGCGCCGGGCTGGAAGACCTGGCGCGCCCGCCCTATGAGCTGCGGCGCTACCAGTCGCGCTTCGTCCCCTATGCCTTCGAGCAGGCCAGCACGCCCGCCGGCGCGGTGCTGGCCGTGCCCACCGACATCGGCCCCGGCACCCTGCTCTACCGCCAGGACCTGCTCGCCAAGGCCGGCCTCGGCGAGGCCGATCTGACCGGCAGCTGGGAGGGCTATGTGGCCGCCGGCGTGAAGATCAAGGCCGCCACCGGCGCCTACCTGTTGGCCCATGCCCGCGACATGAAGGACATCCTGATACGCACCGGCATCCAGCCCGGCGAGGGCATGTACTTCGACAAGGACTCGCGCCCGCTGGTGACCACGCCGCGCTTCGTGCGCGCCTTCGAGCTCGCGCGTGCGGTGCGCCAGCAAAAGCTCGATGCGCGCGTGACCGCCTGGTCCTCCGACTGGAGCGAGGGCTTCAAACGCGGCGGCATCGCCACCCAGATGTCGGGGGCCTGGCTGGCCGGGCATCTGAACAACTGGTTGGCGCCCAGCACGCGCGGCCTGTGGCGCGCCGCGCAGCTGCCCGAGGGCGCCTTCGCGGCCTATGGCGGCACCTTCTTCGCCATCCCGCGCCTGGCCGATGCGGCCAACAAGCCGCTGGCCTGGCAGTTCATCCAGCTGATGACGCTGAACCGCGCGCGCCAGCTGGCGGCCTTCAAGTCGCAGGATGCCTTCCCGGCCCTGCTGGAGACCTATGACGACGCCTTCTTCGACGAGCCCCTGGCCTTCCTGGGTGGCCAGCGCGCGCGGCGCGACTGGCGCACCGCGGCCGGCCAGATCCGCGCGGTGCAGGTGCACAAGCAGGACGCTTTTGCACGCGAGGTGATCGATACCGAGCTCGACAAGGTGCTGGAGCGCGGCAAGGCCATCGATCGCGCCCTGGCCGACGCCCAACGCCTGCTGCTGCAACGCGCGCTGCGCTGAGACAACAAGACCATGAAGCACCTCCGCCTCTCCCCGCGCTGGGCGCCCTATGCCCTGCTGGCGCCCTTTCTGCTGCTGTTCCTGGTGTTCGGCCTGTTCCCGCTGGCCTTCTCGCTCTACCTCTCGTTCCAGAGCTGGGAGCCCACCAGCGGCCTGGCGGCGATGCACTACGTCGGCCTGGACAACTTCGCCTTCGCGCTGCGGGACGAGTGGTTCTGGAAATCGCTCGCCAACACCGGCTGGCTGGCGCTGGCCTCCGGCCTGCCCCAGCACCTGGTGGCGATCCCGCTGGCGAGCTTTCTGCACCTGGGCTTCAAGCGCTGGCGCAATGCCGTGGTGGGAGCCTACTTCCTGCCCTACATCACCTCCTCGGTGGCCATCGCCATCCTGTTCAGCTCGCTGTTCTCCACCGACTACGGCCTCATCAACCTGCTGCTGGCGCTGCTGCGCGAAGTGCCGCTGCTGGGCGCCCTGCTGCCGGCACAGGCGGTGGACTGGCTCAACGACCCAGACGCCCTCAAGCCCGCCATCTCGATGATCGTGTTCTGGCGCTATGTGGGCTTCAACGTGGTGCTCTATCTCGCCGCCCTGCAGACCATCCCGCCCGATCTCTACGAGGCCGCCACCATGGACGGCGCCGGCCGCCTGCAGCAGTTCTTCCACATCACCCTGCCCAGCATCCGGCCGATGATCTTCTTCGGCGTCACGCTGAGTGTGATCGGCGGCCTGCAACTGTTCGAGGAGCCCTTCATCCTCACCGGCGGCAAGGGCGGCTCCGACCAGGCCGGCATGACGGCCGCGGTCTATCTCTACCGCAATGCCTTCGACTTCAACGATTTCGGCGCCGCCAGCGCGATGTCCTGGCTGCTGTTCCTGGTGGTGGCCCTGCTCACCTGGCTGACCAACCGCGCCTTCCGCCCGCGCGCACGCTGAGCACGAGATGAGACGACAAGCCCAACACATGGCCCCCTGGGCCGCCTACTGTCTGGTCGGCCTCGGCACGCTCATCATGCTGGCGCCCTTCTACTTCATGTTCGTGTTCGCCACGCATTCGCGCAGCGAGATCTTCAGCCTGCCCCCACCGATGTGGTTCGGCGACGACCTGGCGAACAACCTGGCCATCCTCACCAAGCGCCTGCCGTTCTGGCGCAATTTGGGCTGGAGCCTTTATGTGGGCATCGCCTCCACGCTGCTGACCCTGCTGTTCTGCTCGATGGGCGGCTATGCCTTCGCGATGTTCGAGTTCCGTTTCAAGAAGGCCTTGTTCGCCATGGTGATGGGCACCATGCTGCTGCCCAGCTTCATGAACATGATCCCCAGCTTCATGATCATGGACCTGCTGGGCTGGATCGATCAGCCGCGCGCCCTCTACATCCCCGGCGCCGCCAGCGCCTTCGGCATCTTCCTGATGCGCCAGTTCGTCGGCAGCGCGATCCCGCGCGAGCTGGTGGAGGCGGCGCGCATGGATGGCTGCAGCGAGCTGGGCATCTACGCGCGCATCGTGCTGCCCCTGCTCAAGCCGGCGCTGGGCACGCTCGGGCTGATCACCTTCATCGCTTCCTGGAACAACTTCATCGGGCCGCTGGTGGTGATGCGCTCGCCCGATATGTACACCCTGCCGCTCGCCCTGCGCAGCCTGCAGAGCCCGGTGGACACCGAATGGGGCGCGCTGATGGCCGGCTCGGCCATCGCCACCCTGCCGCTCATCGTGCTCTTCGTGCTGTGCTCCAAACAACTCATCTCGGGCCTCACCGTGGGCGCCGTCAAGTAATGCAACACCTGCCAGACTCATCTTCCTCATCCTTCCCGCCCGGCTTCGTCTGGGGCGTGGCCACCAGCGCCTTCCAGATCGAGGGCGCCGCCAGCGCCGATGGCAAGGGCCCTTCCATCTGGGACAGCTTCTGCCGCCAGCCCGGCGCGATCGCCGACGCCAGCAACGGCGACATCGCCTGCGAGCATTACCAGCGCTGGGAGCAGGACCTGGACCTGATCGCCGGCCTGGGCGTGGACGCCTACCGCTTCTCGGTCTCCTGGCCGCGCGTACGCCCCAGCGGCAGCGGTGCCTGGAACGAGGCCGGCCTGGCCTTTTACGAGCGCCTGGTGGACGGCCTGCTGGCGCGCGGCATCAAGCCCTATCTGACGCTCAACCACTGGGACCTGCCGCAGGCGCTGCAGGACATCGGCGGCTGGGGCAGCCGCGAGACGGTGCAGCGCTTTGTCGAATACGCCTGCGGCATGGCCGCGCGCCTGGGCGACCGGGTGGTCTCGATCGCCACCCACAACGAACCCTGGGTGGTGGCGCAGCTGGGCCATGAAAGCGGCGTGTTCGCACCGGGCCTGAAGGACCGCAAGCTGGCCGCGCAGGTCTCTCACCACCTGCTGCTGAGCCACGGGCTGGCGCTGCAGGCGCTGCGCGCCCAGGGCTGCAAGGCCGAGCTGGGCATCGTGCTGAACCTCTCGCCCATGCACCCGGCCAGCGACGCGGCGGCCGACCGCGCCAAGGCCCGGCTGGAAGACGGCCGCCTGCTGCGCTGGTACATGGACCCGCTGTTCAAGGGCCGCTATCCGCAGGACGTGCTGGACGAGCTGGGCGGCGACGCACCCGCGGTGCAGCCCGGCGATATGCAGGCCATCACCGCGGCGATGGATTTCCTGGGCGTCAACTACTACTCGCGCTCGGTGGTCAGCGCGGGCCAGCCCTGGGACGTGCACAGCAGCGGCCGCGAGGTCACCGACATGGGCTGGGAGGTCTACCCCGAGGGCCTCACCGAGCTGCTGCTGCGCCTGCAGCGCGACTATCCGGTGCCGCCGCTGTTCGTGACCGAAAACGGCGGCGCCTTCAAGGATGTGCTGAGCGCCGACGGCCGCGTGCACGACGAGGGTCGCACCCGCTATATCGCGGCCCATATCGCCGCGGTGGCCGAGGCCATGCGCCAGGGCGTGCGCATGGGCGGCTATATGGTGTGGAGCCTGATGGACAACTTCGAATGGGCCTCGGGCTACGAGAAGCGCTTCGGCATCGTGCATGTGGATTACGCCAGCCAGCAGCGCACGCTCAAGGACAGCGCGCGCTGGTACCGCGAATTCCTGCAACAGCAGCGCGCAGTGCGCTGACAGCGAGGGCGATCAGATGGGACAAGTGACCCTGCGCGGCCTGCGCAAGCGCTACGAACAGAACGAAGTCATCCAGGGGCTGGACCTGGAGGTGCGCGATGGCGAGTTCATGGTCTTCGTCGGCCCATCGGGCTGCGGCAAGAGCACCACGCTGCGCATGATCGCAGGCCTGGAGGAGATCAGCGGCGGCGAGCTGCTGATCGACGGCCAGCGCGCCAACGAGCTGCGCCCGGCCGACCGCGGCGCCGCCATGGTGTTCCAGAGCTATGCGCTCTACCCGCACATGACGGTGGCCGAGAACATGGGCTTCGCGCTCAAGATGGCCGGCGTGGGCAAGGCCGAGCGCCAGCAACAGGTGGGCCGCAGCGCCGAGATCCTGCGCATCACCGAGCTGCTGGAGCGCTATCCCAAGGAACTCTCGGGCGGCCAGCGCCAGCGCGTGGCGATCGGCCGCGCCATCGTGCGCAAGCCCAAGGTGTTCCTGTTCGACGAGCCGCTTTCCAACCTCGACGCCGCGCTGCGCGTGGACATGCGCATCGAGCTGACGCGCCTGCACCGCGAGCTGGGAACGACGATGATTTACGTGACCCACGACCAGGTCGAGGCCATGACCATGGGCGACCGCATCGCCGTGTTCCGGCAGGGCCGCATCGAGCAGCTGGGCGCCCCGCTCACCCTCTACCAGCGCCCGGCCAACGAGTTCGTGGCCGGCTTCATCGGCGCGCCGCGCATCAACTTCGTGGATCGCCCCGGGGCCGGGGCCAGCGCGGCGCACCGGCAGCTCTGGGCGCTGCTGGGCGGCGCCGCCCAGCCGGACGCACAACGCCTGGGCCTGCGCCCCGAGCATCTGCGGCTCGCCGAGGGCGGCGTGCCCGCCAGCGTGGTGCTGGCCGAGCATCTGGGCGATGTCTCCATCGTGCACCTGCGCGTGGACGGCATCGCCGAACTGCTGACCGCCAAGCTGGCGGCCGGCGCGCCGGGCTTGCACAGCGGCGCTGCGGTCGGCCTCGCGGCCGCCGCCGGCCAGGCGCTGGGCTTTGATGCCCAGGGCCGCGGCCTGGACTGAAGAGAACCGGCGCCACGGCCATGTGGCGCGAATCACTCGCTAGGGTAAGTCTGGAGAAGGCGCGCAGCCGGACCAGTTAAATTTGAGAAAACGTGAAAGCGCTTTCAGGCATTTGAAGAAGCTGACCGACAACACATAAGGAGACCTATGAAAACCGCCCAGCAGCATCGCCAGCGGCCCGCCCGCGGCCGCCATGACGTTCAACCGGTGGCAGCAGCCTGCGCGCTGCTGTTCATCGCCGCCGGCGCCGCGCAGGCGCAGCAGGCCCAGCAGCCCGAACAGCTCGAGACCGTGGTGGTCACGGGTATCCGCCGCAGCATCGAGTCCTCGGTGGCGCTCAAGCGCGGCTCGGACTCCATCATCGAGGTGATCTCGGCCGAAGACCTGGGCAAGCTGCCTGATGCCAGCATCGCTGAATCGCTGGCACGCCTGCCCGGCCTGACCGGCCAGCGCGGCCCCGATGGGCGCGTCAACGTGATCTCGATCCGCGGCCTCTCGCCCGAGTTCTCCGGCGTGCTGCTGAACGGCCGCGAGATGGTCTCCAGCAACGACAGCCGTGCGGTGGAGTTCGACCAGTTCCCGGCCGAGCTGGTGAGCGGCGCCTCGGTCTACAAGACGCCCGACGGCACGCTGATCGGCCAGGGCCTCTCGGGCACGGTGGACATCCGCACGGTGCGGCCGCTGGACTCGCGCGGCCGCCAGATCGCCGTCAACCTGCGCGGCGAGCGCAACTCCAACGGCACCCTGGTGCCCGGCGTCGCCAGCCCCACCGGCACGCGCTTCAGCCTCTCCTATGTGGACCAGTTCGCCAACAACACCATCGGCGTGGCGGCCGGCTTCGCGCGCCTGGATTCCTCCAGCCAGACCAAGCAGACCGAGCTGGTGGAATATGGCGACTACACGCCCTTCGGCCTGCCGCTGAGCGGCAACAAGCCGGCCCAGGTGGGCGGCAACCAGGCCCTGCTGCCGATGTTCTGGACCGCCACCTCGTCCACCAAGAAGAATGTGCGCGACGGCCTGATGGTGGTGCTGGAATACAAGCCCAACGACAGCCTGCACAGCCAGCTGGACCTGTACTACTCCAAGTTCGACACCCATGAGGTGGGCGGCAAGTTCGCGCAGAGCCTGTTCGGCAACTGGTCGGCCGGCATCGCGCCCGCGCTCTCCAATGTGGGCACCACCCAGATCGGCCAGAACACCTACGCCACCAGCGCCACCACCTCGCAGCTGGTGGCCAATGTGGGCAACTTCGACACCAAGCGCACCGACAATATCGCGGCGCTGGGCTGGAACACCGAACTCAAGCTCTCCGATCACTGGAAGGGCGTGGCCGACCTGAGCTATTCGCGCGACAAGCGCAACGAGCGCTACACCGAGGCCTACGGCGGCCCCTACGACCATGCCGCCAAGCAATGGACCTATGGCGCCTACCAGTGGAACGTGCCCATCGACGGTAGCCCGCAGACCTTCACGCCGGTGCAGGCGGGCTATCTGTCGAATCCCTCCAAGATGGCCTTCGGCGACGTGCAAGGCATGGACTGGGTGCCCAACGAGGCCTGGATCGGCGCGGTGCGCCACCCCGAGATCAAGGACGAGATCAAGTCGCTGCGCCTCTCGCTGAAGCGCGACCTGGACGGCTTCTTCAGCGGCCTCACCGGCGGCGTCAACTACACCGAGCGCAGCAAGGACGTGGCCAAGAACGAGGACCGCATCCTGATGTCCAAGGACGCCGCGGGCAACTACATCCGCAGCATCCCCAGCGCGGTGGTGGGCACGCCCTTCGACATGAGCTGGGCCGGCATCCCCGAACTGCTGCGCGTGGACGTGCCGGCGCTGGTGCAGGGCGGCACGGTCTCGCTGGAGGAGGGGCAGTTCAGCAAATGGGTGGCCAACAACTCGAACGTGCGCGAGAAGGTCACCACCGCCTTCGGCAAGCTCGACATCGACAGCGAGTTCTTCGGCGTCTCGCTGCGCGGCAATGTCGGCGTGCAGGTGGCGCATGCGAAGCAGAACTCCGACGGCTGGGAATACCGCGGCAATGACGAGGCGCCGGATCCCACCCTGCTGTACAAGCGCAGCGGCGGCACCAGCTACACCGATGTGCTGCCAAGCCTCAACCTGGTGGCCGACTTCAGGAACAACTGGATCGCCCGCTTCGGCGCCGCCACCACCATCGTGCGGCCCAATATCGTCGACATGCGCGCCGGCACCAGCACGCCCTCGGTGATCGGCGACCTGGCCGGCACCCCGCATGCCGGCGAATGGACCACCGCCTATGCCGGCAACCCCGAACTCAAGCCCTGGCGCGCCACCGGCTTCGACCTCTCGGTGGAACGCTACTTCGGCAAGCGTAGCTATGTCTCGGTGGCGGCCTTCCGCAAGAACCTGCTGAGCTATATCTACAACCAGCTGACGGCGGTGGATGCCAGCGGCTTCCCACAGGTGGCGCCTCCCGGCGTGACGCCCAAGCCGATCGCACCGCTGATCCGCCCGGCCAATGGCTCGGGCGGCAAGGTGGAGGGTTATGAGTTCGCCGCCTCGCTGGAAGGTGCCCTGCTGCACCCGGCGCTGGAAGGCTTTGGCGTGGTATTCAGCGCCTCCAAGCTGAGCAGCTCGATCCGCGACCAGAACCCCGACCCGACCGTCAGCACCGAGCGCAACGTGCCGCTGAACGGCCTCTCGGGCCTGTCCAACAGCCTGACGCTTTACTACGAGAACCACGGCATCTCGGCCCGCATCAGCCAGCGCTACCGCTCGCCCTTCACGGCCACCACGCGCGACATCTTCCTGAACTCGACCACCCTGCAGCAGGCGGCTGACAAGGTGGCCGACCTGCAGCTGGGCTATGCCTTCGAGGATGGCAGCTACAAGGGGCTGTCGGTGCTGCTGCAGGTCAGCAATCTGTTCGACAAGCCCACCATGAACCGCAAGACGGTCGGCCCGAATGCCCCGGATGCCACGGCGCTCACGCCCAACTACATCCGCTACTTCGGCCGCGCCACCCTGCTGGGCGTGAACTACAAGTTCTGATCGGGCCACAATCGCCGCCATGGACAGCAACCCGCCCCTGCGCAACATCGTCATCGTCGGTGGAGGCACCGCCGGATGGATGACGGCCGCGGCATTCGCCAAGGCGCTGGGGCGGGCCTATTCGATCCGGCTGATCGAGTCCGACGAGATCGGCATCATCGGCGTCGGCGAGGCCTCCATTCCCAACCTCACCGAGTTCAACCGGGCGCTGGGCATCGACGAAGACGAGTTCCTGCGCGCCACGCGCGGCAGCTTCAAGCTGGGCATCGAGTTCGTCAACTGGGGCGCGCTGGGCGACCGCTACATCCACGGCTTCGGCAAGGTCGGCCAGATGGCCGACACCGTGCCCTTCCATCACTTCTGGCTGCGCATGGCGGCGCAGGGCAAGGCAGCGCCGCTGGGCGAGTACTCGATCAACACGGTGGCGCCGCGCCAGGCCAAGTTCATGCGCGCGCGCCACGACATGGCGGGCTCGCCGCTGGCCGAGATCGCCCATGCCTACCATTTCGATGCCGGCCTCTATGCACGCTTTCTGCGCGGCTTTGCCGAACAGCGCGGCGTGCAGCGCCTGGAGGGCAAGGTCACGCGAGTGGAGCAGTGCGACGGCGATGGCGGCATTGCCGCGATCGTGATGGAGAGTGGCGAACGCGTGGCCGGCGATTTCTTCATCGATTGCTCGGGCATGCGTGCCCTGCTGATCGAGCAGACCCTGCACGCCGGCTACGAGGACTGGTCGCACTGGCTGCCCTGCGATCGCGCCATCGCCGTGCCCTGCGAGTCGGTCAGCCCGCTGCTGCCGATGACGCGCTCCACCGCCCACGCGGCCGGCTGGCAATGGCGCATCCCGCTGCAGCACCGCATCGGCAATGGCCATGTCTACAGCAGCCGCTTCATGGACAAGGAAGAGGCCGAGGCCATCCTGCTGCGCAACCTCGATGGCGCGGCCACCGCCGCGCCGCGCCACCTGGCTTTTCGCACCGGCCGCGCCAAGACCTTCTGGGTGCGCAACTGCGTGGCGGTGGGCCTCGCCAGCGGCTTTCTGGAGCCGCTGGAATCCACCAGCATCCACCTCATCCACATGGCGGTGGCGCGCATCCTCGACTACTTCCCGCGCGCGGGTTTCGACGCCGCCGACATCGCCGAATACAACGCCGTTACTCGCGTGGAGTACGAGCGCATCCGCGACTTCCTGATCCTGCACTACAAGCTCACCCAGCGCGACGACTCCGAGTTCTGGAACTACTGCCGCAACATGCCCATCCCCGAGGGCCTGCAGCGCAAGCTGGACCTGTTCGCCAGCAATGGCCGCGTCTACCGCGACGGCGTGGAGCTGTTCACCGAGGTCAGCTGGCTGCAGGTGATGCTGGGCCAGCGCCTGCAGCCGCGCGGCTACCACCCCTTTGCCGACCTGCTGCCCGAGGCCGAGGTGCAGGCCTACCTGGACAACGTCCAGCGCGTGGTGGGCAAATGCGCCCAGGCCATGCCCACGCACGCCGAGTTCATCGCCAAGCATTGCGCCGCGCGGCTCGATTGAGAAACGCGTCCGCCGCCTCGCGCCGCGCCCGGCTTGCATGCGGGCGGTGGCCGTAGCAACATCGCCGACACCGCCGCCGCGCACCGGGCCTTGACGACGGCTGACGGGGGACTCGTGATGATGCACACCAGACGCAACTTCATCGGCTGCATGCTGATGGCTCTGGCTCCCTGGCGCGGGGCGACGGCCGCCGATGCCGCTACCTTGCCGACCGATTTTGCCGAGTTTGCCGGCGGGCTGGCGCAGCCGCGCGGCCTGCTGTTCGCGCCCGACGGCAGCCTCTATGTGGCTGAGCAGCTCAGCGGCGAGATCGCGCGCATCGGTGTCGACGGGCGCCTCACGCGCATCGCGCGCGGCTTTGAAAGCCCGCACGACCTCGAACTCGACGCCGCGGGCCATCTCTACGTGGCCGACACCGGCGCCGGCCGCATCGCCAAGATCGATCGCGCTGGCACGGTCTCGACCTTTGTCGATGAGCTCGAGTCGCCGGTCGATCTGGCGTTTGCGCCCAACGGCGAGCTCTGGGTCTGCGAGCTGACTGGCAAGGTGCGCGCCTTCGCCTCGGCCACGCGCTCGCGTACCGTCGTCGCCTTGAAGGGGCCGCATGGCCTGGCATTTGCGCGCAACGGCGACACCTTCATCAACGACTGGCGTGGCAACCAGGTCGTGCGGCTCGACGCCAAGGGCTTGCTGCACCCGTTTGCCGATCTCGCCGGCCCGGTGGGCCTGTCGTTCAGCCCGGCGGGCGAGCTGATCGTGGCGCAGCCGCAGGCGCGGCGCATCACCCGCATCGGCCCCGACGGCAGGCAGCAGCTGCTGGCCGAGGGTCTCAGGGAGCCGCGCGACCCGGTGTTCGACCGCCAGGGCCGACTCTACGTGGCCGAGACCATGGCGGGCCGGGTGCTGCGCCATGCGGGGCGCTGGTAGCGGGCCGCGCTACTTGGCGGCCTGGTACACGCGCACGTAATCGATCTCCATGCGCACCGGGAAGATGGCGTCGTCCACCGGCCCGCCCAGGTCGCCGCCGATGGCGATGTTGAGGATCAGGAACTGCGGCGCGTCGAAGGGCCATTGGGCCTTGCCGGTGCCTGCGTTCTTGTAGACGAAGTGGCTCTTGCCATCGATGCCGAAGCGCACCTGCTGGGGCGTCCAGTCCATCTGGTAGGTGTGGAAGGCGCTGCAGGCGTCGCCGACCTGGGTGGCCGCGCCCGCACCATTGCCGCCGCTGCCGGCGCTGGTGTGGGTGGTGCTGAAGACCTTGCTGGGCTCCTTGCCCACCTGCTCCATGATGTCCAGCTCGCCGGCGGCGGGCCATTCACCCTGGCTGCCGAGCATCCAGATCGCCGGCCAGGTGCCCTTGCCGCAGGGCAGCTTGGCACGGATCTCGAAGAAACCATAGGTCCACTCGGCCTTGCCGGCGGTGATCAGGCGCGCCGAGGTATAGGGCTGGCCGCCCCAGTCGGCCGCAGCGGAGAGCTGCTCCTTGCGCGCTGTGATGACCAGCTTGCCCTCGCGCTGCTCGGCATTCTCGGCGCGCGCGGCGCTGTAGTACTGCTGCTCGTGGTTGTGCCAGCCCTGCTTGTTCATGCCGGTGTCGTAGGCCCATTTGGCGGGGTCGGGCAGGCCGGCGGGTTCGAACTCATCGGACCAGACCAGGCGGTAGCCGGCCGGCACGGCCAGGGTTTCCGGTGCGGGTGCCGGTGCGGGGGCAGGCAGGGGCGCGGTGGCGCCGCCGGCACCGCCGCAGCCGCCCAGGCTCAGTGCCGCCAGCAGCGGGGTGCAGGCGCGGGCAAATCGTCGGTTCATGCGTAAGCTCTCCTGTGGCTAGTGTCGTGTCGTCAACGGCGCGCGCGCCGCTCCAGCAGCTGCTCGGCGTCGGCCAGCGCCTGGCGTATCGGCTTGGCGCGGTTCAGCACCTTGTCGAGTTCGGTCTGCACCACTTCCTCGGCAAACTGGTTCTGCTTGTGCACGCGCGCGGCGCTGATGCGGCGCGCCGCCTCGCGCCAGAGCCGGCGCGCCGGCTGCCCGCCCAGAAATGGCAGGGGCTCGCTGAAGAAGGCATCCTCGTGCGTGGCCAGCAGGGCCGGGAAGGCGTCGTAGGCCTTGAAGGCCTGCAGCTGCAGCTGCGGGTCCAGCGTCATCAGGCGGATGAAGTCCCAGGCCAGCGCCTTGCGCGCCGGCGCGGCGTGGCGCGGCATCGCGTAGAAGGCCCCGCCATAGGCGGCGCTGGCGCCCTCGGGCAGCGGCGCGGCACGCCACAGGCCCCGCGTGCCGGGGGCAATGAAGCTGTTCAGCTGCCCCGCCAGCCAGGCGCCCGAGAGCTCGGTGGCGAGGCGGCCGCGCTTGAAGCCCTCGGCCCAGTCGTTGGACCAGGCCGGCACGCGCGCGTCCAGCCCCTGCCGGCGCGCCTCCCTTGCCACCTCGAAGGCCCGCTCGAAGCGCGGCGAGTTCACCAGCACGCGCGAGTCGGTATCGAAGTACAGGCCCTCGCCCGGCCGCAGGCCGCTGCGGATCAGGATGTCCTTGATCTCCTGCACATGGGCGATCAGGTAGGCGCCGGTGCGTGCCTTGATGCGCGCGCCGGCGGCCACGTAATGCTCCCAGGAGCGCGTGAGATCGTCTTCGGCGAGCGCCGCGCGGCTCAGGATGTCCTGCCGGTACAGCAGGGTGCCGGGCCCGATATCGGCCGGCATGGCCACCACCGCGCCGTTGCGCGCGACCGCCTGTTCATAGGCATAGGGCACCAGGCGCGCACGAAAGCGCTCGACCTCGTAGGGCGGCTGGCGCAGATCCTCCAGCCCGCCGCCCTGGGCGAAGCGGCCGACGAAGCTCGACTCCAACGCCATCACGTCCGGCAGGGCCACCGCGGTGGAGAGCGCCGTGGTCATGGCGGTGTGGTGGTCGCTGTACTGGCGGCTCAGCACGCGCAGCTCCACCTCGGGATGCAGGCGCTGCCAGGCCGGCGTGGCGGCGCGGGCGATTTCGTCCACCAGCGGAAAGGCGGCCACCGTGAGCACGGCGCGCGCGCCCGCGCGCACCGGCAGGGCCGCGGCGAGGCCCGCCCCCAGCAAGGTGCGGCGCCGTGTCATCGTGCCAGGCCGTAGCTGGCGATGGCGCGCGGCGGCAACTCCGCCACGCAGGCCAGCTCGTCGATGCACAGCACAAAGCGCAGCGCCGCCTCGCTCCGGTTCAGCACCACCAGGGCCAGCTCGCCATCCGCGTTGAGTGCCGCCGTGCACTCCAGATCCTGCTTGCTGGCCGCGCACAGCAGGCGCTGCGCGCCGGGCCTGATGAAGCGCGCGAAATGGCCCAGGTAATGGTAGGAACTCTGCGGCATCAGCAGCCCGCAGCTGCGATCCGCCAGCATCGGCGCGCTGCAGAGATTGCCCACATGGTTGGGGCCGCCGGTCTCGTCCAGCAGCAGGTTCCAATCGATCCAACCCACCGTCCAGCGGTTCAGGTCATTGATGATGTTGCGCGCATAGCGCTCGCCCAGCGCCCAGGAACCCAGGTGCGGGCCGCCCTCCTGGCAGCCCTCGGTGAAGAGCAGCTGCTTGTCGGGCCAGGCGTCGTGCACCAGCCGCACATGGTCGAATGCGTCCTCGCCATACCAGTGGAAACCGCAACCCCAGACATAGCGCGCCGCCTGCGCGTCTTCGTAGACGGTGTCGGCACGCTGCACCATCTGGTCGCGGTTGTGGTCCCAGATGACGATCTTCACCTCGCCCAGGCCGGCGGCATGCAGCGCCGGGCCGAGATGGTCGCGCACGAAGTCGCGCTCCTCGGCGGCGCTGTAGATGCAGGAGTCCCAGCGCTGCGTGGCGTCGGGCTCGTTCTGCACCGTCACGCCCCAGACCGGCACGCCCTCGGCCGCATAGGCCTGGATGAAGCGCACATAGCATTGCGCCCAGGCGGCGGCGTATTGCGGCAGCAGCTTGCCGCCCTGGTTCATCTGGCCGTTGCTCTTCATCCAGGCCGGCGGGCTCCAGGGCGAGACCAGCAGCTTGATGGGCTGCGCCGCCACCGCCTGCGCCGCCTTGATCATGGGCAACAGGGCGCGCCGGTCGCGCTCGATCGAGAAATGCTGCAAGGCCGCATCGCCGGGCACCTCGGCATGCGCATAGTTACCCAGCGCGAAGTCGCAGCTGTTCATGTGCACGCGGCAGAGCGTGTAGCCATGGCCCTGCGCCGCATCGAAGTAAGCGTGCAGCAGGCGTTCCGCCTCGGCCCATGGCAGCTGTTGCCAAGTCACGGCGGCGGCCTCGGTGAAGGCGCCGCCAAAGCCCTCGATGCGCTGGAAGCGCTTGTGGCTGTTCACCATCAGCTGCGGCAGGCCGCGGGCGGCCTCGGCCAGATCCGCTGCCGGCCGCAAGGCCAGCGACGGTTGCGGCGCCAGCTGCAGCGCCGCGCTGCTGCCCTGGCCGAGGGCGCTGAGCACGCAGCGCAAGTCGCCGGTGCGGGAGGGGGGCATGAAACTCATGGGCAGGTGGGCCGCGCTGCCGCGGCATGGGTGGCAAGAGGACGCTTTTGGTTTTATGAAAGCGCTTTCTTTTTTTCAGGATAGGGCCTCGTCGGCCCGCGGTCAATGAGAAAAGCACGGCCCGCGTGGCGCGCCCGGCGGGGCGCCGGGTAAACCATTGCTTGATGCCTGAAAGCGCTTTCATTAACATCGCGGACATGGCAAACACGGTCTCCACCCTCACCTACCCGCGGCTGCTCGGCGATATCGGCGGCACCAATGCCCGCCTGGCCTGGGCGCATGAGGCGGGTGCGCCGCTGTCCGACATCGCCAGCTACCGCTGCGCCGAGCATGGTTCGCTGGCGGCGGCCATCCAGCGCTATCTGTCGGACCATGGCAAGCAGCAGGGCCCGCGTGCCTGCGCCATCGGCATCGCCAATCCGGTCACCGGCGACGAGGTCAGGATGACCAACCACCATTGGTCCTTCTCGATCGCCTCCCTGAAGAAGGAACTGGCGGTGAACCGGCTGGCGGTGGTGAACGACTTCACGGCGCTGGCCCTCTCCCTGCCGGCCCTGGGCCCCGACGAACTGCTGCCCCTGGGCCCGGGCGCGGCGATTGCCGACGAGGCCATGGCCGTGCTGGGGCCGGGCACCGGCCTGGGGGTATCGGGGCTGCTGCCCGCGCCCGGCGGCGGCTACCTGCCGGTGGCGGGCGAAGGCGGGCACAGCACGCTGGCGGCCAACGACGCGCAGGAGGCCGCGGTGATCGAGTGGCTGCGCGGGCGCTTCGGCCATGTCTCGGCCGAGCGCGTGCTGTCCGGCCCGGGCCTGGTGAATCTCTACGAGGCGGCGGCCGGCCTGGCGGGCCAGGCCGCGCTGACGCTCACGCCGGCCGAGATCGTGGACGGTGCACGCCACAGCGGCGACCCGCTGTGCCGCCTCGCCATCGAGCTGTTCTGCCGCTTCCTCGGCAGCTTTGCCGGCAATGTGGCGCTGACGCTGGGCGCGCGCGGGGGCGTCTACATCGGCGGCGGCATCGCACCGCGCCTGCTGCCCGAGCTGCGCGCCTCGCGCTTCCGCGAGCGCTTCGAGGGCAAGGGACGCTTCCAGGCCTATCTGGCGCAGATCCCCTGCTGGCTGATCAACGCCGAGGTCTCGCCGGCCCTGATCGGCGCCTCGCGCGCGCTGGACATCGAGCGCTTCTGCGCGCGCGCCTGAGCCTCGCTCAGCGCTGGCCCGCCGACGCCCGGCCTTGGCGCCTTGCATACCAGGCGGGCCGCTCGGGCTGCGGCCGCGGGCCGATCAGCTGCACGCACTGGGCCTCGATCTCGCCCAGCAGCCGCGCCAGGAAGGCAACGAAATCCTGCGTGGCCTCGTCGCGCCGCGCATCCGGCCGCAGCAGCGCGCTGAAGGGTGGCGCGTCGGGGCTGTCCCAGTCCAGCAGCACCGGCTGCAGCAGGCCGTCGCGCACATGGTGCCAGACCGACAGGTCCGCAAAGCGGCCCACGCCCTGGCCGTGCAGCACCGCCTGCAGCGCGTCGTCGCGGCTCTCGCAGGTCAGCCAGCCGCGCACCGCCACCTCCTCGACCTCTTCGCCGCGGCGGTGGCGCCACAGATCCAGCACCGTGCCCTCGGGCGAGCGCACCAGCACGCAGTCGTGCTGCGCCAGTTCGGCGGGCCGCACCGGCACCGCATGGGTGCGCCAATAGGCCGGGCTGGCGCAGACGATCAGCCGGCTTTGTGCCAGCGGGCGCTTCACCAGGTCCAGCGCGCCGGGCCAGCCCAGCGCGATCAGCACGTCGAGGCCGCGCGCCTCGGCATCGGTGACGGTCAGCTGGTCCACCGTGCGCAGCTCGATCTGCACATGCGGGTGCTTGTCGCGGTAGCCCGGCAGCGCCGGGATCAGCAGCGCGCGCGCCAGCAGGGCCGGCGCACCGACCACCAGGGTGCGCGCCCGCACCGGGCCGGCGGCCGCGCGGTCGGCCTCGGCCAGCTGGGCCAGCAGTGGCGCGCAGGCTTCGCGGTAGGCCGCGCCCTGTGGCGTGAGCGCCAGGCCGCGCGTGCTGCGCTCCAGCAGCCGGACGCCCAGCTCGCGCTCCAGCGCCCCCACCAGCTTGGTGACCGCCGGCACACTGAGCTCGAAACGCCGCGCGGCCGCCGAGAAACTGCCCTCCTCGGCGGCCGCGATGAAGTACTGAAGGGCGCGCAGCTTGTCCATGCTTTAACCATTGGTTCAAACCCATTGTGCCGCGGCGGCGCTTTCTGCTTTGCCCATGCCTGCCTACAGTCCGAGCCATCGCCCCTCCTTCCCATCTCGCTGCCCACGCACCGATCGGAGCAAGCCATGCCCTCACTGCTGCAGATCACCCTCCTCGCCGCCTGCTGCCTGCTGGGCCCGGCCGGGCAGGCGCATGCCACCGAAGCCGGCGCCGCCAATGCCGGCAAGGCCTTGCGCCTGCTCGTGCCCCTGCCGGCCGGAGGCCCGAGCGACTTCATCGCGCGCCAGGCCGCCCAGCATCTGTCGGAAGCGCTGGGCCAGACCGTGATCGTGGAGAACAAGCCCAGCGGCAACGGCCTGCTGGCCGCCCGCGAGGTGGCCGCCGCCGGGCCGGAGGGCCAGACCCTGCTGTATGCCCCCGGCTCGATGATCGCCACGCCCCTGCTCGCCAAGGGCTCGGGCTTCGACTGGGTGCAGGAGCTCGCGCCGCTCGGCAAGATCGGCCGTGTGCCCTTCGGGCTGGCCGTGCATCCGGCGCTGCCCGCGACCACGGTCGCCGAGCTGGCCACGCATGCGCGCAGCCAGCCGGGCCGGCTGAATGTGGCGACCAGCACGCCCAGCGAGATCATGGCGGCGGCGCAGTTCATGCAGGCCGCCGGCGTGGAGCTGACGCGCGTGCCCTACCGCGGCGCCACACAGGCATTGCCGGATCTGCTGGCCGGCCGCGTGCAGCTGATGTTCGGCCCGCTCGCCGCGCTGCAGGCGCAGGTCAGGGCCGGGGCGCTGCGCCTGCTGGCGGTGCTCGGCCCGGAGCGCAGCGCCGCCTTCCCCGAGGTGCCGACCATGCGCGAAGCCGGCTTCGCGGCCGTGGCGGTGCCCACCTGGCAGGCCTTGTACGTGTCGGCGCGCGTAGCCGGCACACGCCAGCAGCAGCTCGCCCGTGCCCTCGCCACGGTGGCGGCGCGGCCGGACATGCGTGCCGAGCTGGACAAGCGCCTGCTGGCCGTCGAGACCGGCTCGCCGCAGGAGCTCGCGGCCACCATCGCGCAGGACCTGGGCAGCTGGGCGGCGCTGATCGAGGCCTACAAGCTGACGGCGGATTGACGCGGCCTTCACGCACCCGGGTCGGCGATGCGGCTGCTGTTCTGCTCCACCGGCGGCGCCGGCCATCTCCAGCCGCTGCGCCCGCTCGCGCTGGCGCTGCAGCGCCAGGGCCACGCCGTCGGCTGGGTCAGCGCACCCGATGCCCTGCAAATGCTCGCCGGCCAGGGCATCGCGCTGTTCCCGGCCGGCCTGGACTTCGAGACCAGCCGGCGCCAGTTCCACGCCCAGCACCCCGAGCTGCTCGAGCTCGAGGCTGAGCAGCGCTCGGCGCAGACCTTTCCGCGCCTCTTTGGCGGCAGCCTGGCACCGACGATGCTGGCGGGCGTGAACGCGGCGATCGCGCAATGGCGGCCCGAGCTGATGGTGCTGGAACCGGCGGCCCTGGCCGGACCGCTGGCCTGCGCCCTGCATGGCCTGCGCTACCTCACCCACGGCTATGGCCTGCCGCTGCCACCCGCCTACCTGGAGGCGGCAACGAAGTGCTTCGCGCCCAGCTGGGCGGCGCATGGCCTGGCCGCGCCGGCCGCGGGCGGCCTGTACCGACATGGCTACATCGACATCGCCCCGCCCAGCCTGCAGCCGCCAGGCCACGCCGGCCCGCCGGCCCCGCGCCGGCTGGCGCTGAACCCCTACGCGCCGCGCGCCGCTGCGGGCCCGGCGCTGCCCGAGGCGCTGCAGCGCGCGCTGCAGGCCGGCAGGCGGCCGCGCGTCTATCTCAGCTTCGGCACCGTCTTCAACCGGCAGCCCGCCCTGGTGGCGGCCGCGCATGCGCTGCTGGGTCTGGGTGCCGAACTCGTCGTCACCGTTGGCGCGAATGGCGATCCCCAGCGCTTCGCCCCCCACCTGCCGCGGCTGCATGTGCACCGCTTCATCGATCAAGCCGCCCTGCTGCCCTGCTGCGACGCGGTGGTCTCGCACGGCGGCGCTGGCACCCTGCTGGGGGCGGCCGCGCATGGCTTGCCCCAGCTCGTGCTGCCCCAGGGTGCGGACCATTTCCGCAACGCGCGCGCCCTGGCCGCGGCCGGCGCCGGCCTGGTGGTGGCGCCGGCGGCGCAGACGGCCGACGGCCTGCGTGCCGCGGCGCGGCAGCTGTTCGCCGGCGGCCCATACGCCGCCGCGGCCCGGCGCCTGGCGGCCGAGATGGCCGCGATGCCGGGCGCCGACGCACTGGCCAGCGCCCTGGCCGACGGCACGGCCCTGGCCTAACCCGGTGCGGGCACGTCCCGACTCAGCGGCTCAAACCAGCACACCGACGAGCAGCACCGCCCAGGCGGCGACACAGGCACCGATGGACACATGGACGATGCTGGCGACGAGCAGTGCGTCGCCCCGCGAGCGGCTCAGCGCGCAAAGCCCGTGGTACAGCGTGCCGCAGGAAAGGCCCAGCCCCAGCACCATGGCGCAGGACCCCAGCAGCGGATCGGGCGCCAGCACCCCCAGCCCCGAGAGCCACATCGGCACCGGGCCGATCGCGGCGAGCCGATAGGCATCGTCGTGGCCGAGCGGCAAGCCCACCGTCCTGGCCACCTGCTTGAGCAGCCAACCCAGCAGGACGAAGCTGAACACCTCGGCGATGAACAGGAATCCCATCAGGTCCTGGACCGGCTTGCGGCTCAGCATCTCGGGCAAGTAGCCCGTCTGCCGACCGCTCGCCACCAGCAGGGACACCGGCGTCACCAGCACCGCCGGCAGGACGAGGAAAATGAACAGACGCTGCACATCGAGGCGCCGCTCGATCAGCTCGGGCCAGGCGCTATCCAGCGAGATCGGTATCCTGGACAAACTACGAAGGTTCATGCGGCACTCCCGACAAGGTGGTCTCGAGTGCGTAAATAATATCATGTTGTGATACTAAATTCAATCATGAAACCAGCATCGACGCGCGCGGGCAAGGCAGGGGCCACGGTGGGCAAGCGCGACTACGAACGCTTGTCCGACTTCCGACATCGCCTGCGCCAGTTCCTGCGCAACAGCGAATTGCTGTGCAAGCGCTTCGGCCTGACCGCCCTGCAATACCAGCTGCTGCTGCATGTGATGGGCTTCCCGGAACGCAGCTGGGCCACGGTGGGCGAACTGGCGCAGCGGCTGCAAGCGCATCACCATGGCGTGGTGGCGCTGGTCGACCGCTGCGCCGAGCTCGGCCTGCTGGAGCGCCGACCGGGCCGCGAGGATCAGCGCGTGGTGGAGATCCATCTGCTCGAGAAGGGCGAGCGCGTGCTGGAGGAGCTGGTGGCGCTGCACAAGGGCGAGCACCGGGCGCTGCTGAAGGAGTTCGGCGCAACGCCGTGACGCAGCATTTTTGCGCATATCGAAAACCGCTTTGCTTCGTGGCGGCGGCGGCCCGGGCTGACTAGATTGGGCGGCTTCACCGACCCTTTGCGAAGCCATGCGCCCCCAGCACCTCACCCGCCTTGCCCCCCTCCTCGCCCTCGGCCTGATCCCCTGCGCCGCCCAGGCCACCAACGGCTACTTCTCGCATGGCTACGGCGTCAAGGCGCTGGGCCAGGCCGGCGTGGGCATCGCCTGGTCGCAGGACGCGCTGGCGGCCGCCACCAACCCGGCCGGCACCGCCCTGGTGGCGGAGCAGGCCGGGCCGCAGGCGCGCCTGGACCTGGGCCTGAGCTGGTTTGCGCCGCGCCGCAGCGCCGAGATCCAGGGCAATGCCTTCGGCGCGGATGCCAGCTATAGCGGCAACGGCAGGAAGAACTTCTTCATCCCCGAGTTCGGCTATGTGCGCGCCTTGTCGCCGCGCCTGAGCGCCGGCCTGGCCGTGTACGGCAACGGCGGCATGAACACCGAGTACGTTAGCAACCCCTATGCGCGCTTCGGCGCCAGCGGCACCGCAGGGGTGAATCTGGAGCAGCTCTTCGTCGCGCCCTCGATCGCCTGGAAGCCCGGCGCCGACCACAGCCTGGGCCTGGCCGCCAACATCGCCTACCAGCGCTTTGCGGCCCAGGGCCTGGGCCTGTTCGCGGGCTTCTCGCAGGCGCCCGGCCAGCTCAGCGACCGGGGCACGGACAGCAGCCTGGGTCTGGGGTTGCGCCTGGGTTGGCAGGCACGCCTGAGCCCCGAGCTGACGCTGGGCCTGAGCTGGGCCTCCAAGGTGCGCGGCCGGTTCAAGGACTATGCCGGCCTGTTCGCCGATGGCGGGCGCTTCGACGTGCCCGAGAACTACGGCATCGGCCTGGCCTGGCAGGCCGGCCGCGACTGGACCCTGGGCGCCGATGTGCAGACGATCCGCTACAGCAGCGTGGCGGCGGTGGGCCACTCGCTGGCTCGCCTGCTGCAGGGCCAGCCCCTGGGTGCGGCCGAGGGCCCGGGCTTCGGCTGGCGCGACCTGACGGTGCTCAAGCTGGCCGTCAGCCACCAGCTCAGCCGCGAGCTGACGCTGCGCGCCGGCATCAGCCATGCGCGCCAGCCGGTGCCGGCCGGCGAGACCCTGTTCAACATCCTGGCCCCCGGCGTGGTGCAGGACCATGTCTCGCTGGGCGCGAGCTGGCAGCTCGGCGGCGGCGAGCTCAGCGGCTACTTCGCCTACGCCCCGGGCAAGACGGTGCAGGGCAGCGGCTCGATCCCGACGGGCCTGCCGCCGGCCGGCTTCGGCGGCGGCAATGCCCATGTGCGCCTGCAGGAGACCCTGCTGGGCATCTCCTACGGCTGGCGGCTTTGATAGCTTGCCCGCGGCGGGCCGAAATGCTTTGCTGAATTTCTTCGAGGACAAGGCCCGGGCCGCGCGCGAAAAATGCACAACGCATAACGAGAGCCCTGCAACGTGAATTTCCAGCAATTGCGATCCGTCCGCGAAGCCCAGCGCCGCGACTTCAACCTCACCGAGGTGGCCAACGCCCTGCATACCTCGCAGCCCGGCGTGAGCCGCCAGATCCGCGAACTGGAGGACGAACTGGGCATCGAGATCTTCGTGCGCGCCGGCAAGCGTCTCACCGGGCTCACCGAGCCGGGCCGCCAGGTGCTGCCCATCGTCGAGCGCCTGCTGCACGAGGCCGACAACCTGCGGCGCGCCGGCGACGACTTCGCCCGCGCCGGCAGCGGCACGCTGCGCATCGCCGCCACCCACAGCCAGGCGCGCTATGCGCTGCCGCCGGTGGTGCGCGACTTCCGCGCCGCCCACCCCGACGTGCTGCTGCACATGCAGCAGGGCTCGCCGCAGCAGGTGGCGCGCCTGCTGCTGGACGGCGATGCCGATGTGGGCATCGCCACCGAGGCGCTGGCCCAGTACGACGAGCTGGTGGCCCTGCCCTGCTACCGCTGGACCCACACCGTGCTGGTGCCGCCCGAGCATGCGCTGGCGCGCGAATCGGCCGAGGGTCAGGTCTTGACGCTGGAGCGGCTGGCCCAGTTCCCCATCATCACCTACGAGAGCGGCTACACCGGCCGCTCGCACATCGACGACGCCTTCCGCGCCGCCGGGCTGGAACTGAACGTGGTGCTGGTGGCCATGGATGCCGACGTCATCAAGACCTATGTGGAGCTGGGCCTGGGCGTGGGCATCGTGGCCGCCATCGCCTACGACGAGGAGCGCGACAAGCAGCTGCATCCGATCGACGGCCGGCACCTGTTCGCCGACAACATGACGCGGCTGGCGGTGCGCAAGGACGCCTATCTGCGCGACTACGTCTACGCCTTCATCTCCACCTTCGCCGCGCCGCTGACGCGCGCGACCGTGGCCGAGGCCAGGCTGGGCCTGCTGGCGGCCTGACACAAGCTGGGGAGCAAGGCCCCATCGCCACCCGAGCTTCGAGATCCCCGTTCTACCAACCGACACAGGAAAGCACATGACCAGCCTACGCCTGGGCGACCTCGCCCCCGACTTTGAACAGGACTCCACCGAAGGCCGCATCCGCTTTCACGCCTGGCTGGGCGAAAGCTGGGGCGTGCTGTTCTCGCACCCCGCCGACTTCACGCCCGTCTGCACCACCGAGCTCGGCCGCACGGCCAAGCTCAGGGACGAGTTCGCGCGCCGCAACGTCAAGGCCATCGCGCTCTCGGTAGACCCGGTGGACAAGCACCATGCCTGGATCGCCGACATCAACGACACGCAGGGCACCGAGCTCAACTTCCCGATCCTGGCCGATGCCGACCGCAAGGTCAGCGAGCTCTACGACCTGATCCACCCCAACGCCAGCAGCACCGCGACGGTGCGCTCGCTTTTCATCATCGATCCGGCCAAGAAGGTGCGCCTGATCATCACCTACCCGGCCAGCACCGGGCGCAACTTCGACGAAATCCTGCGCGTGATCGACTCTCTGCAACTCACCGACGAGCACAGCGTGGCGACTCCGGCCAACTGGAAGGAGGGCGACGATGTCGTGATCGTGCCCTCCTTGCAGGACCCGGCGCTGCTGAAACAGAAGTTCCCGCAGGGCTGGGACGCGGTGCGCCCCTATCTGCGCTACACCGCGGCACCAAAGCGCGCCGCCTGAGGCCAGGCCGGCAGCCGGGCCGGTGGCACGGCCTCAGGGATTGCGCGGCAGCACCGTCAGCACGCGCACGATGAAGGCGTGCAGTTCGCTCATGTAGTTCTGCAGGAACTGCCGGGTGCCCTCGTCAGTGACCTCGCCGTCGGCGGTGATGAGGCCGGGCTTGAACTGGATATAGGCCTCCACCTGGTTCATCAGGGGCGAGTTGCAGAAGCACAGCACGCCGCGCAGGCTCTGCTGTGCCACCGCGGTGCCGATGGCGCCCGGCGAGGTGCCGATCACGCCCGAGGGCTTGCGCGTGAACGAGTTCTTGCCCCAGGGCCGGCTGGCCCAGTCGATGGCGTTCTTCAGCGCGCCGGGGATCGAGCGGTTGAATTCGGGCGTGACGAACAGCACCGCGTCGACATCCGCGATGGCCTGCTTGAAGGCGCGCGCCACCGGCGGATAGTCGGCGTCGTAATCCTGGCTGTAGAGCGGCAGGTCCCTGATGGCGATCTCGCTGAGCACCAGCTCGGGCGGCGCCAGCCGCACCAGCGCCTTGGCGAGCAGGCGGTTGATGGACGTCGACGAGAGGCTGCCGACGAAATAGCCGACCTTGTAGCTGGCCATACGCTGCTCCTTGGAAGTTTGGGCCGGAGCCTGTTTCTACGCCGATGGGGATGGGGCCACAAGCGTTTTCCGCGCGGCGGCGACGGTGATGGCCGCATGGCCGCGGTGATGCATGAACTCGCGCAGCACCAGCAGGCTCGCGGCCGCCTCGCGGCCGCGCGGCAGCCCCTGCAACGCACCGGTCTGGCCATGCGCGGCCAGGGCCAGGCGCTGGAACCACTGCTCGACCAGCTCCACCGTCAGGGTCGGGCCGGACACCGCGGCCCAGGCCTGCAAGGCCGGCGCCGTGCTCCAGAGCGCGGCACCGTGCGCCGCCGGAGCCACTGGAGCCCCCGGCCGCATCACCTCTTCCTCGATGAAGTCGATGGCGCGCTCGATCTCGCCGGAGCGCGGCGGATCGTGCCGGAACAAGCTGCCGGCGATCTGCGTCGCTGCGGTCTCAAGCAAGGCATCCAATTCGTTAGCCTGTGATCCTGCATCGGTGGAAGGGCTGACATTCGAGGCAAGGCGGGTCAGATCATGGGTGCTCACGGCATACCTTTCGAGTTTGGCCCGCGCGCGCCTCAGGCCTTGCGGATCCAGCTCGGCGCGATCGCCGTGCCCAGGCCGGCGCCGTAGCCGAGGTAGATGTTCAAGCCGGCCAGCGGCTCGAGGTAGCGCGCATTCTTCAGGCCACCGGCGTCGACCACCGCAAAGCCGAGGCTCTGCGCGATCGCGCTGGCGGTCTGCTTCGCGCGCGCGCTGTCGCTGGCCACGAACACCTCGACCTTGCGGCCCTGGCCGAAGTCCGGGCCCTCGGCCAACACCTGCGCGAAGACCGTGTTGAAGGCCTTGACGAGCTCGACACCGGGAAGCGCCTTGGCGATCTCCTCGGCCGCCGAGCTGCTGTGGCCTATCGTCAGGCCCATGTAGTCTGCCGTCAGCGGGTTGGTGATGTCGATCACCACCTTGCCCTTGAGCTCGCCGACGGCCTGCAGCGCGCCGACCGCATCGGCATAGCCGGTGGCGAGGATGAGGGCATCGGCGTCGGCCGCTGCGCCGGTGGAAGCCACGGCCTTGGCACCGGGGTTGGCGGCGGCCAGCTGGGCCGCCTTGGCGCCGTTGCGTGCCGTCACGCTGACCTGGTGGCCAGCGCGGACGAGTTGGCTGACAAAGGCCGAGCCCATGGGGCCGGCGCCTATGACGGTGATCTTCATGACTTGTTTCCTCGGGTTGCTGCAGCGATTTGCTGCGATGACTGAAACTGTAGAAGCGCCGCGGATAGAGATAAACAGGCCAAACAAGGTTTGACTATCTCGCCATACGAGACAATCTCGGCCCATATGGACAAGTTCACCGAAATGCAGGCCTTCGTCGCCGTGGCCGATGCCGGCAGCTTTGTCAAAGCCGCCAAGACGCTCGGCGTCTCGAAAGCGGCGGTCTCGCGCTACCTGGCGGAACTTGAAGCGCGCCTGGGGGTCAGGCTGCTGCATCGCACCACGCGCAAGCTCTCGCTGACACCGGAAGGCGAGGTCTTCCAGGCGCGCTGCCGCGACTTGCTGGGCGGGGTCAGCGAGGCCGAAGCCGAAATCACCTCGAGCAGCGGCGAGGCCAGCGGCCTCTTGCGCATCAACGTGCCCTTCTCCTTCGGCCTGCTGCACCTCGCGCCGCTGTGGGCCGAGTTCATGGCGCAGCACCCGCAGGTGGTGCTGGACGTGACCCTGGCCGATCGCGTGGTCGACCTCGTCGAGGAGGGCTTCGACATGGCGGTGCGCATCGCGCGCCTGCCCAACTCGTCGCTGGTGAGCCGGCAGCTCACCTCAACACGCATGGTGCTGTGCGCCTCGCCGACCTATCTGCGAGCACGCGGCCACCCCGGCCACCCCGCCGAGCTGGCCGACCACGACGTGCTGACCTACAGCCTGTTCTCGATGGGCGAGCAATGGGAGTTCACGGGTTCCGAGGGGGCGGTCACGGTCAGGGTGAGGCCGCGCCTGCGCACCAACAGCGGCGACACCTGTCGTGTGGCCGCGCTGCGCCACCAGGGCATCGTGCTGCAACCCAGCTTCCTGGTCGGGCCCGACCTGCAGGCCGGCACCCTGGTGGAAGTGATGCCGGCCTGGCGCTCGATCGAGCTGGGCGTCTACGCGGTCTATCCCTCGCGCAAATTCGTCTCGCCCAAGGTCCGGCTGATGATCGATTTCCTGGCCAAGGCCTTCCGCACGCGCGCCTGGCCCGCGTGAACGCTCAGCGCCCGAAGCGCAGCGGCGCAAAGGCCGCGGCCTCGGTATAGGGCGTGCCCCCCTCGATCAGGTCGGCCAGCAGCCTGGCGCTGGCCGGCCCCAGGGTGAAGCCCTGATGGCCATGGCCGCAGTAGATCCACAGCCCGGGGTGCCGCGGCGCCGCGCCGATGAGGGGCTTCATGTCGGCGCTGCAGGGCCGGCTGCCCAGCGCCAGCGGCAGGCGAAACGCCGGTTCGGCCGCGGCGAGCGCGCACCCATCCAGCGCCCAGAACCAGAATCTCTGGTGCCATGAAATCGCTGTTGCTGTCGTCACTATGAGCTAGCGGCTGTAGGCGACTCGGGTGCCGGGCTATGCCTCGACGCGGCTGCTCGGGTCGCGGTCGCGCTCGTAGTGTCGGGCCAGCGGAAACGGCGGCAGCCAGGACTCGCGGCGGAGGGTCCAGATTTCGTAGCTTGGCGTCAGCTGATCGGGCGCATCCAGCGAGCCCAGGTTCACCTCGACCTCGTCGGCACTGCGCGAGAACACGGAGGAGCCGCAGCGCGGGCAGAAATGCCGCCCGGCGTACGCGCCCGTCTCGCCCTCCACCACCAGCGCCTGCTGCGGAAACACCGCCGACGCATGGAACAGCGCGCCGTGATGCTTGCGGCAATCGAGGCAGTGGCAAATGCCGACCCGGTAGGGCCGCCCCGATACCACCATGCGCACCTGGCCGCACAGGCAGCCTCCGTTGAATCGGTCCATGCTGTGTCTCCTTCCGTGCCGAGCACCGGCATCGAATGGCAGCATTTTGATTCAGACCGTCATCTCGCGCCGCCCCCGCTCGGGCGCTCCTCGACCGGCCCCGACAGGCTGTGCAGGAAAGCGATCAGCTGCCGCGCCTCGTCATCCGACAGCCGGATCGGCTGCCGCCCCGCCACGGCGGCACCGGGGCGGGCCAGCTCGGTCTGGCCGGCGGCGGCGGCCGGTGCGCGCCGGTAATGCGCCAGCACCTCGTCCAGCGTCGCCAGTTGGCCGGCGTGCATATAGGGCGGACGCAGCGCGATATTGCGCAGCCCCGGGGTCTTGAACGCGCCCTCCATGGCGGGGTCCTGGTCGGCCATGAAGCGCAGCTCGGCGCAGGCCTCGGCCGGCGCGTCGCTGTAGCGGCCCAGGCAGTTGAACTCGTCGGCCTGCACCTTGGCGATGGCCGGCGCGCGGCCGCGGTCGGGGCGGGCGGGGTCGCGCGGCGGCACGCCGGTGTTGTGGAAATGCTGGTCGCTGAACAGCGGGCCGTTGTGGCAGGTGGAGCACTGCGCCTTGCCGATGAAGAGGCGCAGGCCCTGCACCTCGTCGCGCGACAACTGCTGCTGCCCGGCCGCAGCGCCGGCCTGCAGGGCCTGCACATAGCGGTCGAAGCGCGACGCGCCGTAGGCCAGGCTGCGCTCATAGGCGGCCAGGGCCTTGCCCAGGTTGGCAAACACGCGGTTGACGCTGTCGCGCTGCGCCTCGCTCATGCGCGACCAGGCCTGGCGCTCGTCGGGCGTGCCGGCCGGGGCGGCATCGGCGGGCAGCCCGCTGAGCGGAGGGAATGGCCCGAACACGGCCTCGTAGCCGGGGCGATGGTGGCTGCGCAGTTGCTGCACCAGGCGCGTGCGGTTGCTGCCATGCTCGAGGCCGTCTTCCAGGGGCCCGAGCGCCTGCGACCACAGGCTGTCCTTGCGGCCGTCCCAGAACAGCCAGGGGCTGTGCGCCGCCGCGGGCACGCTCATGGTGCGGCGCTGGCCCGTGCCGACACCGCGGCCCAGCGCCCGGTCGTCCTGGAACTGGCGCTGCGGGTCATGGCAGCTGGCACAGGAGACCTTGCCGTCGCGCGACAGGCGCGCATCGGCGAACAGCTGCCGGCCCAGCGCCGCCGCCGCGGGCTGGTCGGCCACGGCATTGGAGGGGTCCGGCGGCGGCGCGGGCAGGCGCGCCAGGCTCATCGAGGCGAGCTGCGCGCGCTCGGCCTGCGACCAGCGCTCGCCGCCCGCGGCCTCGCGTCCGGCGCCGCAGGCGGGCAGCGCGAGCAGCATGGTGGCGATCAGCAGGGCTTGGTGCATCATGGGGTCTCCCTTCAACAAGTGCCGGCGTCAGCGCTGCAGGCCGGCGTCGGTCATGACGAGGTTGAACACGGTCTGGTCGCGCGCACCGGCCGCATCGATGTCCAGGCGCAGATCCCACCAGCCGGTCATGCTGAACTTCATGCCCTCGATCACATAGGTGCCGGGGATGGGTTCCTTGGTGACGCGCGGTTGGGTGGGCAGGCCATGGCCATGCTGCGGCATGCCGCCGGCGATGCTGATGCGCGCCTGGCTCACCGGCTGGCCCTCGGCGGTGGCGAGCTTGAGCCGCCAGGCATGCATCTGGCCGACGGCCGGGCCCTGCGCGGGCGGCTCCATCGCCACCACGAAGCGGCGCTGCACGCTCGGGTGCTGCAGGCTCAGGTCGAGGTCGGCCGGCGGGGTGCCGCAGGCCGTGAGCAGGCCCGCCAGCGCGGTGCTGGCGGCGGCGACCAGGGCGAACGAGAGGGAAGATCGAGACATGGTGAGGACTCCTTGCTGAAGCTGAACGGATTGGCGGTGCGAACTTTCGTTGGCGCCGCCGCCGCGCGACAGCGGATTGCGATCGGCCGTCGGATTCCATCCGGCAAGGGTTGGGTGCGGCGATCGAACGGTCGATCCGGCCGCTCAGGCGCAACCCGGCCCGCCGGGCGGCCCCGTCGGTACCGTTCGCCACCGTTCGGTCGACAGCAGGCACCACTGCGGCATTGCCGCGCACGGCTCGTCTCATACGGCTTTCGGCCCGGCGCCGCGGCGCCGAAAGTCTGGCTGTCGACCACATCCCGTCGTCGACCAAACTCAAGGACTTTTCACCATGAACGCCAACCAGCAAACCCCCAGCATCACCACCAACAACTGCGGCTGCGCCGCCTGCCCCGGCCAGCAATGCCCCTGCGGCTGCCAGCCAGGCGCCACGGCGCAGGCTTGCGCCTGTGGCCCGCAATGCAAGTGCGGCGCCAATTGCGCCTGCCCCAAGGCCTGAGCCCGCGGGTGCGGCAAGCCCACCCTTGCTGCCCCGCGCTTGGCGGGCGGCATGGGTGGCCCTAGAGTGGCACTGTTGCCCGCTCAGCGATCCAGACCCGGCCCAAGCCCATCATGTCGTCTTCCAAGTTTCGAACCGCCAGCCTCTGGCCCGACACGCTCGGCGGCGCGCTGCGCATCGCCCTCGTCGCCGCGCTGGTCTGGGCCCTGGCGGCGACCCTGCTGTTCTTCCTCGCCCCGGGGCTGGAGACCTTTCCCCGGCTGCTGATGTTCTCGGAATGCGTCGGCCTGACGATGCTTGTCTGCACCCTGCTGCTCAGGCGCACGCGCCATTTCGCGCAGCTGCAGACCGGCACGCGCTGGCTGCTCACCGGCGCGATCGCGATCCCGACCGGCTATTTCGTGGGCCACCAGATCGCCTTCCTGCTGCTGGGCGAGCCGGCGCGCATGGTCGGGCATGAGCAGGTCAGCGTGGTTCCCATCATCTTCACGGTGCTGGTCGGCGGGCTGGCGCTGCATTACTACGCCACGCGCGAGCAGCTCGCCAACGAGGCCGCCACGCGCTCGGAAGCGCAGCGCCTTGCGGTCGAAGCGCAGCTGCGCCTGCTGCGCGCGCAGCTCGAGCCGCACATGCTCTTCAACACCCTGGCCAATGTCCGCTCGCTGCTCAGGGAAGACGTGGGGCGGGCCGAGTCGATGATCGACCAGTTGATCGTGTATCTGCGCAGCGCGCTGGCGGCCTCGCAGACCGAGGCGGTGACGCTGAGCCGCGAGTTCGCGCAGCTGCGCGCCTATCTGGACATCATGTCGCTGCGCATGGGGCCCAGGCTGAGCTACCGGCTCGAATTGCCGGGCGCGCTCGAAGCCACCCTGGTGCCGCCGATGCTGCTGCAACCGCTGGTGGAGAACGCCATCAAGCATGGCCTGGAACCCAAGGTCGGCGCGGGCAGCATCGAGGTGGTGGCGCGCGCCACCGCGGCGGGCATCGAGATCCGCGTCAGCGACAGCGGCCTGGGCCTGCCGGCCGACGAAGACCCCGGCCCGTCCGCGCGCCCCGCCAACGCCAGCTATGGCCTGCAACATGTGCGCGATCGACTGCGCACCGTCTATGGCCCGGCGGCCCGGCTCAGCCTCGAGCGGCGCGAGCCCACCGGCGTTAGCGCCGTGGTGTGCATCCCCCACTGAGCCGACCCTTATCGACGCCTCGAGGAAACCGACATGACCCTGCCCGCCCCGCCGACCGCCGTGATTGCCGAAGACGAACCCGTGCTCGCGCGCACCATGTGCCGCCTGTTGGCCGAGGTATGGCCGGCGCTGCACATCGCCGGCGTGGCCGAGGACGGGCTGCAGGCCACCGAGCTGGCGCTGGGCCAGCTGCCCGACGTGATGTTTCTGGACATCAAGATGCCCGGCCGCACCGGCATCGAGGTGGCCGAGGCCGTCGCCGACGAATGGCCCGAGGGCAAGCCCGAACCGCTGTTCGTGTTCATCACCGCCTATGACGGCTTTGCCGTGTCGGCGTTCGAGCGCGCCGCGGTCGACTACCTGCTCAAGCCCGTCACCAACGAGCGCCTGCGGCAAAGCGTCGAGCGGCTCCAGGCCAGGCTGGCCGAGCGCGCCGCATCACCGCATGCCGGGGACATGGCCGCCCTGATGCAGCGCATGCAGTCGGTGGCGACGCAGGAGGCCGCGCCGCGCGAGCGCATCAAGGTGATACGCGCCGGTGTCGGCAACACGGTGCGCATGATCCCGCTCGCCGAGGTGGTGTGCTTCGAGGCGACGGAAAAATACGTCAACGTGGTGACCCCGGCGGGCGAGGCCCTGGTGCGCATGAGCTTGCGCGAGCTGATGGCGTCGATCGACTCGGAGGACTTCATCCAGGTGCATCGCAGCGTGCTGGTGAACTCAAGCTGCATCGTCAGCGCAACGCGCGATGAGAACGGGCACTACAGCCTGAGCGTGCGCGGCCTGCAGCGGCCGCTGAAAGTCAGCCGCGCCTTCAGCCATCTGTTTCGCCCGATGTAGGCGGGCCCTGGGGCGGCGCCGACGCCTCGGCGGCGTCCAGCCCCCAGGACATCCAGTCCTCGCCGAAGAGTTCGGACGGATGGAGCGTGGCCACGCTGCCATTGCCGCACATCATCGCGTCCGCGGGACAGTATTTGTCGCAACCCCAGCAGATACGCGAGGGTTGCGCGGGATGGATCGGGAATCGCTTGGCCATGCGGGCCCTTAAAGATACATTTCTCATGCATCTTAAGCGTTTCCCTGCCGGCGTCAAGCGCGCGCGCCGATCATCTTCCAGCCGTTGCCCGAAGGGTCACGAAAGCCCGCGTCGACGCTGCCATAGCGTTCGACCGGCTCCTGCGTGAATTCCACCCCCAGGCCGCGCAGGCGCTCGTAGGCGGCGCGGCAGTCGTTTACCACCAGCACCAGCGGCGGCATCGCGCCCTTGGCGACCAGCGCGCACAGCGCCTGGGCGGTGGCTTCATCCTGCATCGGCGGCCCGGGCTCGAAAAGGCCGAGCTGGAACGAGGGCTGTTCCGGGTGCTGCACCGTCAGCCAGCGGAAAGCGCCGTTGCGCACGTCGGTGTGAACGCGAAAACCCAGCTTCTCAACGTAGAACGCAAGCGCTTCGTCCTGGCTGCGCACATACAAGCCGACCACATCGATACCTTGACTCATGGAGCCTCCTGTTCATTTCGAAGGCTTGTTTGTAGCGCCCGCCGCGCGGCGCCGCTTCTCCGAAACTGCCATGACCAGACCGGGGCGCTGGGCGGCGCTGACGATGCAGTGGGGCACGCGGTCGAGCTGCTGGCCCTGGGATCGCCCGCGCTCGCGGTTGGCGCTGGGGCTTTCGCCGGTGACATCCCGAAAGGTGCGGCCGAAGGTGCCCAGGCTCTCCCAGCCGGTCTGGAAGGCGATCTCGGTGATGGGCAGCTCGGTGTCGCGCAGCAGCGCGGTCGCGCGCTCGATGCGCCGCGTCAGCAGGTAGCGGTGCGGCGGCACGCCGAAGGCCTGCTTGAAGGAACGCGCGAAATGCGCGGCGGAGACGCCGCTGACGTCGGCCAGCCGGGCCACCGGCCAGGCCTCATGCGACGCGGCATCGATGCGGTCCTTGGCGCGCAGCAGGCGGCGCAGCAGTTCGGGGTCTTGGCTTGAAGGCAGTGCGTCGGCGGGCATGGCGGCGGTCTCGGCCGCTAGCTTAGCGCCAAGACCGCTGCGCCGGCGTCTCAGGGCAGGTTGACGAAATAGCCCGTCAGCATCAGCAGCGCGCCACCCGACATGGTGTCGCCGGTGCCATTGACGTGGTAGCTCGCATTGATCGGTTCGCCAGGGCCAAAGTAGGCCAGCACGTTGTGGTTGATGAAGTTGCGCGTGCCCAGCACGCCGGTTGGCCCGCGCACGCCGGTGAAGGCGAGCGTGGCATAGGTGGAGCCGCCGAAGCCGGAGCTCACGAACCCATTGGGCAGCGTGCCGGCGGCGGTATCTACATAGCCGCTGATGTGGGTCAGCACCAGGCGCTTGCCCACCGGGACCTGGGCAAAGTTGAAGACGCAGACCGTGCTGCCGCGGCAGTTCGTGTTGGCCTGGGTCTCCTGGTAGGGATTGCGCCCGGGTTCATCGATCGACTGGACCAGCGCAGCGCGGGTCTGCGCCATCGCGGCGGGAGCCCAGGACACACCAGCCATCGCGAAGGCAACGGCCATGGCTGAGGTCAGGCCGTGACGGGTAATCAAGGTCAATGTCATGTTCTTCATCCTTCGTTGGGGGCCAAGGGCCTGCGACGCCGCGCGGACCAGCCGGCGGCGCAAGCCGCCGTCAAGCCCAACAGGGCGCCGCCGGGTTCGGGCACGGTGGCCGCCTCGGGCAACGTCACCGTGAACGCGTAGTGGCCGTCGCCAAAGTAGAGCGGCCCGCCCAGGGCGGTGAAGCCATCGCCCAGCACGCCGCTGCCGAGGTTCTCGGCGAACGACAGGTTCTCGAAAACGCCGATCGCCAGGGTGTAGTCGCCGGCACTCAGCAGCAGGTCCTGCGTGAAGTCACCTCCCACGCTCACCGCGTGCAGGTAATTCGATGCACTGAAGCCGGCCGTGGCCCAGTCCGTGCCGCTGAACAGCGTGAAGTAGGGATCGATGCCACCCGCCGCAAAGCCCAGGCTGGTGACGCTCACCGTTCCGCCCAGGGCGACATGCAGCACATGTAGGGCTACGTTGTTCGCGCTTGCCAGTTCGTCGATGAACTGTGCCGCGCCCATGTCCGATGCCACGAGCGCGGTGTTGCTGGGATCGTCGAGCTTGCCGCTCAGCGAGACCACGGCGGCCAGCACCGGCCCGGCAAGCAGGGCCAGCAGCGGCCCGGTCAACCCCCGCGAGATTCTGTTGAACATGGTGGGTACCCCGCTCGGATTCGTTGATGGCGGCCCATTCTGCGGGGGCAGGCCCGCTGAAGGGACGCGCGCCGGGGTTCATTCTTGGGGCTCCCCCCAATCCGTAAGTCCGGCGGCATGGCTTGGCTGCGTCGTCGGGATTCTTGACACCCGGCGCCATGCCATCGCTGGAGACCGGCGCAGGCTGTTGATTTCAGAGGTGATCTTCATGCGGGCATGCGGATTGCGTCGCCAGGCGCAGGTGCGCCTCATGGCGCGCATCTTGGATTGAACAACTGGAGCACCCATGCGCAAGCTCTACCGAACCACGGCATTGGCCGGCCTGTTGTCAGCCAGCGCGGCGACCGCCCTGGCGGTGCCTCTCGTGACCTTTGGCTACGATGCAACGGCCAACAAGGTGGTCGTGCCAGGCAATGCGCCGGCGATAGCGCGGGCCAGCTTCGAGACGGCGCTCTTCAATCTGGGTGGTCCGTTGCTGCGCGAGGACATGGAGGGCATGAGCGTCACGGACCTCCAGAACAAGTCCCCGATTGCGTTCTCCTTCGGCAGCGTGACGGGCACGGCCGTCACCCCGTCGACTGAAGCTGTGAGCCTGCCCATCACCGGTGTGTTCAACACCACCAGTGGTGGGTCGAAGTTCATCGATGCGACGGGCGACGTGACGATCACCTTCGGCCAGGCGCTCTCGGGTTTCGGCCTCTATCTGACCGACCTGGGTGACTTCAATGGCGCCCTGCTCACGGCGACCGTGGCGCTGGTCGGCGGCGGCACGGCGCAAGTGGATGTCCAGCGCGGTGGCGAGAATGCCAGCCTGCTGTTTTTCGGCGTCCTTGAGTCCGACCTCAATGTCCGCTATTCCAGCATCACCTTCAATACCAACGCCGACACGGGCAGCCCTGACGTGTTCGGGATGGACGACTTCGTGGGCTTGGTGCGCGTGACGGATGGGCAGGTCCCCCTGCCTTCCACCATCAACCTGCTTTGGGCGGGCCTGCTGGCGCTTGGAGTGAGCCGCCGGCGAAATAAAACTTAAGGCGCGCTTTGCTTGGGCCTTGAGCGCCGGCCAGGGGCCGAGACTTCCGGCACGGCGCGGCGCCGCGCGGCAAGCCATTCGGTCGGCGTGGCCCCCGTCCTCAGCACGAAGGCGCGCGTCAAGGCGTTGGGGCTGCCATAGCCCACCTCGTCCGCCACATGCTTGAGCTGCTGCCCCTTGGCCAGCAGACCCTGGGCCAGGCCGATACGCCAGCCTTGAGATGGCCCTATGTCAGCACCGCGCGCAGCAGATGGATCAGGACCAGTTCGCTCAGGCGGTCCGCGGCGGCGCCGATAGCTGCGCGATCAAGGGGCTGCCGACGGGCGCTCCGTACACCCCCGAGGCCCGGCGGGTGATTCTTCCGCGCGCCGGAACAGCCAATTCCCCCACGGGTGATTTCTGAAGTGCGGGGCGCTCCCTAGAGTGCCGACCCAGGCCTGCGGCATTGCGCAGGACCTGCAAACACTCCAAATCGCATCCACAAAGGAAACCCCATGAAAGCAGCCATCATCATCCTGTCGGACCCCAAGAACGGCGGCGAAGACGCCCTGGGCCGCATGTTCAACGGCCTGGCCGCCGCCTACGACTTCAAGCAGCGCGGCACCGCCGTCTCGATCTACTTCCAGGGTGCTGGCACGCGCTGGCCCGGCGTGATCAGCCAGGCCGACCATCCCGTGCATGCGCTGTTCAAGGCCGTCGAGGGCGAGATCGCCGGCGTCTCCTGCGGTTGCGCCGATGTGTTCGGCTCGCGTGAGGACGCTGTGAAGAGCGGCTTCGATCTGATCACCGACAACAGCGTGCCCGGCACCTCCGGCCTGCCCAGCCTGGGCAAGCTGGTGGCCGACGGCTTCACCGTCTTCACCTTCTGACGCAGCGCTGAGGAGAAACGACCATGACCTTTGCATTCCATGAGGGCGAGCGCGCCGTGCAGGCGCGCGCCGGCGAGGCGGCGATGGCGCTGCGCAATGCCAGCGTGATCACCGACACGGTGATCGCGGGCGCCCGCGCCTTCATCGAGAAGCAGCTCATGGTCGCCACGGCGACCCGCAACGCCGAGGGCCAGCTCTGGGCCTCGCTGCTGTCGGGGCCGCCGGGCTTTCTGCGCAGCCCGGAGGGGCGCGCGATCGAGATTCAACTCGGGGTCGAGCGCCGCCAGGCGGACGATCCCTTCTGGCAAGACCTGGCCGCGGGATCGCGGGCCGGCCTGCTCTTCATCGAACTGGCGACGCGCCGGCGCTACCGCGTGAACGGCCGGGTCGAGCATCTGGACGCCGAGATGGCGCGGCTGGGCATCGCCGAGGCCTACCCCAACTGCCCCAAGTACATCCAGCGCCGTCACCCCCGGAGTGATGCTTCGGCCCCGGCGGCCGAGCCGGCGTCGACGCGCCGCGGCCACGCGCTGGATGCCGCGGCCATGGCCCTGCTGGCCGCGGCCGACACCTTGTTCATGGCCACCGGCGCCCCCGGCGGCGAGCTCGATGCCTCGCACCGCGGCGGCCCGCCCGGCTTCATCCAGTTGCTGGATACAAGGCGCCTGCGCGTGCCCGACTACGCCGGCAACAGCATGTTCAACACCCTCGGCAACCTGGCGCTCGACCCCGCCTGCGGCCTGGTGGTGCCGGACTTCGAGCATGGCCGGCTGCTGCATCTCAGCGGCCGTGCCAGCCTGCGCTGGGACCTGCCGGATCCGCAGGGGCTCAGCGGCGGCACCCAGCGCTTCTGGGAGTTCGAGGTGGACGACTGGCTGGCGCGCCCTGCGGCGAGCAGGCTGGCCTGGGAATACCTGGACGCATCGCCCTTCTTGCCCAAGGCCTCCGCATGAAGCTCGTCGTCCATCAGATCCTGCAACATGGTGCGGCGGTGCGCGAGATCCGCCTGCGCGATCCACAGGGTCAGGTCTTGCCTGCCTGGCGCGCCGGTGCGCATCTGCGCCTGCAGCTGCCGCTGGCGCAAGGCGAGCCGCTGCAACGGCATTACTCGCTGCTGGGCCCGGAGGGCGCGGCGCAGGAGTACCGCATCGCCGTGCTGCAGGATCCGAACTCGCGCGGCGGCTCCCGCTGGATTCACACCCAATTGCGCGAGGGCGCGCTGCTGGACGCTGACGCGCCGGTTGACAGCTTCCCCCTGCAGGCCGGGCAAGGCCGCAGCGTGCTGGTGGCCGGCGGCATCGGCATCACGCCCATGCACGCCATGGCCCATGCGCTCAACGCGCGCGGGCAGGACTTCGAACTGCACTACCTGGCGCGCAGTGCCGAGCGGCTGGTGCTGCTCGACGAACTGCGCGCCCTGCCGCACGCGCGCCTGCATCTGCACGTCGGCGGCAAGGCTGCCGCGCTGGACGACATGCTGGGAAGCTACCAGGCCGAGGCCAGCCTGCATGGCTGCGGCCCGGTGCCGCTGCTGAACGCGCTGCGCGAGCGCGGGGCTGCGCTGGGCTGGCCGGAGGCGGCGCTGCACTTCGAGAGCTTTGGTGCGCGCGCCGCCAGCGGCGACCGCCCCCTGCGCGTGCACATGGCGCTCAGCGGCATGAGCGTGGACGTGGCGCCCGGCACCTCGATCCTGGATGCCTTGATCGCCGCCGATGCCTTCGTGCCCTATGACTGCAAACGCGGCGAATGCGGGCAATGCCACAGCCGCGTGCTGGACGGCAGCCCGCTGCATCGCGACCTCTGCCTGAGCGCGGCGCAGCGCGAGCAGGGCCTGTGCATCTGCGTGGGCTGGGCCAGCAGTGCGGAGCTGACGCTGGAGCTGTGAGCCCGGCGGCCCACGCAGCTCAGAGACCCAACTCGCTGAGCGATGGATGGTCGTCGGCGCGACGCCCTTGCGGCCAGTGGAACTTGCGCTCCTCGGGCTTGATCGGCAGATCATTGATGCTGGCGTGGCGCACCGCCATATAGCCGGCGGCGTCGAACTCCCAGTTCTCGTTGCCGTAGGCGCGGTACCACTGGCCGGAGTCGTCGCGCCACTCGTAGGCGAAGCGGACGGCGATGCGGTTCCCGCGCGGCCGCGGGGGGACGATGTTCATGCCTGCTGTTGGGGATGCCACAAACCGGGCATGTCGACATGCCCGGGCAGGGCCTGAAGGCGTGCGATCCAGCCGCAGAGGTGGACGTATGGCGCCAGCTCGACGCCGCCCTCCGGCGCCAGGGCGATATAGGGGTAGATCGCAAGATCGGCGATGCTGGGCCGCTCGCCCGCGAGCAACCACGCCTGATCGCGCAACTGCGCGTCCAGCACTTGCAGCAAGGCCTGGCTGCGCTGCGTGGCCGCCTCCACATCGATGCTGCGGCCGAACTTCTTGTGCATGCGCAAGAGCGCGGGGCCGTGCGCCACTTCGTTGGCGGCCGTGGACAGCCATGCCTGCAGCGCACCCAGCCGCGCCGCGTCCTCGGGCCACCAGGCCGGCCCGCCGTAACGCGCCGCCAGGTAGACCAGGATGGCCTGGCTGTCGCGCACGACCACCTCGCCATCCACCAGCACCGGCACCTGGCCGAAGGGATTCATGGCGAGGAACACGGGCTGCTTGTGCGCGCCGCCGGTGGACGCCAGCAACTCGTGCGGCAGCCCCAGCATGGCGAGCAGCAGGCGCACCTTGTGCGCGTTTCCGGAGAGGGGGAAGTGGTAGAGCTTCAAGGCAAACCTCGGGCAAAGCGAGCGGAACAAGCTTGCACTGTGCCGGGCTTGCCCCGCTTGCGGAACCGCCGCCGCGTGAAAGACTGAGTTGCAGCGGCCGTATCAGTGCGACGCTCAGGCGCCCGGCCCGCAATCCAGGCAGCGCTCGACCGGCGGCGGCCCCATGCGCAGATCGCGCTGCAGCAGGCGCAGCGCGGTGCGCAAGCCCTCCTCGATGACCGGGTGGTAGAAGGGGCTGTCCAGCATCTCCTGCACGGTGTCACCGCGCTGCACCGACCAGGCCAGCAGATGCGCCAGATGCTCGGCGCGCGGGCCGATCATCTCGGCGCCCAGCAGGCGCCCGCTGCCCTGCGCGGCATAGACATGCAGGGCACCGCGATTGACGCCCATGACGCGGCTGCGCCCCTGGTCGGCAAAGGACACATGGCCCGCCAGAAAGGCCTTGCCGGCCGCCAGCAGCTCGGCATGGCTGTGGCCGGCGATGGCCATCTGCGGGTCGCTGAACACCACGGCCAGGGGCGCGCGGCGCGGCCGCACGCGCACGTCGGGCCAGCGGCCGGCGTTGTCACCGGCAATGCGGCCCTCGTCCGCCGCCTCGTGCAGCAGCTCGCGCTCGCCGTTGGCGTCGCCGGCGATGAACACGGGGGCCGTGCCGATCTGGCCGGTGTGCCGGTCGTAGGCCGGCAGGCCATCGGGGCCCAGCATCAGACCGCTGTGCTCCAGCCCCAGCCCGCTCAGGCGGGGGCGGCGCCCGGCCGCCGCCAGCACATAGTCGAAACGCTCGGTGCGGCCGTCCAGTTCCAGCAGCACCTCCTCGCCCGCACGCCGCAGCCGGGGCGCGGGCTGGTTCAGCGACAGCGCCAGTTCGGCGCCGAACAACTCGCGCGCCAAGGCCTGCAATGCCGGGTCGGTGAGGGGGCCGACGCGCTGGCTGCGGCCCAGCACCCGCACGCGCACGCCAAGGCGATGCAGGGCCTGCGCCAGCTCGAGCGCGATCACGCCGGTGCCGAGCACGAGCACGGCACGCGGCAGGTCGTGCCAGTCGAACAGCTCGTCGTTGCGTATCAGGCGCTCGCCCAGGGCGGCCGCCCAGGCCGGCTCGATATGCGGTTCCGAGCCCGCGGCGATGACGACGCGCTCGGCGTGCACGCGGTGCGCCTGAGCGTCCACACCGCTGACTTCCAGGGTCAGCGGCGCGATGAAGCGCGCCCAGCCTCGCAGGCGGTGCTCGGGCGCCCAGCCCTCCACCGCCTCGGTCACGAAGCCGACGAAGCGATCCCGCTCGCTGCGCACCCGGGCCATCACGGCCACGCCGTCAATGCGCGCCGGGGCATCGACGCACACCCCGAAGCGGCCCGCCTCGGCCACCGCATGCGCCGCCTCGGCCGCGGCAATCAGCAGCTTGCTGGGCATGCAGCCAACGCGGGCGCAGGTGGTGCCATAAGGGCCGCCCTCGATGGCCAGCACGCTGCTGGTGTGCGCCAAGGCGGCGCGATAGGCGGACATGCCCGCCGTGCCACTGCCAATGATGGCAACCTCGACCCGGTGTTCACGCATGCATCGCTCCTTGAGGTGTCAGGGTAGTCCGGCTGGGTGCCGGTGCATTGGAAACCAGCCGCCGCGCGCCGCGCTCGGCAATGCGCTTCAGTTGAGCGCCGGGCTGGCGCGCAGCCGTTCGATCGCCAGATCCAGAAATGCGCGCGCCTTCTGCGAGGCATGACGCCCCTCGCGGTGCACCAGCTGCACCGGCAGGGGCGCCGTCTCGAACTCGCTCAGCAATATCTTGAGGCGCCCTTCGCGCACATGTTCCGCGACCTGGTAGGACATCAGGCGCGACAAGCCAAAGCCAGCCACGGCGGCGGCCACCGCTGAGTCATTGCTGGTGGTGATCATGCGCGGCTGCAGCTTGACGATCCTGGCTGCGCCGTTCTCCACCAGGCGCCATTCGGGCGCGGGGGTGACGCCGCTGGCGGAAACAATGGTGTGGGCCGCCAGCTCGTCCGGGCTTTGCGGCACGCCATGCCGCTCCAGATAGCTGGGCGCCGCGCAGATCACGCGCCGCACCTTGCCGACACGGATCGCCTGCATCGAAGAGTCGGGCAATTCGCCGATGCGCACGGCGATGTCCACGCCCTCGTCCATCATGTTCACGACGCGATCGAGAAACCAGCAAGAGGCCGTCACCTCGGGATAGCGCTGCAGATACTCCGTCACGATGGGGGTGACGTAGAGCGCGCCGAAGAGCACCGGCGCCGTGAGCGTCAGCCGCCCTCGTGGTGCGCCGTGCAGGCCGCTCACCGATTCGTCGGCCTCGGCCAGTTCGGCCAGGATGCGCCGGCAATCCTCCACATAGCGCGCCCCCGCGTCCGTGACCCGCACCACCCGCGTGGTGCGCGTCAGCAGGCGCACGCCCAGATGGGCTTCCAGCTCGCTGATGGCCCGCGTGACCGCGGGCGGCGAGATGTTGAGCTTGCGCGCGGCGCCGGCAAAACCGTTCGCGTCCACCACCGCCGTGAACACATTGATCAGGTGCAGTCGGTCCACTGTTTCTCTCCACGCAACGGTGTCTTGGATTTGCAGGTGATTCTAAGCAGCGGGCGATTCAAGGACAGTTCATCCATTCGCTCAACACAGGGCGGATGAGACCAAACCCCAATCAACTTGCCCCTGCTACCCACCGGAGATTGAACATGTCGCGCATCAGCATCCCCAGCATCGAAACCTCGCTCGAAGCCTCCAAGCCCCTGCTGGCAGCCGTCAAGCAGCAACTGGGCGTGGTGCCCAATCTGATGAAGCTGGTGGGCCACAGCCCCGCCGCGCTGGAAGGCTATCTGTCGCTGAACGGCGCCCTGGCCAAGGGCAAGCTGAGCGCGCAGCTGCGTGAGCGCATTGCCCTGGCCATCGCCGAATACAACGGCTGCGACTACTGCCTGTCGGCACACAGCTACCTGGCCGCCAACGTCGCCAAGATCGGTGCCGCCGAAATCGACGCCGCACGTGCGGGTCGCTCGGATGACGCACGCAGCGCGGCGGCGCTGCAATTTGCCCGCCGCGTGGCGGAGACCCGTGGGCGCGTCTCCGACGCTGACCTGGCCGCCCTGCGCGCTGCCGACTTCGATGAAGCCAGCGTGGTCGAGATCGTGCTGAACGTGGCCCTCAACGTGCTGACCAACTACGTCAACAACGTGGCCGCCACCGACATCGATTTCCCGGCGGTGCACGCCAAGTTGGCCGCTTGAGCGCCGGCGCCACCAACCGCTGCAGCGCGTACTCAAGGATGCCCGGCGGACGCCGGCAGCTCAGTGCATCCGGCAGTGGCAATAGACGAATTGCTGGATCGCGCCGGCCGGCGTCTGATGCGCCTCGCTGAGGTGCTCCAGCAACTCGAATGAGCCGCCGAACTGGGCGTGGAGTTCGCCCGGCGCGTAGCGCACCACCGGCAGGCCGCTGCATTGCGTGGGGCCCTCGGGTCCGAAGGCGGCCACGATGACATGCCCGCCCGGCCGCACCGCGCGCCGCACCCGTTCCACATAGGCCGCGCGCTGCGCCGGTTCGGTCAGGAAGTGGAACACCGCGCGGTCGTGCCAGATGTCGTAGGTGTTCTCGGGCAGGTCGACTCGGGTGATGTCGCCGACGATCCAGTGCACGGCATCGGCCCGCGCCTGCAGCCGCTGCTGCGCGACGGCGAGTGCGGCCGCGGAGATGTCGAGCACCGAGACCTCGAACCGCGGCTGCGCCATCAGGTCGTCGACCAGCGTCGAGGCGCCGCCGCCCACATCGATCACGCGGCTCGGGCCCGGGCCGGCGATCCGCCGTATCAGCGCCAGCGACTGCTGGGCATGCGGCTGGAACCAGCTGACCGTTTCGGCCGGCTTGCTCGCGTAGACCCTGTCCCAATGGTTCTTTGCTTCCATGGCAACGCGCCCCGTGGTGGATGAGCTGTGGATTGTCTCCCGGCCTCAATCGTGGCGTCTCCGAGGGGGAATTTGCGTTGACTGCGGTCAACGCGGCCCGGGCCCCGCCATGGCAGGCTGGCCCTGGCATCTCGCCGAACGGCAGCTATGGAGATCCCCATGGACGATCTGATGAAGCAGAAGATCCTGGCCCTGCTTGATGGCCACAGAATCATGACGATTGCGACACTGCGGCCGGACGGTTGGCCCCAGGCAACCACGGTGGGCTATGTGAACGAGGGCCTCACGCTGTGGTTTCTCTGCGGCCTCGAAAGCCAGAAGGCCAGGAACCTCGCGCACGATGATCGCGTGTCGCTCACGGTTGACCATGACACGCCCGACATCATGTCGATCACCGGCCTGTCGATGGCGGCGCGAGCCCAGCGCGTGAACGACCGCGCCGAGGCGGAGAAGGTCATCGCGATGCTGCCGCTGAAGTACGCCGATGCGCCACCCGCGACCGCGCAGATGACGATGCCCAGGCCGGAGGAGGTGGCGATCTTCCGCGTGGTGCCCGAAGTCGTCTCCGTGCTCGACTACACCAAGGGCTTTGCGCACACGGATCTCGTCGTCGTCTAAGGCCGGGCTCACAGCGATTTCAGGTATTCGGCCAGCTCGGCCATCTGCTGCTCCGTGAGTTGCAGCCCTCGCCTGGCGTTGTAGCGGCGTGCGACGTCGAGCAAGCTGGCGGCGGAGCCGTCATGGAAGTACGGCGCGTGCTGCCACACGCCCTTGAGCGGTGAACTGCGGTACTGCCGGCTGGCCGAACGCGCGGCGTAGCTCGGCGTCTCCGGTTCGGCCATCGAGTCCGCGGCTGGGTGCAGGGTGCTGTTGGCATCGCTGAACAGGCTGCCGCTGTGGCAGCTCGCGCACTGGCCCGCCCCTTCGAACACCAGCTTCCCGCGGGCGGCGGCATTGGCATCGAAGCTCCCCGCCGGCGCGGGCGGGGCCGCGAGCGACAGCTGATAGGCCTGCAGCGCCGGCAGCTTGGCCGAGACCAGATCCTGGCTGCCGTTGCTGATGCTCAGCTGCAGGCGCGGCTCCGTCACCGTGCCCTGGCCACCCATTTCCGCAACGGCCACATAGCGGTTCCAGTACGCGAGGTCCTGCCCGTCGCCGGTCACCGTGATGGCATGCAGGCCCTTGAGACCATAGGCGGGAGGAATGACGACGGGCTTGTTCAGGCCGTCGATGTTGTGGCGCGGATCGAACTTGCCCGGCCCCCAGCTCCGGTACACCTTCTTCATTGCGTCGCTGAGCGCGGGCGACAGGGCGATGATGGCGCCGGCGTTGAGGTCGCGGTTGGCCCAGCCATCCAGGCGCTTGCCGATGCCCGGCGCGAACGAGTTGTCGACCGTCGAATGGCATAGCGCGCAGGTGATGCCGACACGCTTGAGCACGTCCTGCCCGTTCACCGTCTCGACCGTGCCCTTGAGGCCCAGCACCGCGTCCAGCTTCAGCAGGGCGATCGTCGTCGCGGGCTTGCTCAGGTCGATGCTGCCGTTCTTGATGCCTTCGACGACGCTGGCCGGCAGCGCCTGGGCATCGACCTTCAGGCCGACGGACAGGGCCGTGGCGGGATCCACGGCGGCGCTGATGACCTCGTGCATGCGCAGGGTGTCGGTCCAATGCGCTTCGTCGCCAAAGCTGTCGTAGCGGAAGATCTGCCGCCCCTGCTCGGCCATGGCCGCCGCATCCGCTGCTGTGGTGTCGGCGGACGGGGTCTCGTCCGCGCCGCCGCAGGCCGTCAGCGTCACGGCCGCGGCCAGCGGCAGGGCCCAGTACGTTCGCAGGCCCCTGCCCATCACCGGCCAGGCCTTGTTTGCTGTGTTGCGTTCAAGCATGTCGCTCACTCCTGATGTTTGGCCGGACCCGTGGCCCGGCATTGCGGGCTGGCGTCCAGCGCGCGAAGGTAGGCAATGAGGTCGCGCCGCTCCCGCGCGTCGGCGATACCGTCGTAGGTCATGCTGGTGCCGGGTACGGCCGCCAGCGGTGCGGCCAGAAAGCGGTCCAGCGTGGCGGCATTCCAGACCCAGGGCTGCGCCTTCATGGCCGCGCTGAAGGCATAGCCCGGCAGGCTCCCGGCGCGCCGCCCGAACAGGCCACAGTGCCGCGGCCCGACGCTGTCGTACGCCGGCGCATGGCAGCCCATGCAGCGCCCATACAGCTGCTCGCCGCGCAGCACGTCCGGGGTCTGCTGGCCGGGACCGGCCCTGGCGGTGATGCTGGCCGCGGCGGCCAAGCCGGCGATCAAGACCTGGCACCACCGCCGGCCGGAGGCGCGCGCCCACATCCGGCGGCTCACGACATGAAGGCGCTGGGGATCGGCACCTCGCCCAGTGCCTGCCGCAGGATGGCCCAGTGCATGGCCTCGTCGCCGAGGATGCTGGCCGCCGCCTTGGCAAGCGCGCGGTCCGCGAACAGCGGCACGGCCCCCAGGTAGGCGCTCACGGCGCCCTGTTCGAGCCGCGCCGCAAAGCGCAGCACGTCGGCCTGGGTCTTGAGCTGATCCACCGGGAAGTTGTAGGCCGGCTTGGCCGTGACGGGCTTGCCCCCGAGCTGCTCCACGACCTTGGCCAGCGTCTGCGCATGCTCCTTGTGGTGGCCCTGGAAGCCGAGCGCCAGCTCCAGCACCGGCTTTTGCAGCAGCTGGCTCTGCGCGCCCAGCTGGTAGGCCGCGATGGCCTCGAGCTCCGCCCCCAGGGCGGTATTGATGATCTGCACATCGTTGGCCGTCGAACCGGCCGGGCTGGCCGCCGCCAGCGCATGCTTGCCGGCCAGCAGCGCCACGGCGGCGCCGGACAAGGACAGGCCGGAGCTGCCCAGGAACAGGCGACGCGCCATGGCGGGATTCGAGATCTGAAGGAACGACATATGAAACTCCTTGCGCGGGGTGGTAACGAGTGAAGTGGATGCCCCTGCAAAACCGAGCACGCAGGGGCGTGGGCAGGCGCTGGCGCGCTTGCGTCAGTGCCGAACGGGGTGAATGAGGCCGGTGGCGCCAGCCGGGCGCGGGCGGCTAGGGGTCCGAGGCCGCGGGGCTGGCGCAGGCTTGCGCGGCCAGGCGTGACAGCACGGTGGCGACGATGCGGTCGCAGCGCGCGCCGTCGAAGGAGAAGGCGTCGCCGGTTGCGACGTCCATGTCCTGCGAGAGCGCTTCACGCAGCAGGGCACGGGCGCGGAAGAAGCGGGTGCGCACCGTGGCGGCCGGCAACTGCAGCGCCAGGGCCACCTCCTCCACGCTCATCTCCTCGACGGCGCGAAGCACGAACACCGTGCGGAACAGCGCGGGCAGCTGATCGATGCGCGCCTCGATGAGCTGGCGCATCTGCCCGCGCATCGCCAGCCGCTCGGGCTGCTCCTGCGCGGCAGGATCGCTCATCAGCGCTTCGAGCGTCGTCGACGCAGCGGACTCATCGTCGGACGGCATGGCCAGCCCCTCCAAGGCAATCACCTGTGCGCCGCTGGCACGCTTGCGCAGGCGGCCCAGGGCTTCGTTGGCCACGATGCGCACCAGCCAGGTGGACAGCTGTGCCTCGGCACGGAAGCCGGGCAAAGCGGACCAGGCCCGCAGATAGGCCTCCTGCAACGCGTCCTCGGCTTCCTCGTCGCACTTCACGATGCTGCGCGCGGTGCGGAACAGGCGCCGGTTGTGGCGCCGCATCAAGGCCTCGAAGGCGGCCTCGTCGCCGCCCGCAGCAAGGCGCGCGAGTTCGCCATCCGGCTGACTGGCGGGATGCGCTTGGGCGTGGCTGATTGCGGGCTTGGCGGGCATGGTGCGTTCACCGGAGTTTGCGAGTGTTGCCCATTGGATGCGGAATCCGGGCGTTGCGTTCCCGGAGATATTCGAGACATCATGCGCCCGCCCGAGCAGTGGACAGCCCTCGTGCCGGATCCGAGCTCGTGCCGACCCAAAACCCTGGCAGCTCGGCGCCCCGCCCCATTGACGGGGTGTCGCCTGGTCTTGTCAGATCCGCAGGCCGCGCGAGTCGCCAGGCTCAGTCTGCCACTGCATCGGCCAAAGCAAAGGCATCACGCGTCATGTTCTCCGGCGCACCATAGTCAGCACACACAACATCGTCCTCGATGCGTACCCCGCCGAAGCGTGCCAAGTGGTGAACGAGGCCCCAATTCACCCAACGGCCGGCAGGCATCGCCGCCAAGCTCTTCAAAAGCGATGGTATGAAGTAAAGCCCTGGCTCGATCGTCAGCACCATGCCCGGCTCCAATTTGCGGGTCATGCGCAGATGGGGATGGCCCTCGGGCCTGGGCGCGAGCGTACCGACGTCGTCGGCCATAAAGCCTCCGATGTCGTGCACCTGCAGGCCCAGCAGATGGCCGATGCCATGCGGGAAGAAGGTGCTGGTGACGCGCTCCGCCAGCAAGGCTTCCGGGCTCGTCCTCACAATGCCCTGCGTGCTCAGCAGCTCAGCCACTCGTCGATGTGCACTCAGATGAATATCGCGGTAGTCGACGCCAGCACGCACCTCGTCCACCAAGGCCAACTGGAGCCGCTCCATCGCGGCCAGCAAGGCGTCAAAGCGCTCGTCGGTGCCGCACCAGGTGCGGGTGATGTCCGCGGCGTAGCCGTTCACGTCGGCGCCAGCATCGATCAGCAAGGCGCGGGATGCGGCCGGCGGGGCAAGGTCCTGGTGCTGGTAATGCAGCACGGCGCCATGCTCGTTGAGGGCGACGATATTGGCATAGGGCAGATCGCGGTCCGTGTGGCCGCTGGCGGCCAGATAGGCGCTGTGGATGTCGCGCTCCGAGGCCCCCGCCTGGAAGGCCGCCTTGGCGCTGCGGTGCGCCGGCACAGCGCGTCGCTGGGCGGCACGGAGTTGCGCCAGTTCGTAGTCGCTCTTGACCGCACGCTGGTATTGCAGGATGTTCAGGAGCGCCGGCGGGTTGTTGGGCACGCAGTCGCCCAACGCTGCATCTGCCTCACCGATGATGGCCAGACGTCCGGGCAGGCGGAGATGCTGCAGTGCTTCCTCAGGCTGGCGTATCAAGACCAGCTCAAAGTGCTCGACCCAAAATCCTTCAGGGTCGGCGGGCGGCACATGCCAGTAGTCATTCGGCTGGTGGTAGACGATCTTGGGCCTTTGGCCCGGCCGGAGCACCAGCCAGCTGCCGGGATGCGCTGTTAGCGGCAGCCACAGTTTGAAAAGCGGATTGGCCTGAAACTGATAGGGACGGTCATCCAGGAAGGCATGTTTCTCGATGCCGGCCGCGATCAGCAGTGCGTCATATCCGCAGCGTGCCAGCGCCGCCTCGGCGCGCGCCCGCAACCCCGCCAAATGGCGCCCGTACCACTCCGCCAATGGCACGGCTAGGCCCGTCGGGCGCGCCGCCAATCCAGCGCAACTCATGCCACCGCATCCAGGGCGACCTGGGGCCGCAGACGGCTCAAGGCGTAATAGACGGCAGCCGCCACGATGATGCCCAGCACCGAGCGCAGCGGGTGCGAGACAAGCAGCATTGACCCCACCCCGCC